>CALGJU010000081.1 GCA_937928685.1 uncultured Granulosicoccaceae bacterium
CTGTGCGGAAACATAGCACTGCGCTTCCCAACAGTCGCAAGCCAAATCGTATGCTTTGTGCCTTTGTTCCCATGGGCATAGACCGTTTTTTCGGTTACACGCAAACCTGCATTACCCAACATGTTAGCAAAAGGATAATCAGGACTGGCGGACCAATATGCGAGCACTCCTCCCGGATTAAGGCAGTCACGCGCACTGCGTATACCCTTTTTTGAATAGATCCAGTCGTTACCACTTGAACTCAACGCTTCCGGGCCGTTATCAACATCGAGTGCGATCACATCAAAGCGCTGATCACCCTTGCGCAATATGTCACTCACATCACCGTTGAATACTGTTACCCGGCTATCATTAAGCGGATTATTTGAAAAGCTTCCCAACGGTCCTTTGTTCCACTCAATCACCTCCTCTACCAGCTCCGCCACAGTAATACGCGACTTCGGGCCGGTGGCTGCCAGTGCTGCCGCTAAGGTGAAACCCATACCGAGGCCTCCAATGAGCACAGTCGCCTCATCAGCAGATTTAAGCATCTCACACGGCAAGGTACCCAGTGCATCTTCTGAGGCATGCTTTCGAGTAGACATTAATTCGCCACAGCCAGACAAGACGATACTGCAGTCATCCTTGCCTTGAAAAAGCTTCAAGACACGATCACTTCCCGGTATCGCAGCCTCTCCAAGAAGAGTGGAACGTTGCATCTAAAAATATCCGTTAACGGCCATAAGTTGCACTTAATTCCAAGTGCATCTTAATAGTGGGTTGATTTAAAAAAGAATCACCGTCGAACCAGCGCATTAACACAGGTATACACGGGACAAACCCTTACCTCTTTAACGGCATATTACAAGGCATCGGGCGAATAGCTCATCACAATAGTATAACCGTTATTGTAAACGGTAAGCAGGAACCACGTTAATCGGAAATTGGCGCCTGTTTTACTGGACGGGTGACGGTTACCCTGAATGGAGAATATTGGTTCTACTACCTTCCCCCCGAGTGCGACCGAAACATTCGCTGCATCACGCCATCACGATCGTACAGCCAATGCTTCAGAGCGCCCAATATATGGAGCAAGGTTAAAGGGACAATTAAATGGCCGGTAACGTTATGTAACCTCTCTGTTATGGAGTGTAAAATGGGAACGCTACCCATGAATGACGGAATTGACACCACCCCGTAGATATCGAGCGGATTGCCGAGAGTCCAGGGCAACAAATATCCCGTCACCACTACCCCGAGGAGTGATAACAGCAGCCCCCACATCACCAGAGACGATATCAGATTAAGAAGCTTTGGCTGCTCGGGTTTATCTGTGAATCCATGTAGCGGCCTTCTGGCAATGCGCCAGATGAGCAGTACCCCTAATATCGCTCCACCGCTCACATGGAAAGCAAACATAGCACTGTCCCTGCTCCCTTCATGAGAAATGAACAAGGCAACAACCGCAATGGCCCCGATCCAATGAAGTATGATTGATCGGCTTGAATAACCTGCTGTTACTGAAGGCATATAAACTCCGGGGATTGGGCATCAGCCGAGTTTGTTCTACTGCTGTTGCTGTTGCTGTTGCTGTTGCTGTTGCTGGCCTCAGAGACAAAAACACGGTGGAATCAAAGAATCGGTTAGCCCGACAAATCATACCTCAGAAATGCAGAAGCCTTAACTCCATTGACCCAGGGTATGCTTTTTATCGTTCTGAAGACTTACGTCTCCAGACAGGTCTGCGTTGGTCCCGGCCAGGTCATGCCCCAACGTCGACAGTAGACTTTTAAGGTTTCGGGCATTTTTCTGCCTACCGAGGCACTCGGAATCAACGAACACAAGCTCACCATTCTCAAAAGACGCATACACTTGTGCTGTGGTTGCATCGGCAAGCTTTACGTCTTTTATTGTATCGATGCAGCGCGCAATGAATTCATTGTCTTTTAACGGATCATTGGCGCTGGCCAGCAAAACCTCCTCTGGCGATTTTGCATCAATATTTAGCTGACGATAACGATCGATGTTGCGCAGTATTTCTATGTCTAGAATGGTCATCGAATTGTTTGAACCGAACGCTACCGTTCTGGGTAGATCTCCTTTTGGTACATCGTTATCTAAAAACTCGAAACGAATCTTCGTATCTACAGACAACACCCATGAAAGAAACAGCGCAGGCATGCCACTGAACGCTTCAATATTGTGATGTAAAAGATCATCCACGGCTTTAAAGCGGCCGGTAGTCTGACCACGCTGCCAGGCCCGTACAACAGTTTCCGCAGGAGGCGTTATCATTAAAAACAAATACATCTGATCACCGAAGCGCGATAGCAACTTACTGTCTTTACTGCCGCTATCAACACTGAAACTGTCAAAACGAAAGCGGTCGATCAGAAGATGAGGAATGCACCCTCTGGCGGCTTTTTTGGCCATAAAGCGATCTAGCTTCTTATCAATCAGCTCAAGCTCCTGCCCTGTCAGCATTGCAGCGTACTTGCTGTCTTCACCAAGTGAATCATAGTCGATCAGGTACTTGCGCCAGTAGTCCGGACTGATCAATGCAAAATTTTCCCACGCAATGCCAAGTTCGTTGGCAAGCTGACGTTGCTGTGGTCGAATGGTACTTTTGCCAGAGGCAGATGCGCCTTTAACATTCATTATAAATGGCTTGGGTTGTGTAGGCAGAAAGTGATAACCCTCTTTCTCTACCGCCGCCTTAAAAATAGGTTCAATCTGACTGGCGACTAAATCAACACCAATCCTATTGCTTGTGTAATTGGTCGTTATATCAACAATCAGCTGCGACTCCCTCGGCAGCCGCCCACGATGCCCAATCAGTGCACCAATCACTTTTATCAATGCCTGAAGACAGTAACGGTTCAATGGAATATCTTCCGTTGCCAACCGCTTCTGCCAGTTCGCTAACGCCACCAGCTCCCTAGGTTCTGCACTCGCAGGCGTTTTATTTTTTTCTACACCAGTGATAAACAAACGCTGCAACAGGCTACGTTTCGCCACTGATTGACTGTCTTTTTCTGATGAGTAAATTTGTTCTTTTAGTTGACTATCAATAATGGCTCTTGCCTCATCGACTCCTTCACGAAGCGCCACCTCTATTAGCGGCATCTGCGGACTTGCATGATGCTCGTATATAGATGAAACCATCGAGCGGAGACTGATACCAAGATCTTCATAGTTGGGACCATCAGGCACATACAACTCTGACGTCACTCGAACCAATAGATCATGTATAACAAGCCGCTCAGCTCGAAAACATATTAATTCGGAAGTACTTAACCCACAGAAATCAGCTAACTCTTTTGCCCTTTCGTAGCTGACAGTGGAATTTTCCTCACGATACAGGGTGACAAGTGGCAGTAGTGCTGCGGGGATTTGCGAACTAATCCCCGGATTCCATGCATCATACGATGAGAGATCGGTAGACAAGGCTATGTGACCTTGAAGCTACCGACTTACGCAGCCTGCCTGCGTGTTTTATCCCATGCAAACTTTGCCACCGGCAAAAACAGCAGTATCAGAGCAATGATGGTAATAGGGCCTGCGATAGGCCGATTGATAAAGATAGAAAACTCCCCGTCTGACAATAATAGCGACTGCCTGAGGGTAGGTTCAGCTATTGGCCCGAGCACAATAGCAAGCACTGCCGGTGCCAGTGGGTAATCCAAAATTCTTAATAAATATGCACCCATACCAAATAACAGCATCAGCCAGACGTCAAACATATTTTGATACGCCGCATACGTTCCAATAACACTTAACACAAATATCATTGGCGCTAAGATGGTGAAAGGCATACGCAACATCCACAAGAACACAGGGATAAAGGCAAGGTTCACCAGCACAGCCACAACGTTTGAAACGTAAAAGCTACCGATCAGTGGCCAGACAAACTCTGGTTGCTCAGAAAATAACAAGGGTCCCGGCTGCAAACCCCAGATCACCATACCTGCGAGCAGAACCGCCGTAGTAGGAGAACCCGGTATTCCAAGAGTCATCATCGGCAGCATGGCACCTGTTGAGGCCGAGTTGTTTGCCGCCTCCGGCGCTGCGATTCCGTTAACGTTGCCTTTTCCGTATGAGTCTTTGTCTTTTGATAGCATTTTTGTCACACCATAAGACATCAACGAGCCCGGTGTCGCCCCTGCCGCCGGTAGAATTCCTACAAAGAAGCCCAGGAAAGATCCAATGAAAGTACCCTTTGCGGCTTTCGGGAACGCTTTTATCGCAGCCCATACCGATTTAAAGTTGACGTTAGCTTCCGTCATATGAACTTCGCCACGGGTTGAGTTGATTGTCCAGATCATCTCACCAATGCCATAGACACCGATCGCTAACACCAAGAACCGTATTCCATGTGAGAAGCCAGTGGTGTCGATCAAGTCTTTAGTTGCTGGAAAAAAATCTAGCGGATCACCAAACTGAAGGCGCGGCTCACCGGTGATAATGTCAAAGCCTACTGTCGCTAGTACCAGACCGAGCGCGATAGAAATAATGGTTTTTGGAATATCATCACCGCCCAAACCAATGAATGTTGAAAACGCCAACAACATCAGTGCAAAGATTTCCGGATTACCGAACTTAAGTGCTACACCTGCAAGCGGTGGTGCAAACAAAGTAAATAATATGTTGGCTACAGTCGCACCGACAAACGAAGCTATGGCAGCGGTAACAAGGGCACGTTCCGCATGGCCTTGCAGTGCAAGTGGCCGACCATCAAACGTTGTGGCTACCGCCGTAGAAGCCCCCGGTATGCCAAGCGTTATCGACGATATCGCCCCTCCGTACATCGCCCCATAGTAGATGGCGGCGAGAAAAATCATTGGTGACGAAACGCTTCCTGTGAGCTCCTGAATGACAAACGTAAAAGGTAGCAGGATCGCCACACCGTTGACCGATCCAAGCCCCGGCATTGCCCCAACAAAAAGCCCGATAATCACACCAAGTACACACAAGCCAAGATTAACCGGCTGCAGTGCTTGAAAAATGCCGTCTAACAGCGAAGGGAGAACTTCCATCAGTCTGTCCTCAGAGGAAAATGTCGTAAAGTGGGAGAAAGAACGGTTCAGTGATGCCCTTAGGCAAAACAATACGCATCGCCACATCAAAAAAGAAGAAGCAAAAAACTGGTGTACACAGTGAAATAATCAGTGTCTTAACCCATGAGTGCTTACCCAGAAACTTCAGGTAATACACCAGGAAGAGAAAGATACCGACGTAAAACCCCAGCCACTCAACGACGCCGAGAAAAGCAAACAGACCACCCCCAACCAGCAACATCATCTTCCATGAATAGCCATCCATATAGGGAAGATCGGATTGCGAAGGGGGTGAGGTACGACGCCACCAGTTAAACATGACCCAAAAGCATGACAGTAGCATCGCAAGGGAAAGCCAAAACGGCCAGAACCCGGAACCTGGCGTGCCGGTTTCATCAAACCCTATGTTGTCGAAGCGTGCGATATCAGGGTCCCAGCTGGGCCCTTCGCCACTCTTCCACATTAGATACATCGAGAACATCGCAAGTACAATTGCGGTGACTAGTTCAGCGCGTCGCATTACGTAAAGCCTTCTATTGGACTGGGCAGTTAATTGCTCACACAGAAAAAAACACCGCCCATTGCGGGCGGTGTGTTAACCCTCTTTATTTAATAGCACCTGAAGCTTTCAGAATACTTTGATGCCTTGTTCGCTGAGTGTCCCAGTAGCCAGCAAGATCAGAACCCGCCATGAAATCACCCATGAGTGATTTCTTGCTTTTGTACTCCTGCCAATCTGCTGATTCATAGACCTTAGTGAATAAGCCTGTGTAATAGGCCAATGCATCATCAGACATACCAGGTGCCCCTACCACTGAGCGCTGCATGAAGTAGGAAAAGTCGGAGCCCGTTTCTTTAAGCGTTGGCACATCAGGAAACAATGGCAGCCGCTCATCAGTGAATGCGACCAGTGGAATCACATCACCGCTCTCATAAAAGCCAAGCGCTTCTGATGGGTTATTGACCGAGCTGGTAATCTGCTGACCTGCTAAATCTTTGGCCACTGCACCACCACCTTTATAGGGTATGTACTTAATCTTGAGATCATAAGCTCCGTTAAGGTGATCAGTAATGATGTTATCTTCCGAGTTTTTACCCGTACCACCCATTACCCAGCCGGAGCCGCGTTTTTTTGCTTCAGCTACAAACTCTTCAAAGCTATTGATGCCGGCGTCCTTGTGCACCCAAAGTAAAAAAGTATCTTCAGCCATTCGTCCGACAGGCGCGAATTTCATGATATCAACGTCAAGCCCCGGCTGACGAAGCGGTGTGGTGAAGAACGAGTTCAAAGTCACCATGATGGTGTGATCCGGATCAGTGACCCCTTTCATATGGACCAACGCTTCTGCACCTGAACCACCAGACTTATTGGTCGGCACCAAAGGCCTTGCGGCGAGATCTTCTTTTTCAACGATAGACTGCATCAGCCTGGCCATTTTATCAGCACCACCACCTTTGCCGGCCATGATGACAAAATCTACCGGCTTAACAGGCTCCCAGGCCTGAGCTACACCGGCCGCCGTTACAGCAATCGCCGCTACCGCGCCTAAAACAAATTTTTGCATAAACATTGTTCTATTCCTCTCTTGCTTTAAAAACAAAACCACTCATATTCACCTAATAAGCCAAGGTGTAATTCGTGTGCGTTACAATGACCCATACCTCAAAGTCACAACAATCGAATGACAGAATAAATACCCCTGCCTTTGCGATTAAATAATTCCCGCTTCCTACGTTCTTTACATTTACTCTTACCCGAGTGTATCCCCAACTGACAGGCCAATAGAAGTGGCCCATTCGCTAGCTGCGACCTTTTCACCACCACTTGGCTTAACACGCTTAATTAATACTCGACCACCGACACTTTGTATCACCACACCTTCCGGCGATATATCCATCACCCTACCAGCTACGCCATCACCAGAAACTCGAACGCTGTCATAAATACTTATTTCGACGTCGTTATGGGTGGTCCAGGCACCCGGAGACGGATTGGTTCCGCGAATCAGGTTATAGACCTGATCAACCGATTTAAACCAATCGATATGCGCATGCTTTTTCGTGCAGCGTCGTTCATAGGTAGCAAGCGCTTCATCTTGCACAATATGTGGCGGATTGCCCGAGCGAAATAAATCACAAACCTCAAGCACCGAATCAACCGCTGACGGATATATCTTTTTAAAATAGAGGTTGATCACCGTATCATCTGGATCGATCGGACATTGCCACTGCAGCAACACATCGCCCTCATCCAGACCGTCGGTTGGATAAAACCACGAGTATCCGGATTCTTTACGCCCCATGATTATCGGCCAGTTAACTGCTGACGGGCCGCGATGCAATGGTAGTAACGACGGATGGAAACAGATTGAGCCTTGCTTAGGGGTATCACGAGCTGCCTCAGGAACAAAGACGTTTACAAACGCCATGACCATTAAGTCTGCATCATATGCCTTGAGGGTTGCGAGGGCTTGGTCATCTTTAAAGTGCGCGGGTTGCTCTACCGGAATGCCTTTTTCAAGCGCAAACTCTTTAATTGGATCAACCGATTTTTTATCCGGCTCACAGTAGACTGCGACAACCTCATCGATACCCGCATCAAGTATTTTTGATAAAGCATCCTTGCCAAAAGCCTGCTGCCCCATGACAATTAACCGCATAATTTTCCTCCCCCATCACACACTTTATATTCAGGTACTAACGTCGCCTACCGCTCCAGAGTCAACCACTCTCTTGAGCTCATCACCACTATACCCGAGTACATCACTGAGTATCTCACTAGTATGCTCCCCCAACAACGGAGAACGAATCACTTCTACCTCACTGTCTGATAGCTTGATCGGGCAGCCGACACTTAAATATTCACCGCGCTCCGGATGATCAACCTTTACCATAGTACCGGTGGCAAACAAACCCTCGTCTTCTGAGATTTCTTTCATTGAAAGGATGGGCCCGACGGGGATATCAAACGGGTTGCATATGTCCATTACTTCAAACTTGGTTTTGGTTTTAGTCCACTCTTCAATGGTTGAGAATATCTCATTGAGTTTATCCAGCCGTTCCGGCGGTTTGGCATAACCCTCTTCGGTTTTCCATTCCGGCTTATCAATCAAATCACAGATTTTTTGCCACACTGCAGCCTGAATAATAAAGTAGGTGTAAGCGTTAGGATCTTGTTCCCATCCCTTGCATTTAAGTATCCGCCCCGGCTGACCGCCACCGGAATCATTGCCAGCTCTTGGTGTAGTATCACCAAACGGTACGCCTTCTCCGAACTGTGAATATTCTTTTAAGGGGCCGGTATCAAGCCGCTGTTGATCACGCAGCTTGACGCGTGCTAGATTCAACACACTATCTTGCATGGCACAGCTGACCTTTTGACCTTTGCCGCTCTTTTCTCTTTGGAATAATGCCGTGACAATACCCAGACACAAATGCAGCCCGGTACCGGAATCACCAATCTGCGCACCTGTCACCAGGGGTGGCCCATCAAGAAAGCCAGTGGTTGATGCAGAGCCACCAGCACACTGCGCCACATTTTCATACACCTTGCACTCCTGATACTTACCAGGCCCAAAGCCTTTAATAGATGCCATGATCAAACGCGGATTGATTTCCTGAATTCGCTCCCAGGAAAACCCCATACGATCAAGCGCACCGGGGGCAAAATTCTCAACCAGCACGTCACACTCTTCTATGAGTCTGGTCAAGACCTCTTTACCGGTTTCATCTTTAGAATTAAGTTCTATTGAACGCTTGTTGTGGTTAAGCATGGTGAAGTACAGACTGTCTGCACCCGGCACGTCTGTTAGTTGTTTGCGAGTGGCATCACCGACACCGGGTCGCTCCACCTTTATAACATCTGCACCAAACCATGCCAGCAACTGTGTACAGGTTGGTCCGGATTGCACATGGGTAAAATCAAGTATCTTAACGCCTTCTAATGCTTTCATTTCTCTACCAGGGAGTGTTTCATCGTCCTAAACTTATGACAGATATGTAGTTATTTTTTTACCACACTTTGTGGATTGAGATTTCCGATGCGGCCACTTTCAGTCCCTGCGTTTTCATCGATAACCGCGTTTATTAGAGTAGGCTTGCCGGTATCCATGGCTTCATTAACGGCAGTAGTTAACTCATCCCTGGTAGTGGCGTACACACCTACCCCACCGAACGCTTCCATCATTTTGTCGTAGCGGCTGTTCTTAACAAACACCGTTGGCGCAACATCACCGTCACCATTGTTATTTTCATCAGTGCCACGATAAATTCCGTTGTTATTAAACACCACTATGCACACTGGCAGGTTGTAACGACAAATGGTTTCGACCTCCATTCCGGAAAAGCCAAAGGCACTATCACCCTCCACAGCAAGCACGGGGTGACCGGTTTCAACTGCAGCAGCCACTGCGGCCCCCATGCCTATCCCCATAATGCCCCACGTACCTACATCTAAACGCTTTCTGGGCTTACTCATATTAATAATACTTCGGGCAAAATCCAGGGTATTAGCCCCTTCGTTGACAAGCATAGCGTCAGGTCGCTGTTGCATAATTTCCCGCAGTGCACCAAGCGCTGTATGGAAGTCCATTGGCGTGGTATCACTACCGAGCCGCTGATTCATCTTTGCGGTATTGGCTTCACGTTTGGTGTTAACCGCTGATATCCAACCATCAGGTGCAGCTGGAAATTGATCACCCATAGCAGTCAACAGTTCACCTAGACAAGAACCAATGTCACCCACCAAAGGTGCGGCAATTTCTACATTGCTGTCCATCTCACGCGGCTCTATATCAATTTGTACAAACCGTTTGCTGCCCGGCTCACCCCAGCTCTTGCCTTTACCATGAGACAACAACCAATTCAGCCTGGCCCCCACCATGATGACAACATCGGATTCTTTTAGAACTAATGAACGTGCAGCACCAGCATTCTGCTGATGCATATCAGGCAACAGGCCTTTTGCCATACTCATTGGAAGAAAAGGGATGCCACTCTTCTCAACAAAAGATTTCACCACATCATCTGCCTGCGCATAGGCAGCACCTTTACCTAGAATGATCAAGGGTTTTTTGGCAGATTTGATCACATCAAGTGCGCGCTTTACCGACGCCTGTGATGGCAGTTGCTCTGGTGCAGGATCAATCACCTTAACCAATGACTTAGCACCGGCATCAGCATTCATGACCTGACCAAAAAGTTTTGCAGGTAAATCAAGGTAGACGCCACCCGGCCGACCTGAAACTGCAGCTCGTATCGCGCGCGCCACTGCAATTCCAATATCTTCTGCATGCAAAACTCGAAAGGCTGCTTTACACAGTGGTTTGGCTATCGCCAACTGGTCCATCTCTTCATAGTCGCCTTGCTGCAAATCGACAATTTCACGCTCTGATGAACCACTAAGCAGAATCATCGGAAAACAGTTGGTGGTCGCATTTGCGAGCGCAGTTAGGCCGTTGAGAAAACCCGGCGCTGACACGGTAAGACAAAGGCCAGGCATTTTAGTTAGATAACCGGCTATCGCAGCGGCATTACCTGCATGTTGTTCGTGCCTGAAAGAGAGAACACGCATACCACTGGCTTGCGCCAGGCGGCCAAAGTCAGTGATCGGAATGCCCGGCACTCCATATATAGTATTCAGACCGTTCAATTTTAATGCATCAATAAGTAAATGAAACCCGTCAGTCAACTGCTCCTCGGTTTCAGCCTTACTCTCTGGTCTTTCCTGCAACTCTACAGACATTGGTTTCCTCCTCCAATTTGATTGTAGGCCGCTAAAGCGTATTATCGCTCCGGCTTTCTAACTCTTGCCACGTATTCTTAATATGATCGTGTAATTTCATTGTGTGATCGCGCACCAGCATCGCTGCAAGCTCGCCTTCGCGATTTTCTATCGCTTCAATAATGGCCATGTGATCAACCACAGAACGACTGACTCGATCTTTTTCATGCATTGCACGGCGTCTTACCGCATGCATATGCTGCAACAGACGATCTGCCGTTTCACTTAATAAGGTGCAAGCAGACAGCTCTAAAATTCGCTGATGAAATTTAATGTTAGCAGCGGAGTACTCTTCTATATCAGCACGGCTTGAATCACTGCTGTGCTTAACCCCAAGCTCACGCAGCGAGGCAATTTCTTTGTCGCTTGCCACCTGAGTAACCAACCGCGCCGCCATACTTTCAAGCGCTGCCCAGACAACGACAATGTCAAGTACTTCAGGCAAGGTTTTAGGACGAACATACACGCCCTTACGGGGTCGAATATCGACAAACCCCTCACGCTCAAGGCGCGCCAGCGCTTCACGGATGGGTGTACGGGAGATCTGCAGCTGCTCAGCTAACTGGCGTTCATCAAGACGCAGTTTGGCGTCAGCACCATAGATGTCCATTTCCATGATGGCCGATTTGAGCACATCATAGGTGTGGTCTTTCAATGAAAAGCTCGCCGTTACCGGCCGCAAGCTGATGCTGTTTGTCTGTGGCTTTTGCTGCAATTCATCCTCGCTTCTAAAATCTGTGGGATACCACATACCTTATAACGAACACTACACCACAAACATTTGCAGGCCAAGACCTAATTTCTCAGAGATGATTTACCGACTGAAAGAAGTACCTGGCCTGCGCAGACTTGCCATGGCGCTTGCAAGCGCTCGCCGCCAACCGCTCCAGTAGCTTGTCCGGGAACTAGTGGCACACAGCATGGAAACAAAACGCCAATTTATTTTTCAAGTGGGCAGTTATGGAGTCATCAGGAATTAATCAAATACTTAGCTCCCGATCAGAACAATGAAGCGACATTAGAGGTGCAAAATTGGTACAAAGCAACTGATATTTCAGGTTATTTTGATAGCGACATTTGTCCATTACGAACAATAATGGTACGTTCCAATTGCACTTTTCAGAGACCCGCACTGTAGAATCTTTATTGAGAGTGCCATCCCGATAGAACGCTGGTTCTGCGGAATTTTGAAAACAGAGGAAAAATTATGAAGCTACAAGCACCCACATCACTCCGCGCATTAGTGGTCGCCGGTTGTGTGTCGCTACTATCCGCAACAGGCATTGCCCGCGCTGCTGACAGTACTGCCCCGATCGTTATCCCCATTCACAATTGGTCCAGCCAGGTTGTGATGGCCTATGTCATCGGTGGCATGTTCGAAAAAATGGGAAGCAACGTTGAGTATGTACCTGCTGATTCACAAGCGGTATATGAATCCATAAGAAACGGTGACGTTACCCTTTCGCATGAAGTGTGGCAGTCAACCTTCGGCAAGTCTTTCTACAACGCGATGGCTAAAGGTGGTGTGATTGACGCTGGCACTCACTCTGCCACTACGCTTGAAGAAATGGGTGTTCCAACCTGGGTTATAGAAAAGAACCTGTGCCCCGGCCTTCCAAACTGGGAAGCGCTAAAAGATTGCCCTGAGGTTTTCGCCACTGCTGACTCCGGTGGAAAGGGCCGTTGGCTGGAAGGACCACAGAGCTGGCACGGTGACCTAATGCCTGAACGTCTGGAAGCACTTGGTCTTGCTGACACATGGACAGTCAAGTTCGCAGGTGGTGCTGATGCACTATGGACTGAACTGGCTTCAGCCAAAAAAGAAGGTCGAGGCACTATTGTATTTAACTGGACGCCCAACTTTACTGATGCTGACGGATTCACTTTCATTGAATTCCCTGAGTACACTGAAGGTTGCCGTAAAGCAGACGGTGGTGACGGAAGCTGTGGTTCACCTAAAGGCTGGTTGAAAAAAGCAGCTAACTACAAGTTCCCTAAAACTCATCCTGCTGCATACACTGCATTCACCAAGCTAGACTTCTCTACCACGCAGATTGGTCAGATGGCAGCACTGGTTGATGTTGACAAACTGGACCATAAAGACGCTGCCAAGCAGTGGCTTGCTGACAACGAAGCGGTGTGGATGCCCTGGACTAAGTAATCCCGGATCACTAAATGCTTGTTAAATGTAAACAGCGTTAAGATGTAACCGCAGCCCCTCTGGATCAAATGAGCCAGAGGGGCTTTTTTTTGAGCGGTGATTACTACCCGCCCAAGCATCGTAATAAACCATGATGAAGACAGTTACTGGAAAGCGTATTAATCCAGTGGGTGATATCCTTCATCAATACGAAACAGAACAATAAAACCTATGGCTTCTTCAAACACAATCGAACCTGTTATCCGTTGCGAATCTGTTTACAAAATATTCGGTGATAACGCAAAGCGCATGCTGAAGGACTCCAATGGAGTGGTTGATGCCGCTAAGTTCCAGGAGTCAGATTGTATTGTCGGTGTTAACAACGCATCGTTTGAGGTCTACCCGGGCGAACTGTTGATTATCATGGGGCTATCAGGTTCTGGAAAATCCACACTGTTGCGCTGTATATCAAGGTTAACTGACGCCACAGCAGGAAAAATCTATATCGAAGGTGAAGACATTCTTTCGATGAACAATAAAAAGCTTATTCAGTTACGGCGCAGCAAAATGGGCATGGTTTTCCAGAGCTTCGCACTACTGCCACATAAAACTGTATTAGAAAATATCGCCTTCCCTCTGCAGGTGAAAGGCGTTAGTACATCAGACAGCATGCAACGCGCGAAAGAGATGATTGACCTGGTCAGTCTGTCTGGTCGGGAAAATTATTTCCCGCGCCAACTCTCAGGCGGGCAACAGCAGCGAGTTGGCATTGCACGTTCACTGGCCATTGAGCCTGACATCTGGTTTCTGGACGAGCCCTTCTCCGCTCTTGACCCCTTAATACGAAAAGAAATGCAGGATGAGTTTCTGCGTTTGCAGGGCGTATTAAGCAAAACTATTCTTTTCGTTACACATGATTTCGATGAAGCGCTGCGGCTGGCTGATCGAATAGCGATTATGAAAGACGGTATTATTGAACAGCTCGATACGCCGGCCAACATTGTATTGAACCCGGCTACTGAATATGTTCGCAAATTCACCGAAGAAGTTCCACGCGAAAAAGTACTTAAAATTGAAACCGTCATGAATGCCTACAACCCGGCTGAAGACATCGCTGACTTAAGAATCTCGAAAGACGCTGTCATCGAAACCGTCGCTGAAGTGGTCTTGAACTCAGACAAACCAGTATCTATTGTTGATGGCACAGGAGAAATCGTCGGCACGGTGCGCTCATCTGATGTGGTTAACCTGTTGTTTGGCGAGCGTTCAAATAATGCCACAGGAACAGCGTCATGATGGAAGCACTAAAGGCGCGAAAGTACCTGCAGTTCCTTCTATTGATTGTTGTTTTTCTACTGCTGTACTTTATTATCCCGCGCTCAGAAAACAACCTGCTCTGGCGACTCCCACCACTGTTGAACTGGCTTCCGCTAACGATCAACAATGCCGTCGAATTTTTGATGAACGACTGGTGGCCAATTGAGGTTTGGGACCCAGATATAGAAGAGTTTGAACAAAAGCCTTTGCTGCGCGAGTTTACTCGCAGCATATCCGGCGTTGTACTTTTCATGATTGAATTTGTACGTGAAATTTTACTTGGTGGCGTTAAGACCATTGTCACATTCACCAGCTGGGATTGGGTCACAGAAAACCAATGGGCAAAGTGGCCCGGCCTGCCCTGGATCGTAGTCGCCGGTGGTGCCGCTATTCTTGGTTACGCATTAAGCGGCATTGGCTTAGCGATATTTGCAGGGTTAGCACTGGTATACATAGCCGTGTTCGGACAATGGGAACCATCAATGCAAACCTTATCGTTTGTATTGATCGCTGCGCCGATCGCAATACTCCTTGGGCTATTACTTGGACTTTGGGCTTTTAAGAGTAAACGGGTAGAGAAGATCATGGACCCATTGCTCAACGTGGCTCAAATCGTACCGCACTTCTCCTACCTTATTCCTGTGATGGTATTTTTTGGTATCGGGGATCATGCCGGTGCTATTGCTACCATTATCTTCGCCACACCTCCCATGGTACGCTTGACTTTATTGGGTTTAAAGAAAGTCCCCCCTGAAGTCCAGGAAGCTGGCTTAATGAGCGGCTGCACCAATTGGCTGCTACTAAGACGCGTGATGATTCCCACTGCACGACGAGACATACTAATAGGCGTAAATCAGGTCATCATGCAGTGCCTGGCGATGGTGGTTATTGCCTCACTTATCGGCGCCAAAGGCCTTGGCAACGATTTACTTATCGCACTGAACCGCCTACGTATAGGTCTGGCTTTAGAGATTGGAATTTGTATTGTACTAATCGCCATCGTACTTGATCGCTTATCGCTTGCATGGGCCAACAAACAGACTGACTACTTTGCCGACGAATCGTTTAAACAAAAGCACAAATACTCACTCATGTTTTTGCTTGTGTTTG
Organism: uncultured Granulosicoccaceae bacterium; assembly: GCA_937928685.1. GTDB lineage: Bacteria > Pseudomonadota > Gammaproteobacteria > Granulosicoccales > Granulosicoccaceae. The sequence goes on from CALGJU010000081.1 coordinate 15,386, forward strand.
TGGTGGGTGTGGCTCTGGCCTTTCTTGGCTCATTTATTTTTAAGAAAGAATTTAATTACCTGTACCTGATTCCACACAACAAAGGCATCACAACCGAGGCTTTCTGGCAAGCCGGTGTCGACTGGTTGTGGGACACGTTCTTCTACACCCTCAAAGCATTCAATGAGTGGTTTATTGTTGATGTACTGATACCCATCAAAGAAGCCTTTCTCGGCATGCCAGTGATCGCGACATTCACCCTGGCCATGGGCGCCGGGTTTATCGTTGGCGGCATCCGCTCAGCGCTTATTGTCGGTGGCCTGCTATTGTTTATTGCCCTGACTGATTGGTGGGACAGAGCGTTAATCACCACCTACTTGATGTCAGTTGCGGTAATTATTTCAAGCATTCTCGGTATAACCATCGGAACACTTTGCGCACAAAACAAAACCACCACGCGTTTTATTTTAACCGTCTGCGATACATTGCAAACGTTCCCGTCATTTATTTATCTCATCCCGGTGATGATGCTGTTCGGCGTCACTGACACCTCAGTACTAATAGCGATTGTAGTATTCGCCACCATCCCGGCTACACGCTATACCGTAGAGGGTCTTCGCAGCGTACCGGAAGCACTGCATGACGCAGGCTCTATGTCTGGTGTCAATCGACTACAGCGCTGGGTGTCAATCGAGCTACCCATGTCATTTCCACATATAGCACTAGGCATTAACCAGACCGTTGTGTTTGCACTGTCGATGGTAATTATCGGCGCATTGATCGGCACCGATGATCTGGGACAATTGATCCTGAAATCACTGTCTGATAAAGCGGGCGTAGGGAATGGATT
>CALGJU010000082.1 GCA_937928685.1 uncultured Granulosicoccaceae bacterium
TCAGTGGCCGCAGCACTCAATGTTGAATTGGTATCGCTGGAAGAGGTGTTTAAACAGGCTGACTTTCTGACCGTCAACTGCCTGTTAAACGAAGAGACCCGCCACATCGTCAACCGCGAACGACTGGCGATGATGAAACCCGATGCCTACCTGATTAACACAGCGCGTGGCCCGGTAGTGGATGAAGCAGCACTTATAGATGCGCTACAACAAGGCACGCTGGCAGGAGCGGGTCTCGACGTTTTCGAACAAGAACCCATAAGCCTGGACAACCCACTGGTCACCATGGACAACGTCATTCTTTCACCCCACGCCTTGTGCTTTACCGATCAATGCATGCACGGTATTGGCGCCGCCGATGTAGATGCCTGCCTGGCAATCATGCGCGGCGAGACTCCACAGTCCATCATCAATTCAGAAGTGCTGCAATCTGAAGTGTTTATTAAAAGAAAAAACGATCTGGCTGCTGCACTTAGCATAAGTACATAAACACGAGCATAAGCGGCTCACCACTTACCGATTCTTCGAAAAAGCTCAAAACCTGACGCATAAAGCCGTTAATGCAATCGCATCAACGGCAACCAGGACCTACTTCCGACGAGCTCCCTCAATAACAATCGCCTCAACCGGAACATCCTTAGCAAACCGACCGGCAGCCCCGGTCTGCACAGCAGCCATCTGATCAACCACATCAGTCCCGGTTACCACTCGACCAAACACCGCATAGCCAAAACCCGCAGCACTGGTATCGCGATGATCAAGAAAAGCATTATCGGCAACATTAATAAAAAACTGCGATGAACCTGAGTTCACCACGGAAGTACGCGCCATAGCAATACTGTACTTAACGTTTTTCAGGCCGTTCGTCGCTTCGTTCACAATCGGATTGAGCGTTGCTTTTTTCTGATACTCTGTATCAAAGCCACCACCCTGCACCATGAACCCCGGTATCACCCGATGGAAAATCGTACCTTCAAAGTGACCGTTATCCACATAGGCAAGAAAGTTAGCCACAGATATCGGGGCTTTTTCTGCATCAAGCGCTAATTCGATTTCACCCATATTGGTTGTGAGCACAACATGGGTCATGGGTGAATCGTCCTGAGCCACTTCTTGTACAGACTGCGGCTTACGATCAGGTGTCTCGCCACCACAGGCTGCCAATAGAGCCAACAGTGTGGCCAATCCAAAACTAAGGCTGAGTTTTCTCGCGAATTGCATTGCTCAAGATCCTGTTAAAAAGTCTGCGGCATTTGCAAGATCAGTGCCTGTAAACAGTAGTGCTGGCAACTTGATGCAAGGATCGGTATTGTCGCTGCGCGCCCTTACAATTTCCCGGAAACGATTTTGAGCAAAGCACTACTGGTACGCACTGCACCTGCCATATTTTTACTGCTTTGGTCAGCTGGTTTTACCGTCGCTAAAATCGGAATTTTTGACGCTGACCCAATTACATTGTTGTCGCTACGATACTTTTGTGTGGTGGTGTTATTACTACCCTTTATCATCTGGCTAAAGCCTCCACTCCCTGCTACAAAAAAACAATGGGGTCATTTGATAGTCGTTGGGTTTTTCATGCAAGTGGTGTACTTCGGCACCGCGTGGGTCGCATTTTCAATAGGCGGGTCAGCCGGGTCAGTGGCTCTCATCACCTCCCTGCAGCCTATACTGGTCGCTTTGATAATGCCCCGCCTGTCAAAGGAAACCGTTTCCAGAAAACGCTGGCTCGGCCTACTCCTCGGACTACTGGGTACTGCACTTGTTATCTTCGGTAACAGTGGTGTGCAGGCGGTAAGCAGCCAAGTTATATTGTTTTCTATAGCCGCACTGTTTGCCATCACTATCGCCACGATCTGGGAAAAGCGATACGGTATCAACCAGCACCCGTTAACCAGCAACACCGTACAATACACCACCGGCTTCTTATGTACCTTGCCACTCGCATGGACCTTTGAAGCCATGCACATCAATGTCACCGTGCCGTTCCTTTTTGCGCTTGCTTATCTGGTGGTCTGCAACTCAATTCTCGCCATCAGCCTGTTATTAATGATGATACGTAACGGCGAAGCCACGCGGGTATCAGCACTGTTCTTCCTGGTGCCACCGGTATCAGCATTGATCGCATGGATTGTATTGGACGAGCGAATGACAGTGATGGCGTGGTGCGGCATGGCAGTCGCCGCCACTGGCGTCTGGCTGGTCACACGAAAACAACAGAAGGCTTCATAGAATATGACGTTGTATAACCCGCTACCAAATCAAGTTACTGAATGCCGCACATCACAGGAGAAGATTTGTACCGGAAACTACATCTAGTGTACTAGGTCAGAAAAACCAGCACCCAGATAAAAATCCCAACGCACGCCACAAGAACAACGCCAGCCAGCACTTTCTTAGATAAGGCATGAGGGTCTTTGTATATTCGTCGTCTTCTCATTATTCTATTCACGTTCTGTTCAGTGTTTCTGTTTCGAATTACTTGGTCAAAATATACACAGCTTTCTTACAGCAGATAGTAGTGCACAAGCACACACATCTACGTACCCAGCTTAGAGTAGAAACTCCGCTTCCAAGCTGCTACAACCTAAGCCGCCGGCAATGAAAACGAAAAGCGTGTGCCACTGCCAGTGTTCTCCACCAATAGTGTATCGCCGTGCAGCTCCACAATGCGCTGAGTTATTGCAAGCCCCAACCCTGCATTGCCACTTTCACTGTGTTCGTTATCAGCCCGGTGAAAGCGTTTAAATATTTTCTTTAGCTCTTCCGGCGCAATCCCCGGCCCGTTGTCCTCTACCCGCAGTCTAACCCGGTTTTTCTCTTTATCTGACTCTACGGTGACATCCACCTGACCACCATCCGGTGTGTATTGAATCGCATTGACCAACAAATTGCTTACTGCACGATCAATTAACGCCAGATCACCTGTCACGGTCATTGGCTTGTCTGCTCCATGACAGCTTAGGCTTATCTGCTTATCTCTGGCCTGCGGCAAACACCCTTGATGCACATCACCAATAACTTCAGACAAACAAACCTGTTCACGGGCCATTTCTTCTGACCGATCTTCAAGCTTTGCCAGTTCAAATAAATCACTGATCAACGCTTTAAGCCTATTACTATGCTTCAACGCAATGCTTAAGTATTGCTCTCTCTGCTTCTCATCGAGCTGATCGTTCTTATGCAGAACCATCTCCAGATAACCCTGGGTCGCGGTGAGGGGGGTTCGTAGATCATGCGAAATATTGGCAATGAATGAACGTCGGTTTTGATCTTGCGCTTCAAGCAATTGAATTTGATCAACAATGCGATTCGACATTTCGTCGTAGCTCGCACCCAGCCTGGATATTTCATCGTCCGATGTATCGCTTGATAGATCTTTATAGCTTATGGTCTTTTTGAAACCGGACTCTCTGAATTTCTGAATCTCACGACTCAACAACTGTAAGCGTGAGGTGATACGCTTGAATATATATAAACCTGCCAGCAAAGACACCAGCAAACTTCCAAGCAAAGCAGAGATACCTATAGTTGAGATCAGTTTGCGGGGCCCACCTGCGTCATAAGCACCTTCACCTTGAGCATGTAGCGTGATGTAAAGATATCCGACTAACTTGTCTCTGACTATTAACTCAGCCACTGAGAAGGTCACCATTGAATCTTCTGCCAACGGATCTTGCCCAAACAAAGGGAATTGTCTATCTGCTGATAGAAACTTCTGCAGCGGTTCGAGCTCTACAACGTTCCGCACTACCGGCCTATCCTCCACCGAAAAGGCTTGAATTTCACCATCAGGTGTAAGCAGGTAGAGCTGCACATCCGGATTGACGATCGTCATGGTGCGAAACAACCGCTCAGTAAAATGCGCATCGATTTCACCACTTACCGTCTGCGTAATTTCATTGGACAGATTGACCGCTATATCTGCATTTTCTCTTTGCACCTCAGCAATGATATTGGATCGCGTCAGATAGTACGAAATGGCGGAGTAGACAACCGCAGTAACAAACAATAAAACAATCAACGTGAGCGCAAGCTTTGCGTATAAAGATTTTATCAAGTCGTACACTCAACTATATAATTGCCGCTACTCACTCGGTCGCAAACTCATACCCTACGCCCCAACGGGTGAGAATATATTCAGGTTCCGCCGGATTCTTCTCCACCTTGGTTCGCAGACGGTTTATATGGGAGTTAACTGTGTGGTGGTAACCTTCATACTGATAACCCCACACTTTATCCAACAGGTCCATACGCGAAAATACCCGCCCCGGGTTGGTGATAAAATGATGCAGCAGATCGTATTCCTTTGGCGTCAGATCTATCTCCTTGTCGCTTATATAGACGCGTCGACTCTCTTCAAGAATTTTCAGCTCCTTGAACTCCAACGACTGCGCAGGCTTATCGTTGTCAGATGCCACAGAGTCAGCCACATTGGCACGGCGCAGTAGCGCTTTGACTCTCGCCAGTAATTCCATGGTGCTAAATGGCTTGGTAATATAGTCATCCGCCCCCAACTCCAGACCAAGCACACGATCTATCTCCGATACCTTGGCGGTCACCATCATAATGGGAATATGGCGATTTACTGACCTGACCGTTCGACAAATCTCAAGCCCGTCGACCTCCGGTAACATGACATCCAGCATCAACATGTCATAGTGTTCGGTGGTCGCCGACTCAAGCGCTTCACGACCGTTTGAGATCCATCGGCACTCAACATCAATATCCTGCAACTGCAATGACACGAGTTGCGCGAGGTCCGGATCGTCTTCTACTAATAGAATTTTCCTCATTGATATGACCTTACACCTCTGCAAACGGGGGGAATTGATGAACTTCGGGGACAGACTATATCTCATATCAGACACCCTCTTTTTAACAAGGTTCCGGACACACGACAAGCCTGCGACAAAACGCGACACAGATCAGCCAAGCCAATATACTGACCAGCCACTGCCAGTAAGTATTTAACGCCTGATATGCCCCTAAAAAGTATCGTTGTTGAAAACGCGACCCAGAACAATCTCAAAAACCTGGATATCAATATCCCGCACGGGGAACTGGTGGTTATCACAGGCGTCAGCGGATCCGGCAAGTCCTCTCTTGCGTTCGATACGATCTACGCCGAAGGTCAGCGGCGTTACGTGGAAACTTTTTCACCATACGCCAGACAGTTCCTGGATCGGATGGACAAGCCAAAAGTAGATCGCATTGATGGCATTCCACCCGCCATTGCGATCGATCAAACCAACCCGGTCAGAACATCAAGATCAACTGTCGGTACGATGACCGAGCTGAACGATCATCTGAAGCTGTTATTCGCCCGAGCCGCCCATCTGCATTGCCCGGACTGCGGCAGGCACGTAGAACGCGAAACGCCCGATCAAATTGCAATCGCACAGCTTGCCAGCGCAAAAAGTAACACCGCGCGCGGCATGGTGACCTTCACCGTATCCGTACCAAAGAACTTTACTACTGATGAAGTGGAAACCTGGCTGCAAAGGCAGGGTTACACCCGAATTCACAAGCAGTACAAAGATTCGATCGAGGTTGTACAGGATCGCTTCCGGCTCACCAAGGACAACAAAAGCCGAATCACAGAGGCACTTGAAGCCGCTTTTAAACACGGCCGCGGCAAGGCCACCTGGTATCCGCTGGATGAAGATCGCAAAGCGGGCAAGGCACAACATTTTTCGGCAGACTTTATATGTGCAAGTTGCGATAAGCATTTCCGCGACCCCACCCCCAGCCTTTTCTCTTTCAACTCACCACTGGGAGCCTGTGAGGCCTGCCGCGGGTTTGGACGCACTATGGGTATTGACTACAATCTGGTTGTGCCCAATGAAGCGCTAACGCTTGCCGGAGGGGCGATTAAGCCATGGCAGACCAAAACCAATGAGATATGCCAGAAAGACTTAATGAAGTTTGCCAAACGGCATGACATACCCACCAAAGTTCCATGGAAAAAACTCACCGCGAAACAAAAAAAATGGGTACTGGAAGGTGAAGGCGAATGGGATGGTTCCCATTGGTATGGCGTGGCGCGATTTTTTAACTGGCTTGAAACGCGAAGCTACAAAATGCACGTTCGCGTATTGCTCTCTAAATATCGCTCCTACACGCCCTGCGAAACCTGCGATGGCGCACGACTAAAGCCAGAAGCGCTGTGGTGGAGAATCGGCACATCATCTGGGGCCGCAAAGGTGCTCGCCGCTGACAAGCGTTTTGTCCCGAAGGGCAACAAACTCAGCGACGCCAAACTTAAGAAACTCCCAGGCTTATTGCTATACGACGTAATGCAGCTGCCATTAAGTGACTGCATACAGTTTTTCAAAATGCTTGAACTTCCCGCACCACTCGACGAAGCGACAGATATGTTGATGGGCGAAATCAACTCAAGGCTACGCTACTTAAATGATGTCGGGCTGGGCTATCTGACGCTTGATAGGCAATCAAGAACTCTTAGCGGGGGTGAAGTGCAGCGTATTAACTTAACCACAGCGCTCGGCACCTCACTGGTAAACACGCTATTCGTGTTAGATGAGCCGAGCATCGGGCTACACCCGAGAGACATAGATCGGGTCATTGGCGTATTAAAGAGATTGCGCGATTCCGGCAATTCCCTATTGGTGGTAGAGCATGATCCGCAAATCATTCTCGCTGCAGACAAGGTCATTGATATGGGTCCGGGCCCCGGGAGCCATGGAGGGGAGATTTCTTTTTTTGGCAATACCAATAAACTCGCCAAAGCAAAAAACTCATTAACATCTGCTTATCTCAGCCACGAAAAAACACTCGATCGCCGCGTCAATGTGGCGGGTAAGGCGTCGACACAAAGCATCACCATTAAAGGTGCTTGCGAACATAACCTGAAAGCAATAGATTTTGAGTTTCCACTCAACCGACTCGTGTGCGTGACCGGTGTCAGCGGCTCGGGCAAATCCACCTTAATACAAGACACTTTATATCGCGCCCTATGCCGCGTTAAGGGAAAACCCACTGAGCTTGCAGGTGAGCACAAATCGCTTACCGGCCACCAACATATCGACGAGGTGGTGATGGTCGATCAATCACCTATTGGTAAATCGGCACGCTCCAATCCGGTGAGTTACACCGGGGCGTTTGATGGCATACGTAAGCTGTTTGCTCTCGACCCTGAAGCGAAACGTCGAGGCTATACCGCGAGCAGCTTCAGCTTTAACTCCGGCATGCGCTGCCCGAGTTGTTCCGGCAATGGATTCGAACACGTAGAGATGCAGTTCTTAAGCGATGTCTACTTACGATGCCACGCTTGCAACGGCAGTCGCTATCGGGATGAAGTGCTGGATATAAAGCTGGTACATCCAGAGACCGGTCAGGCAATTAATATTTCACAAACACTTGAGATGACGGTCGATGATGCCGTCGAATTTTTTGCCGCCCATAAAGAGGTTCGCAAAGCCTTGAGCCCACTGATTGATGTCGGCCTCGGTTATCTTGCTCTCGGACAACCCGTACCAACTCTCAGTGGAGGTGAAGCACAAAGATTGAAACTGGCAGCACATCTGGCCAAGGCCAAAAAATCCGCCCGCTCCAGTGAGGAAAAAAAGTTATTTCTGTTTGACGAACCCACCACCGGCTTGCATTTTGATGACATCAAAAAACTATTGTTTGCTTTTGAGCAGTTACTTGAAGAAGGTCATTCACTGATTGTCGTTGAACACAATCTGGACGTCATTAGCAATGCAGACTGGATAATAGATCTTGGACCTGAAGGGGGAGATGCCGGCGGTGCAATCATTGGTGTCGGTGATACAAAAAAAATAAAGGCATTGAAGAAAAGCCACACTGGCCGCGCTTTAATCGAATATGAAAACTCAATTGACGAGTTCAGCCGCGCCAAAGGCAACAAGGCGAAAGTTGCCGAATCTGCCGCGATTTACTCTGACAATAACATCAGCGTGATTAACGCCCGCGAAAACAACCTTAAAAATATAGACATTCAGATTCCTCGTGATAAATACACTGTTATCACCGGCCTGAGTGGCAGCGGTAAAAGTACGCTGGCGTTTGATATTATTTTCAACGAAGGTCAACGCAGATATCTTGAATCACTAAACGCCTATGCCAGACAGTTTGTACAGCCGGCATCGCGTCCCGATGTAGACGCTATCCTGGGTATTCCTCCCACAGTAGCCATAGAACAGCGCACCAGCCGCGGCGGTCGAAAAAGTACCGTTGCAACAATGACCGAGCTGTACCATTTTATGCGTTTGCTGTTTGTAAAACTGGGAGTTCAACACTGTCCCGATTGTGACAAGCCGATCGATGCACAAACCATCGAAGGCATCAAAGATCAAATCAGTAAGAAACACAAAGGCAAGACCATAGCGGTATTCGCACCTTTAATTGTATCGCGCAAAGGTTATTACACCGATCTGGCCAAATGGGCTGAGAACCGGGGATTTGATGCGCTGCGGGTAGACGGTGAATTAATTCCTGTAGATCCGTGGCCGCGGCTTGATCGATTCAAAGAACACGATATCGACTTACCGGTAGGTAAAATTGCAATCAATGCACGCAATGAAACCAAAACGACTGAAGTACTGCAACGCGCACTCGATTACGGCAAGGGTGTACTCAAAGTAGCAAGCACCGGCGCAAAGCCCGGCAAAGACACACTATTTTCAATTAAACGCGCCTGCACTTCCTGCAGCACCAGCTTCCCTGAACTGGACCCGCGGCTATTTTCATACAATTCGAAACACGGTTGGTGCGAGAGCTGTTTTGGCACCGGTATTTACAGTCCGGAATTTGACGAAGAACAAACCGGTGAAGAAAAAGCCTGGCTGCAGAAAGACGACGAAGAAACCGAGTGTCCCGACTGCGAGGGTCACAGGCTTAATCCTATAGCGCTTTCGGTGAAATACCAGAAACGCAATATCGCCACACTCAATGATATGTCTATTGAAGAATCAGAAAGCTGGTTCGGGAAATTAAAAGTCAGCGGACGCGAGGCAGATATCTCACGTGACATATTGGTTGAGATAAAGTCCCGACTGGAGTTTCTGAACAAAGTCGGCTTGTCGTATCTCACACTGGATCGGGCAGCACCGACACTATCCGGTGGTGAAGCCCAACGCATACGCCTTGCATCACAGCTTGGCTCTAACCTGCAGGGTGTGTGTTATATCCTTGATGAGCCCACTATCGGCTTGCATTCAAGAGACAACCATATGCTGCTGGATACGTTGCAAGACCTGGGTGCCAAAGGCAATACCATCATCGTCGTGGAACATGATGAAGATACCATTCGCCGTGCCGAGCATATTATTGATCTGGGCCCGGGTGCGGGCATTGAAGGCGGTGAAATTGTTGCCAAAGGCACATTAAACCAGCTGATCAAGAACACTAAGTCAGTCACGGGTCAGGCGCTCGCCAAAACAAAATCGTACCCGCTATTCCCGACCCGAAAACAAGATAAAAATGCGATCCAAATAAAAGGCGCAACGCTTCACAACCTGAAAAACGTTGAAGTCAAAATACCCCTGGGTAAGCTTGTTTCAGTTACCGGCGTCTCCGGCAGTGGCAAGAGCACGTTGGTGCGCTCAGTACTTGGCGACAACCTGAAAGCACTACTAAGTAAAGAAGCCAAAAAGACAAAAGCCAAGCTGACTGGAGTAAAAGCACTCAACAGCTGGCAGTCAATTTCACGCGTGCTTGAAGTCGATCAAACACCTATAGGTAAAACACCCCGCTCCTGCCCTGCCACATACATCGGATTCTGGGACAACATCAGGCGAATATTCGCGGACGCAACAGAGGCCAGAGTGCGTGGCTATACCGCCAGCCGTTTTTCTTTCAATGTCGCGGCCGGCCGATGCGATAGCTGTGAAGGCCAGGGAATGACAAAAGTGGAAATGAGTTTTCTTCCGGATGTCAAAGTGCCCTGTGACGTCTGCAGAGGTGCCCGCTTTAACTCGGAAACACAAAGTGTGCTGTACAAGGACAAATCCATCGGCGATGTGCTGAGCATGAGTATTGACGAAGCAGTAGAGTTTTTCTCCGCACATAAAAACATCGCACACCCCTTGCAGCTATTGCAGGACGTCGGCCTCGGGTATCTCACTCTCGGGCAGCAAAGCCCCACGCTTTCAGGTGGTGAGGCCCAACGTATTAAACTAGTATCAGAACTGGCCAAAGCGGGCACTGGCAAAGAAGAGCGCCGCGGCAGAAAGCTCAACCACACGCTGTATATATTGGATGAACCCACGGTTGGCTTACACATGGCTGATGTCGATAAACTCATTGTCGTACTGCACAAACTAGTAGAGTCAGGTAACAGCGTCATTGTGATTGAACACAATCTGGAACTGACGGCAAACTCAGACTGGGTGATTGATCTTGGTCCTGAAGGCGGCGACGGCGGAGGCAGAATTATCGCGCAGGGGACACCGGATAAAGTGGCAAAATCCAAAAAATCACACACAGCTCTGTTTCTAAGCAAGCTATTGAATTAGACGACGCAAACCAACTACTGGCTTTGACTCTGCCAGCAGACCAGTTTGTATTCAAGTGATCATGAAGCACAGTAAAGCAGCGGGAGCTACGGCAGATTGCTTTTGCATAATGACCCGGACATTATCAGCAATATTGTCTGTTACTATGTTGTGCAATCAGTGCGATACCCGGTTAAATGACAAGCATTCAAAACAGCGATAACGAGGTGCTCACTCAAGCCATTGAATGGCTTGATAGCGGGTATTCAATAGAGCTTGTGACTGTCGCCCGCACCTGGGGCTCATCACCCCGACCGCCCGGGTCAATTGCAGCGGTGCGGGAAGACGGACATATTGTCGGCTCAGTATCAGGCGGTTGCATTGAAAAGCAACTCGCCATTCGAATTGATGACTCCAGCAGAGCCCGGGCCTTTGCACATGAAATCAGTGATGACGAGGCGCGACGCTTCGGCTTGCCTTGCGGCGGGCACCTTGAATTGGTTTTCGAAAAAATGCAGGACTCACAAGATTTAAAAAATCTGCTGCAAGCGATACAAGATAGAAAGCGAATAGCCAGAACAGTCACCCTAACCAACGACCCTCAAGCAAACGCAAATCAGGCTCGCTATGAAGAAGTAGACCGATCGATAGAGTTCTTCTACAACGAGCAACAGATACGCAAAGTGTTTGGCCCCGGCTGGCGCATGTTATTAATCGGCGGTGGGCAGCTATCCCGCTATGTGGCGCAATTCGCCACAGCGCTTGACTATGAAGTGATTGTCTGCGAGCCAAGGGCTGAGTTCGCAAGCAGTTTTAATGTTCCAGGCTGCACGTTGACCGCTAAGCTTCCCGACGAAGCAGTACTCGAATTCGCCACCGATCATCATAGTGTTGTGCTGGCACTGACGCATGATGCCAACCTTGACGATTCCGCCTTAATCGAAGCACTGCCTTCTAACGCCTACTACGTCGGTGCACTCGGCTCACGGGCCAATAACGAGCGCCGAAGCAAACGCCTGACTGACATCGGCGTCGAAAACGTTGACAGATTACATGGCCCGGTGGGGCTATCTATCGGCAGCCGAAGTGCTGCTGAGATTGCAATTTCGATTATGGCCGAACTGGTTCAATTGCGAAATTCCCCGGACAGCACCAACCGAACGGGGTAACACCGCGCTCTGAGGCACTGTTTTTGCGTCCACTCGCATACCAACAGGTCGCTTTATAGGATTGCATCAGCCAGAGCCATCTAACATACTCGGCCCATACGCTAAGCAGGCGTTATCAGGTATCAACTGGCCGTCACATCTATGAAGCAAGAATCAAAAATCAACCTGCATCTCGACCGCGTTATGCAACCAATTGAATCAGCAAATGGCCTGCCTAACGAATGCTATACGGAGGCCTCCGTGTTCAAGCTTGATCGTGATGGTGTAATGGCAAAAAGCTGGGCTTGCGTTGGGTTTGGCACCGACGTTCCCAACAACTGGGCCGTTCCGATCAGCTTCATGGGCTACCCGATATTACTCACTCGCAGCGCTGAGGGTGTTCTCAGAGTGTTTCACAACGTCTGCAGTCATCGCGGTATGCAGCTGGTTTTAGAAGCCGGCAAACTAGGCACTGGTCTTATTCGTTGCAAGTACCACAGCTGGACTTACGACTTTGAGGGCAACCTGAAAGGCACACCAATGATCGGTGGCACAGACAGCAACGAACACAAAGACTTCGATCCAACTATAAATGGATTAAAGCCAATCAAAGCAACCGTCTGGATGGACAACATCTTTATTAATCTATCTAACGATGCAGAGCCATTTGAAGACTTTATCGCCCCACTGATGAAGCGATGGAGCAAATGGGTAAGCCCCGAGACAATGATGGAGCTGACTCCAGGCCTTGGTGCAAAAATGGAATTAGTGGTAAACAGCAACTGGAAGCTCGCAGTGGAGAACTTTCTCGAGGCCTACCACCTGCCCTGGGTACACCCCGGACTTAACTCCTATTCCCCCCTTGAAAAACACTACGACATCGATCGCGGTGAACACTATGCAGGCCAGGGATCAAGCAGCTATGCCACCCCCGTGGGAATCACCGGATCCCTAAGCAGCTGGCCAGACAATGAAATGAATTTTGCCGAGTATCCTGTACTTTATCCGAATACATTGCTTGGCTTACAGTCAGATCATTTCTTCACCATGACAATTTTACCGATAAATGAAACAACGTCACTCGAACGGGTTCAGCTCATGTTTCTGGGTGATGTGGCGACGGATGATCAGTACGCTGAGCATCGACAATCATTGGTTGAGTCGTGGCGGGAAGTATTTAGTGAAGATATTTTTGCCGTCGAGGGAATGCAGTCAGGCAGACAATCACCAGCCTACCAGGGTGGCGTATTCTCACCGGTAATGGATCAACACACACTTCACTTTCACCAATGGATCGCCAGTCGCTTGGCTGAAAGCTAGTGTACTGGACCAAATAGAGTGTGCATTTGAGAGCTTGTCATTTGGTTTGCAACAAGGCGAAGCTCGCAGGCAATAGTTATTCTCTTTTCAAGAGCTTCAACGCAGTGGCAAGCCAAATGCCGAGCTCCCGCAGGGGCGATTAATCAAAGTGCACGCCAAATTCGTTGCAGGCTCTATGACTTACTGTTGTCCCGATTTATCTATTAATAATTAGACACTTTGATTGATTGACTCATATGGGCAATCTATTTGTTCCAGTACACTAGTACCTTTGTCCACTGGACATCACTGGAAATTCTATTATCTTCCTTTGATCGCATTTTAGTGTATTAACATTGCGATCCACAACCATAGTGAAACAATATCGAAAAGGATTTCATATGTATAAAGTTATAAAGTATTCCGCACTGTTACTATTGTCCATTTTTTCAGTCAGCAGCCAGGCTCAGGTATTACAGGACACAGATTTGAACTGTACTGAGTGGCTCTCCTACAACACCGCTGACAATTCGACGAATCAAATATTTTTTAACAATGTGTTCGGTCAGTACGGAGTGTATGTTCTTGATGATCTACCCACCAATAAACAATGTATCGCGTTGAAAAATGGTACACCAGTGGGTTGGAGTTATAACTGGCCGGAGATTACCACCGAAGCCGACGGTCGCTACGCAGTAAAGGCCTTTCCAGAAGTTATCTACGGTAGCAAAGGTGAGTTTGGAACAAACGAAAACAAGCTCTCGCACCCAGACACCAACTTTCCAATGAAAGCAACAGACTTGATCAACAACAAGTTTGACGTAGATGTAGAGTTTGACTACAGCGAATATTTCATCAGTGATGTAGCAAGGAACGTGACTATCGAGGCTTTCTTTCATGAAGGTGGCGATGATTGCACCAATGTCAGAGGCGAAAACAGAGAACTCGAAATAATGGTATGGATGGAACGCCCATCAACTGAATTTACCTTGACTAATTTTAAGCTTGAGACCTCAGTAGAACTCGAAAACAATACATGGAACGTATGGTCAAGAAACGGTGACTACGTTGTCTTCGAGTCCGTACCGACTTATAGTAAAAATGACACGAACACTTCCAATATGGGTCTCTCTACTAGCGGTTCTGGCACTTATAACTGGAATAGCTTCGTCCAGTTTGTGTATGACAACAAAGCCGCACTTAACGTAGAGTTAAATGAAAACTGGTGCATGGCCGGGCTAGAACTCGGTACAGAGCTATGGTGGGGGCAAGGTGAGTTTAGACTCAATAGCTATGATGTTTACGTATCAGAGGGTGATTCAGATAATGATGGAGTGATAGCAGCGAAAGATGACTGCCCAGCTACGCCACAAAGCACTACCGTCATTTACGGTACGTGTGATACCGGCATACCTGACCAAGTGCTGGAAAACGGCTGTAGCATCTCTGACATCCTGGCCGTTTGTGGAAGCGCCAGAGACGAGGG
>CALGJU010000083.1 GCA_937928685.1 uncultured Granulosicoccaceae bacterium
ACATTAGTCATGTCTTCCATTGCGATACCCACGCTTGCAGTGCTAGCAAAGGCACCCAAAACAGCATACTTAAATAAGTTCTTCTTCATTTATAAATTTCCGATTTGTAGATTTTCAACTTGCCAGTAATATTGTCAGTACATGGGTACCGCTCACTGACGTCCCAGTGTTACAGGTGTCTTCAGACTGGCACCGGAACATGAATATGCAACGGTTGTGCTTATTAGTGACCAACACTTTAAAACCTTGAAAAAAGAGTGCACGCATAGCTTAAAAAAAAGTATTTATGACGTTAAATCAATTACTTACATTTGTAAAACAATGTATGCAAATAAGTTTTAGCTTATGGTTTATAGAAAATATTGGTCATGGACAAAAATCCGACACCAGATATATCAACAGAGTCCTTTGTTCATCCATACTCAACACGCAAATTACTCGCCAAGCATCCACTAAAAACGTATCCGTATGACTACTAGATTCAAATGGCTAACACTCATTTTTCTTTTTATCGCAGTTGCAGGTATAACTGCCTGGTTCGCGCTGCAAGGTTTAATAGCCAAAGATCAGCAACTCTCTGTAAAGCCACCGCTGCAATTTTCAAAGGTGAAACTCGAGCCGCTGGAAAGCAGCATCGGCCTACAGGCGCGACTGCCTTTTCTTTCTATTATTTCTGCGGCTGAGCACGCAAGCCGTGACAATCAGACCGGCCGTGGCGAAAAGCAAACCTGTAAGAAAGTGCTCGGCGCTAAAGTCTGTGCCACGCTGTTATGGGAGTACTCAATCGCCAGAGACGGTGATGTCGAAGTCACCTCACAGGGCGATCGACTACAACTCAAACTACCCGTCAGCTTTTCAGGCGTCGTAAGCGTCGATGGCAGAGGCGGTAAATTGCTCGGTTTACGCAATAAAGATATCGATGGCAAACTGGCGTTAATTGCAGACCTCAATGTCAACATAGCCGCCAACTGGTGCCCCACCATCGAGAGCACTGTCCGCTACGAATGGATATCTGATCCTAAAATCAGACTGATTGGCGGTATCAGGCTGAATCTGAGGAAGTCAGTCGATAAGGCATTAAAACGCAAAGTGTCTGAGCTGCAGACAAAACTGTCCGGACTTGTCGATTGCGATAATTTCAGGCAAACCATCAGTGAGCAATGGCGGGTGCATACACTCAGTGTGGCAATGAAGCAAAAAGAAGACAGCAAGCTGCGAATTACCCCGATCAGTGCGTCAGTGTCTAAGATTGGCATCGAGAGCGATCACATCGGCATTGCCTTTGAATTGGCAGCAACCGTAGCGCTGCTACAAACCACCCTACCCACAGCACAAGGCAAACGACGGTTACCAGACCTGACGCCCTATACACAAACACCGGGCACAGTCGAGTTCAGTTTACTGTGGGAGGTTCCGTACCAGCAACTCAAAGACACGCTATCACCCAAGCTTATTGGTAAAAGCTACTCATCCGGTGACTCAAACGCATTAACCATCACCTCTGTCGATCTCTATCCAAGCGGCCAGCTACTGACCATAGACGTCGGTTTCGAGGCGACAGCACTGAAAAGGCTATTTACCACAAAAGGGCATATCTACATTACCGCCAGACCGCTTGCCGATCCGCAGAACAATACCCTACGCCTGACCGATCTTGCTTTTACCCGTGCGATTGACAGCAGCCTGGTATCGGCACTCACCACCATCATGCGTCAGCAGCTTTTAACTGCGCTGGTAGACGCTTCGACTATTGAACTGGGCCCGGCACTGGGAAAGATCGAACAGTCTGTGGAAGACGCGCTTTCGAATCCCGCCAAAACC
This sequence comes from uncultured Granulosicoccaceae bacterium, assembly GCA_937928685.1. Classification (GTDB taxonomy): domain Bacteria; phylum Pseudomonadota; class Gammaproteobacteria; order Granulosicoccales; family Granulosicoccaceae. The sequence continues at coordinate 1,822 of CALGJU010000083.1, forward strand.
GGCGGTATCCCAATCACTGTAAAACCACCAGTGGTCCGGTTAATGGCTTTGAACCCACAGTCACAGGGCATCGCGGCAATCGTCCACCTATCTACCCAACTCGATGCCACTATTCCGGAAGATGTACTGATTCGTTAACAACCACACTTAATATATGAGTACTGAACGGCCCATTGTGTTTGTTGTGCCTGCGTATAACCTCGTCCCAACTGAGTGGCTTCTGATAAAATGCCCAGATGGATGTCTCTCACATACTCGATTCTCTCAACACCGAACAACGCGAAGCGGTTACCGCCGAGCCTGGACCATTATTGATTCAGGCAGGCGCTGGCAGCGGCAAGACTCGGGTGTTAACTCATCGCATAGCCTGGCTCAATCAGGTTGAACAGGTATCGCCCTTCGGTATTCTGGCGGTCACGTTTACCAATAAGGCTGCCGGCGAGATGCGGGCTCGCGTTGAAGAGCTGCTCGGCAGTCCAATCGGCCCGATGTGGGTCGGCACTTTCCACGGTTTATCTCATCGCTTCCTGAGAATGCACTGGAAAGAGGCAAAACTGCCGCAAACCTTTCAAATTCTCGATTCTGAAGATCAAAGGCGACTGGTACAACGCGCTATCCGCGGCTTGGCGCTCGATGAAACCCAGTGGCCACCGCGCAACGCCATGTGGTACATCAACAATAAAAAAGATGAAGGATTACGTCCTCAGCATATACGCGACGACGACGATCCAACCGAACAACAGATGATCCGCATCTATCAAGCCTATGAAAACGCCTGCCAGCTTGCCGGAGCGGTAGATTTTGCCGAACTGCTGTTGCGCTCCCTTGAAACGTTACGCGACAACGAAGAGCTGTTACAACACTATCAAAACCGGTTCCAGCACTTATTGGTAGATGAGTTTCAAGACACCAACTCTATTCAGTACGCCTGGCTGCAGTTGTTGGCAGGTGAAAAAGGTAACGTCTTTGCCGTTGGGGACGATGACCAATCCATCTATGGCTGGCGTGGTGCGAAAGTAGAAAACATACTGAACTTTGAGCACGATTTTCCTGCCACCAAAGTGATCCGGCTGGAGCGCAATTATCGTTCAACCGGCAATATATTGAACGCTGCCAACGCGCTTATCGAATACAACGAAGATCGCCTCGGGAAAAACCTGTGGACTGATATCGGTGACGGTGATCTGATTACATTTTATAGCGCCCACAATGAAGGTGATGAAGCGCGGTTTATTATCGAACGAATCCTGGAACACGTACATCTGGGTGGCGCGCGCGCGGAAGCCGCTATTCTATATCGGTCAAACGCACAATCCCGCGCCCTTGAAGAAGAGCTAATTCGAAGCGGCATACCCTATCGGGTATACGGTGGTTTGCGATTTTTCGAACGTATGGAAATAAAAGATGCGCTCGCCTATCTGCGTTTAATCAGTTTATCTGACGATGATGTTTCTTTTGAAAGAGTCGTAAACCAGCCACCCAGAGGAATCGGTGATAAAACGCTGTCGCAAATTCGCACAGTAGCCACCGACGCCAATGTATCGCTGTGGCATGCGTGTGCCGAGATTCTTACCGCCAACGCACTCAAGGGTCGAGCATCCACTGCGGTCACCACCTTTATGAAGCTGATTATGCAGCTACGTAAAGAGACCGAAGGCATGTCGCTCGACAAAATGATCAGCCATGTGATCGAGCACAGTGGCTTGCTTGCACACTATAAGAAAGATCGCACAGAGAAAGGCGAAGCACGGGTAGAAAACCTGCAGGAGCTCGTCGGTGCCGCCATGGACCCACCCGATCTGCCAGAAGACATGCCTGACATGACCGTATTAGACGCCTTTCTTTCCAATGCTGCGCTGGAGGCAGGTGAACGACAAGGAGACGAGTGGGAAGACTGCGTGCAACTCATGACACTGCACTCAGCCAAAGGTCTTGAATTTCCGATGGTCTTTATGACCGGCATGGAACAAGGCTTGTTCCCGAGCAAGAGATCAATAGAGGAATCAGGCAAAGTAGAAGAAGAGCGGCGCCTTTGTTATGTGGGCATCACACGCGCTGAAAAGAAGCTCTATTTAAGTATGGCAGAGCATCGCAGGCTGTATGGTCGTGATCACTTCAACACGGCGTCTAAATTCATCTCAGAAATTCCCGCAGAACTGCTGCAGGAAATTCGACCTCGTATGCATGTCACCAGACCAATGGCAGCACCGGCTGCGGTAAAGCGAAGCAAAATCCGTGAGGACAATTCCACTGGTTTAACTGTGGGACAACGCGTAAAGCACAGCAAGTTCGGTGAAGGTGTGGTGACCGACTACGAAGGCCAGGGCACGCACGCACGGGTGTATGTGAACTTTGAAGAGGTAGGCAGCAAGTGGTTAGTGATGGCGTATGCCAAGCTTGAAGTAATGCATATCGCTTAACCATGATTATTCATGGTTAACGCTACCACTTATCGCGTAGCGAGTAGTACAGCATGCCAAGCTTAAGTAGCGGTGATCGCATCGTTGAACCACCGGGAAAACGCTTGTGGCTAATATTAGCCATCACATTAAAGCTGTCCAGCTTTCCGGCTAACGCATCGCCACACAACTTGCCCGCGAATGTCGCCATACCCACACCATGACCAGAGTACCCGGACGAAGACATCACATTAGATTCCAGTTGCTGAAGATGTGGCATTCTATTCATGGTAATGGCAAGTGTGCCCCCCCATCCGTAATCAATAGCCACACGATCAAGCTGCGGGAATATTTGCAGCATCGCGACTTTAACAAATGACTTGATATCTTCAGGAAAACGATAGTCATAGCTTTCGCGACCGCCAAACAGCAATCGATTATCTGCAGAGCATCTGAAATAGTTCACTACAAACTTAGAATCAGCCACCGCCATGTTATCGCGTATTAACGTATCAGCCGCTGATGATCCCAAAGGCTCCGTAGCGATAATATAATTGTTAATAGGCATTACCTTTGCGGCCACTTCCGCTGATAAATCACCAAGATATCCATTGCAGGCCAACAGCAATTGCCTGGCGTTAACTTGACCTGATTCAGTAGTCACGGTGACTTGTTGCGATGTTCGTTCGTAACGCATCACTTGCGTGTTTTCATAAATACGCACGCCGTTTTTTAACGCTGCGCCAGCCAGGCCTGTGGCCAGCTTCAATGGATGCAGGTGCCCTGAACCGGTATCTACTGAGCCTGAAAAATAGGCATCACTTTCAAGACGTTGTCGCAGTTCATTTTTATCTACAAATGAAATGTCCCGATAGTCATACTGACTATTTAATTTCTCAACATAACTTTCTGTCTCGCGAGTAAAGCCTGGCTTGTGATCAGCGTGAATAATACCCGCCCTATAGTCACATTCGATTTTATGAGTGTGAATTAAATGATGGACGTGCTGTTTGGATTGCTGTGAAAGTTCCCAGAGTGCCATCGCGGTATCGAGCCCATATTTACTTTCAAGCTCAGACTGATCAACTCGCTGACCCGAACCAAGCTGACCACCATTGCGACCACTCGCTCCCCACCCCACGCGGTGGGCATCGATTAGAACCACATCAACCCCATGTTCTGCGAGCGTCAACGCAGCAGACAGGCCGGTGAAACCTCCACCGACAATACAAACATCACAGACAATAGAATCTAGCAATGAAGTTTGCTGTTCCAGCTGATCTACGCTGGCCGCATACCATGATCGCGGGTATTCGCCGCGCCGATCATTTTCGTGCAGAAGCTTGTTTGAACTCATAAAAAATACGCGCTTGCTAATCGAATGCGTAGATTGTGCGACGAGTGCGGTGCTTTTGATAGTGCGAAGTGAGGAGACGGCGCCTCGTTAACAATTCCGGATCAATAATCGAGTTTGATCTCAAACTTCACTTGATCTCGCATCGATGCAGACTGAATGTCCAGCTCGATATTCCACCGTCCATACATACTGAACAGTAAACCCTTGAGCAGATATTTTCCTTCACCCAGGTATTCGCTCAGCTGAGGCTGTGAAGGCAGGCCATGTCCATGCATTGGCATGCCACCCGTTACCACTACACGTGCAGGGCTGACCGCCTTACCGTCTGTAGTCTTGATAGTAACCACCCATTCGAGGAATTGGTTGATCTCAACGGAGTCATTCGTTTGGGGGTCGAGGGTGACGTTAAAAACGCTCTCATTTGAGGTTTGCTGCCACAACAGCTTGGAGGTGGCTACGTTCTGTTCAGATGCTAACGGCCCGGAAATAACAAATACAGGCCCGACTAGAAGTGCTATGCAACATGTCCAGTGCCGGATAATGCACCTTACGCTGTAATTTTCAATTGATAATTGTCGATTGGTAAATCTCATACCGTTTCTGAAGTCAGGAGATTGATCCACGGTAGCAAGAAGCTGCCCAGAACAGGGCAAGCCTCTAGTTGGTGATTTCGATAAGCCTTTCTAGGCGTTACCCACCTCAGCTTCGTATTCTTCTTCCATTTCAAGCTGATCTTCCGGCATGTCTTCCTGCATGTCATCACCACCCAACACAACACCGGTTCTCTCAACTTCTGCTGCTTGCCAGCCTTTTTCGCTGCGCGTCTGGATGAATTCTACTTCTTCACCTTCATTGAGTGACTTATAGCCATCACCCATGATTGATCGGTAGTGTACAAACACATCTTCGCTATCGTCATTCAGAATAAAGCCATAACCTTTGGCGTTATCAAACCACTTCACTTTGCCTACTGATTTTGCCACCTTAGTAACCTTCTAATAAATATGGTAATTCTTCCCCGGCTAGGGGCACTCTTACTACGCTCTCTTAAAATACTTCTTACTATCTACGACTTCGTTACCTAATTTAACATAGTCCCCTTTTGCTGCCAATCAACCAGCGAATGTTGAGACCACAGAGCAGCCAAAGTGTGACACAGTGACCCTCCGGCAATATTTAATACATATCAATACCTTGGCACTAAACTTCCTTTCAACGGTCAGACTTACTCCGACCCTACAAGTTCAATCCACCCGCTGAACAGCCAATCGGAATTACCGTGAATCTAATGGTAAACCGTGGCTTATTAGTGACTTAGACGCAGGCCTACATTGAATAAAATCATGCACAATTTCCGCACAGCGCTAGGCTACGTTTGTCGCGCGAGGCTGCAGGTATTTAGTCAGGCAACTTTGTTAGCTTGCCTGGCCGCCGCACACCAGCCTGCGTTGGCGCAACAAGGCATTTGTGTCGCACCTCAACGGCCTCAGTGTCCGCAACAAGTTGCGCGCGTACCACAACACGAATTCACTTTTTCGCGTTTGATTTTTGCAGATAATCCGGTTGCCGTGCATGAGCTCGGCGACTATGTCGGATTCCCGCACTGGCAGGCTGACTGCTCAGATTCAGACCCGCATTTTATTTCCGCGATCAAACGCATGACACGGATTAACACCAACAATCAGTCGCAAAGCATCTCTGTGCTAAACGATTCACTATTCGACTACCCGGCCCTGTATATGGTTGAAGCCGGATTCGCATCTTTTACTGATACCGAAGCGGAACGCCTGCGGGAATATCTTCTGCGCGGGGGGTTTTTACTGGTTGACGATTTTCACGGCAGCTACCAGTGGAGCAAGTTTCTGGAATGGATGGGCGCGATCTTTCCCGAACGTGAAATCGTCGATCTACCGAAGAGTCATGAGATCTTTCACGTGCACTTTGACATTGATAAGTTCGTACAGATTCCCGGGCTTCGGGCGCTTTGCCTAAATAACGGTGCTACCTGGGAGCGCCCCATGAGTAAAGCCGGCACCGTACTGGAGAGCAACAGCTCGCGCCAACAGCCGGCCTGGCGCGCGATTCTTGATGATGATGGACGCGTCATGGTGATGATCAACTGGAACGTTGATCTCGGTGACGCCTGGGAGCATGCAGATATGGAAGAGTACGCCTCAGCTTATACCTCTACAGCATATCGCCTCGGAGTTAACTACATGATCTATAGCCTGACACACTAGAACGGCCTAGGCCTTATCACCTGGGCGTTTTTCATCACGTTTAGCCTGCAGCAACACTTTGGCATCTTCACCCATATGCGGCTCGCCTCTCTTACGTGCGAGCCGCATTTGCTTTTCACGCTCTAAAAAACGCTGTTTTTGATCATCGGTAATTTCATCCCGACACCTGGGACACTGCGCACCGGCAATGTAATGTTCGCTTTGTTTATCCGTTTCTGTAATCGGTCTTCTGCAGCCATGGCATTGATCGTAGCTGCCGGGTTCTAACTGATGATTCACCGTCACCCGATCATCAAAAACAAAACACTCGCCCTGCCACAATGAATCCTTCTCAGGCACTTCTTCAAGATATTTGAGTATTCCGCCTTGCAGATGGTAAACCTCATCAAAACCCATCTCGCGCAAGTAAGCGGTCGATTTCTCACAGCGAATGCCACCGGTACAAAACATCGCGACTTTGGTGTGTTGAGTTTTGTCCAGGTGGTTTTTGGCAAATTCAGGGAAATCGCGAAACGACTTGGTGTCCGGATTCAGCGCCCCTTCGAAGGATCCCACTTCACACTCATAGTCGTTGCGTGTGTCGATCAGCAAGACATCAGGATCTGATATCAGCGCGTTCCAATCACTCGGCGCAACATAGGTACCGGCCGCATGTCGAGGATCAATACCTTCAACCCCCATTGTGACGATTTCTTTTTTCAGTTTTACTCGTGAGCGTTTAAACGGCAACTTATCACTGCGTGATTCTTTGCAATCAAGACCGGCAAGCTCTGGTACCGCGCGCAACCAGTCGAGTACCTGGTCAACCCCGTGCCGGGAACCGGCAATCGTACCGTTAATACCCTCTGTCGCCAGCAACAAGGTGCCACGTACTTTTAGCGACAGCATCAGCTCAAGCAGCGGGTCGCGCAATGCCTGATAATCATTGAGACGAACAAATTTGTACAAGGCACAAACGACAACTGTCTGCACTTCCATTCTCCGTTAGCGAACCGGAACGTAAATCCGGTGCAATAAGCCACTTATTGTATAAACTGTCATCACCACTTACCACTGCCGCAAACAAAGTAGATGCGATTATGAGAAGCCGTGAGCTGCTTGCTAAACTAATCAGCTATCCGACCGTTAGCCGGGACAGCAATCTTGAGCTGATCGCCTTCATACAGCAACACCTGAGTGCATTGGGCTACCCGTCAGAATTGGTCCACAACGAGGAAAAAACCAAGGCCAATTTGTATGCCGTCATCGGCCCGGCCGACAAACCCGGCGTAATGCTATCCGGCCATACGGATGTGGTGCCGGTAGAAGGCCAGGACTGGAGTAGCGATCCATTCTCCATGCGCGACAGCAACGACTTACTCTTCGGCCGCGGCACTTGTGACATGAAAGGCTTTATCGCCTGTGCGCTGGCCATGGTTGAAACACTGGACGAAAAAAAGCTCGCCACACCGCTGCACCTGGCATTCAGCTATGACGAAGAGATTGGCTGCATTGGAGTGAGACGGCTACTCGAAAATTTAAACCACAACAAGTACCCGCCACGCTATTGCATTGTCGGTGAACCGACCATGATGCAACCCGTCATTGCGCACAAGGGCAAAACCGCTGCACGCGCGCACTGCCACGGTGTTGAGTGTCATTCGAGTCTTGCACCTCGATCGGTTAACGCAATTTATCTGGCTTCAGAACTCATTAACACAATCCAGATCATGCAAAAACAGCTCATTGATAGCGGCTCTCACGACGCAGACTACGATATCTCACATTCCACACTACACGTAGGAAAAATCAGTGGTGGCACTGCACTAAATATTGTGCCTAACTACTGTGCTTTTGAATTCGAAATTCGCAATCTGCCTGCCGATGACCCGAAGGCCATACTTGCCGATATTCAAAGCGCTGCAAATGACATTGTCGCAGCATTTCTCGAATCACACCCGAGCACTAAAATCGATATTGAGCTGACCAACGAATACCCGGCACTGAATACCAGTACAGAAAGTGATATCGTCGAATTTATTAAACAGCTGACCGGTGCCAACTCATTCGGCAAAATAGCGTTCGGTACTGAAGGCGGTTTATTCAGCCGCGAACTCGGGGCAGAAACCATCGTGCTGGGCCCCGGCAGTATTGAACAGGCGCATAAGCCTGATGAATATATTGCCATCGACCAACTGGGTCGCTGTGATGCATTCTTACAGCGATTAAAAGATGCACTGTATCAGCCAGCATTAACTTCTAATTAAAAATACCTGACTACGTGACAAGGCAACACGATGACTGACACCCGACTCAACCAGCTCGATCTCGACTTCGTCCGAAGCAGTTTCCCGACATTCGAAGAGCCGCTGGCCGCCAAAACAGCGTTCTTTGAAAATGCCGGTGGCAGTTATGTCGCAGGTGCGGTGCTTGATCGACTCATGCACTTTTACCGGGTTAACAAAGTGCAGCCCTATGGCGCAAGTGAAATTTTAAGCAGCGCCGGCAATCAAATGGACGCAGGCAGACAAGGCATGGCAGACCTGCTGGGTATTGCCTCAGCTGATCTCACCCTGGGGGCATCCACCACCCAGAATTTCAACACACTGGCATTTGCCTGCGAAGGGTTTGTCACCGGTCAATCGGAAGTGATTGTCACTGATCAGGATCACGAAGCCAATATCGGCGCATGGGAAAGGCTCTGCGAGCGCACCGGAGCCAGCTTAAAGGTCTGGACAATAAACCCTGAGACTGCAGAACTCGACCTTGATACATTCCGGGCACTGCTTACAAGCAATACCGCCATCGTTTGCATGACACACAGTTCAAATATTGTCGGAACCATTAACCCGGTTGAAAAAGTGATTGAGCTTTGTCGCGCAAATGGTACTCGCGTGGCAATAGACGGGGTCTCATTCGCCCCCCATAGCTGGCCCGATATTCCCACATTGAAGCCAGATGCCTATTGCTTTAGCACCTACAAAACCTATGCAACCCATATGGGTGTGATGTACACCAGCGAAGATTTCAGATCCACACTCACACCACAGTGTCACTACTTTAATCGCGGATACGCACATAAGCTACTGGACGGTGCCGGTCCTGATCATGCGTCCATCGCCGCCCTTGCGGGTCTGGGTGAATACTTCGCTGCCAGTCACCAACATCACTTTGGTAAAAGTGATTTATCACTTTATGAAAAAGGTCAGCAAATATCATCACTGATGCATGCTCATGAAACCGACTTGTGCAAACGTCTGCTCGATGGAATCTCAGACTTGCCGGTACAGATTCTCGGCCGTGATCAAACAGAAGGGCGTGAAGCGAATATCGCACTGACATCAGCAAAAGTATCCTCAGCAGAAATGTCAAAATATCTGGCTACAAAAGATATTGCCGCTGGAAACGGTGATTTCTACGCGCTGCGGCTTCTTGAAAAAGCGGGTATTAAAGACACCGGGGATGGTGTGCTGCGAATAAGCTTTGCACACTACAACAGCACAGATGATGTGGATCGCGTCGTCGACGCTTTACAAGCCTGCCACTGAAATTATCAGAGTAAGTTAAAGTAAAAACTGCCATAACAAGGTTTGACGGAGTACGGTATGAACGAACTGGTTATAAAGCTCAAAGGTGAGGTCACGGACACCAATTTTGACGAGTGGAAAAACGAACTCATTGCGCGCGTTAAAAACGTCAACACTGAATTGGTAAAAGACGATGATTTCGCAATCGCAGAAGATGATGTCAAAGCCATCAAGGCCGGTGAAAAAGCACTAAAGGCAGCGAAAGTCTCAGCACTGGAACAAGCCGATGAAATCCAGAAATTATTCGCTGCTATTGATGAAGTCAGCAGCGAGGCAAGAGACGCCAGACTCGCGCTGGAAAGACAGATCAAGAAACGCAAGAGCGAAATCAAAGACGAGATAGTAGACGAAGGCGTCGCTGCCATTGAAAAATATCTGCAGGAACAAAGCTCAGCTCTTCAGTCAATCAATCACTCATGGTTAAACCGTTCATCCATTGAAGAGACTACCAAAGGCAAAAGAACATCCACCAGTATGCAAAAGGCTGTGACCACACTGGTGGTAAAGATCAAGGCTGAGATAGCCGACCGTGAAGAGGCAATTAAAGCAAACGAAAAAACCATTAGTAACATTGATGATAGCTACAGCGCCCTGTTTCAAGACGGGGACTCTCTCGCGCTGCTGGACGCTGACGAGCTCAACTCCACTATTGAAGAACGGATAGAGTACTTTGAAGAAGAGAAAAAGAAACAACAACCCGAGCCAGTAGCGAAAGCCGCCGAAGAACCAGTTGACGCACCAGAGCCCGAACCTGATACGCCGGAAGAAGCTGAAGACATTCATCCCGCCGATGAATCACATGTGATATCCATAGAGATCTTTTCTCAGGTTGATGCAGCACAGGAATTATTCGACGAGATTGACGACCGATACTCTAATCGCGAGATTGTGGGCGAAATAAAACTAAGTTAGGCATTCAATAGTTATGTAGTCAAGGCCGGACAAAGCCATGATTTCTATGATGTCGTGTAAGGTGTTTTTACAATTGTGCCACTAAGAATATCGCCATGAAGCATTCGTTTCCGTAAACTGTCAGCTGTGATGTTGTTGTAGCTCTTTCTATCGGTAGCGACATTTATCAGTAGGTAAGATGCAAGTTATTGTACTTGATAGAAATAGTCAATACGTGGCCAATAACTTCGATCATATAAAAGACTCCCTATGTTGAATATCAGAAAGCCATGGTTGATCGTTTTTTGCTCGCTCACATTATATTCCTGTGGCGGCGGCCAGAATTTTTCTGAGTTTCCGGGTTTTAAGGAATACTTTACGACCTACGTGCCCAGTGATCAATTGCCGACCATTGCTGAAATGGAGTTGCTCAAAGATTTTAAACCAAAGATATTCAAATCAATCAATCAACCGGAACCGGTAGACTTTTACAAAGACTATATCAGCCACGGAACACTTTCGATCAATGGCAAAAAACTTTCAGACACTGTTTCACCTGAGCTTCTTAATGAGCATCGTGACAATCCGAAAGCCCGATTTACCTATACAGGTAACTACAAATCCCCTGGCACCACAGTGATTTATGGACGAGTTGATCGCGATCAGGTCACTCACAAGGGTACTGATTACGACTTTACATTTTTGACCTACAATCTGATGTTTCCGGTCAGTGGAGTTTTGCAAGGTCTCGGCAAGCTTCAGGCTCTGGGGCTTGGTATCAGTGGTAATCTAAATGACTGGCATCAACTTGATCACTATGTGGGAGTGACGATTGCCTTACTCGATAACAAACCGGTAGCAATGACACTGCAGCAGCATAATTACCATACAAGCTATCTTCTTACCCCTGATACGAAGCAGGTATCTGTAGATATCGCGATACGCTCGAATGAGTTGTATCCGCATACAGAGGGTGAAACCAGACACCCTGCAGTATCTTTCCTGTCTACCGGCAACATTGAATTTATGGTGACGGGAAAAAACAAACCGATGATGGCGGGCTACGACATCACTAACGGTGAGTCAGAGGTTTCATATCAACTTAAGTTTTTACCACAAACCGATGCGTTCTATCAGTTTAAAGGATCGCTAGGCAAATCAAGGTTATTGCCAGGGCGCAGCGGGCCACCCGGGGCCGACTATGCAACACTTCCGGGTTTAATGCCTCGTGCAGTGAGACTGGTAACAGGTTTTCGTGCTAATGACGTCGAGCTGGAAATTGACCTCTTCGACGCACTGTTTGACCGTAAAAACTTTGCTGTGCGCACCAAGGCTATCGCACCATATCAAGATCGTTTCTTTGATCAGATAAACAGGTAATATAGCAACTTAGACGCTGGCTTCACTCGTCGCGTCAAATCCTCTGAGTGGCATGTCAGCACTTCGTACAAGCCAGTTATCTTCAGGGTAGTGGCAATCACCATCGATCACGTGCAGCGTGTAGGCATGACGTGATTTGTCCGACCGGTTAGCGCCGCTTAGATGGGGCAGCTTGCCGTGCAGAAGCACCAACGAACCTTTTGGCGCTTCAAGCGCTACAGGTTCAGTTTTCCATTCAGGGTCATCAATCGGGGTGAATTTTAATTCACCGTCATCATGGCGATGAAAGCGCTCTTTAAGCGGACCTTTATGTTCACCTGGCAGTGCATACATGCATCCGTTTTCAACGGTGGCATCTTCCAGTGCTACCCAGAAACCGGTACAGCTCAGCGGATCGGTATAAATGAAGGTACTGTCCTGATGACAGTTCACTTCACCGCCGATTCTGGGTGATTTAAAAATATACATGGACTGCAAAAGCTTTGGATCAGCGTAGCCGATCTGTTGCGCTACTTTGTTGAGCTTTTCTGTGCGTGAAAACTGATTGAAGACCGGGTCAAGATCATGCAGAGCATGGCCTATTTTATTCACAGATTCTGTCGCTGGAAACTGAAGTTCTCCCTCATCAGTGAGCGCTTCTGATTCAAGGAAAAAACGAATCTTGTCACCAGAGGTTTGAAAGTAGTCATCTTTGGTGTGACTGTGAGCTGTGGTTGAAAACACGCTGCTTAGCGCGGTGATATCGGTCTCTTCAATAAGCTGAAATGCGCGCTCACGTAGTTTGTCGCAATCAGTGTCACTGAAAAAATGATCAAGCACCAAAAACCCATCATTCTCATAAGCACTCAACATTTCCGCACTTAAGGTTCCATCTTCTGCACACTCAAATCGTTTCATTGTCCGCCCCTTTCTGCCCTGATTCGCCGTTATTTGAATCCGCTACACCAACTTTCATTTGGCACACCATCTTCACAGCGTCACTTGATTTGTAAGTTAGAATACAGCCCCTGTCAGAGCAAATCCAATGTCAGATCAATCTATGTCAGATCTTTGGAAGTCAGTCACCTTAAAACATACCACAGCCGTCGATGCCGAAAAAACCGTATCCATTCAGTCTCTGTGGAGTGGCTATGGTGAGATCTTCCGGGCTCAACTCTACCCCGAATCACTCGGCACCTTGATCGTAAAGCAAATAGCACCGCCGGATTCGCAACAACATCCGCGCGGCTGGAATACAGACCGCTCTGCACTCAGAAAGCTAAGATCTTATGAGGTAGAAACGAGCTGGTATACACAATGGAGTGAACGGTGTAGCGCCCGCTGTCGGGTGGCGAAGCATGTTGCGTCGGCGTCTTGGAAAAACCAGAGCGTCATAGTAATGGAGGACCTTGATACCAGCGGCTACCCAGGACGACACTCACATTTAACACCGTCACAGGCAAAAGCCTGTCTACATTGGCTGGCGCACTTTCACGCCCGGTTTCTACACTGTAAACCCACCGGCTTATGGCCTGTGGGCACTTACTGGCATCTGGATACCCGCCCCGATGAACTGCAGGCAATGCAGCAGGGCGAGATAAAAGCCTGTGCTTATAAAATCGATAAGTTACTTGGCAACTGCGAATACCAGACTATTGTTCACGGCGATGCCAAGGTAGCTAACTTCTGTTTTTCAGAGAACGATCAACAAGTCGCAGCAGTCGATTTTCAATATACAGGCGGTGGCTGCGGTATGAAGGATGTCGCGTACTTTTTTGGAAGCTGCTTTAACGAACACGAATGCCAGCAACATGTGCCACCGCTACTGGACTTCTACTTCGAGACGCTTGCAGAGGCAATTACCGATACCACCATTAATACAGAAAATCTGGAACGCGAATGGCGAGCTATGTTCGCACCGGCATGGACAGACTTTCATCGCTTTCTACTCGGCTGGATGCCAGGGCATGCAAAGATACACAGCTACACTGAATCGCTGGCCCTTGACACTCTGTCTATCCTCAACCACTGAAATCGTAGTAGTTAGATCTTGTATTTAACCGGTTGGATCAGTGTTGTCAGGCGTGGTTTCGTTCTCTACCTGTAGCTCTATCTCTTCAAGTTGTTCGTCAGACTTATCAAACCAGAGGCGCGAAACATAGTTGTCTTTTGGCCATTGCAGTTCAAATAGATCCAGCTTGACCCCGGTGTGCCTGTCTTTAAGCGCCAGAAAGATCTCTTCTGCTTTAGCAGTATTGCCCAGCTCATGCTGAGCCAGTCCCTGACTGTACAGTGCGGTGTCTATATAACTACTGTCAGGATGCTCGTCCTGTAAGCGCTGGAAGTTGTCGTAAGCCAGCTGGTAATCTGCATGGTCCACCATCTGGATATAAGCACGCATATACTTGGCGTCGTCAACAAGGTAGCTGTTATTGTGCTGCCGGACGAGTGCATCAATCAGTTGCAAAGCGGCATAGGTATCGCCTTCATCACGCTTATCCAGCGCCGTTTTATACAAACCGAAATCGCTGCCGGTACCGTACACATCCGCTTCTTCAAGCAACGGCAGCTTAATCATTGCACGTGCTTTGTTACGAGTGGATGCATTTGAATTGAGATACTCACGATAGGTGCTGCTGGCGGTAACATAGTCACCCGCTTCTTCGAAGTCGCGAGCGCTGTAGTAAAGCGCCTCTGACCGGTTCGAGCCGATGCCGACTATGGTGTCGTAATCAATGTCCAGTGAGGCGATTCTCTGACCGTCACCAAGCGGGGAGAATTCGACCCCCACCTCGAGCTCATCACCGGGCTCCAGTACCACGCCCTCTGGAATCTCTGACAGAAAATCCTCAGCGTTTTCACCGGTGATGACAATGGTATTGATTGGGTAAGTATCAACACCGACGTTTGAGATTTTAAACATCTGCGGTGTGCGGCTGCCGACATCTTGTACGCCATAACGATAGTCACTAAGTGATACTTTTATACCACTGATTTCTTCCAGTATTTCGCCTGTGTCTTCACCTGAACCGGTACAAGCGCCCAACATGGCTACCGAGACGGTCAATGCGATCGTATTAGTAAGGAAGTATGATTTTGTTTTTATTGTCATGGCTTATCGAATACCAGCTTGCAATCAATCGAGCGATTATCTAACAGTTAGATCAGGCTGATACGTCAGCGGTGGTGAAGTAATCCAACGCTTCACGACAGTTTTGCAGTGATTCAGACACATCATCAGCGTTCGCTGCCGGCTGTTGTTGCAGCTCTTGTAGAGTTTGCATCTGACCTTTGGCTTCGGCTATCTGTCGGTTAATACTGACGACCGCTGATTGAAGCGCTTCTGAGACATCAGCAAATTCTTTGTCATCGTCTGCACGAAGACGCACATTGAGGTTACCTTCACCGATTTCCCGCAGCGCACGTTTAACGGCTAGCAGTGGCGTACCCAGTTTTCGAACGATATACATGCTAATCATCGTGGTGACCACCACGTTGATTACCAGCATCATGACGATCCAGCGCCCGAGAACACTTGCCATACTGGGAATTTGCTCGTTGAGCATATTCATGTCTTCTGACACAAACAGCATCGGCGAGTTGCCAGACACCAGCTGACCAAGCATGTGGTGATACATCGCAGCCAGCATTATGGTGGTTATCACCAAATACAAAGTTGCAAAAGCAATTACACGCCGAATCTCACGCGCCTGAAACGTTTTGTCTTTCAGAAGCGCAAGCAGGAAAAAGGAATCGGACGACCGGGCCATAATCGACACTCTTGTTAGGATCAGTAATCTCTACCTTGTCGACTATTCACAACACAACTTGATCAGCTTTTGCAGACAGCCTTGTCAGTCAATCTGCATTTGTGAACCAATCTGTCAACTGCATCATAATTACCCACGATTTTTCCGCAGGATATGCAAATCAATGGTCAGCCGGGTTAGCGGAGTGGAAAGTGGCGGAAGAACGTGGGAGTCGAACCCACCAAACACGTCTAACGCGTTTCATCGGATTTGAAATCCGTGCCTGTCACCGGATCAGGACGTTCTTCCTTTGCTTCATTGGCAATACTGACGGTTAAACCCTGCTATATGATTGGAATCTCGGCTGCTGCACGAATGCTCAAAAGCTCATAACCGTTGTCCCGAACGACCAGATTTTCCTCGTGCACCATCACTTTGCCGTCACCATAGGCGAGCCCCGGTTCAAGTGTCATCACCATACCATCTCGCAGCACTGTTTCATCATGTCGGGTAATCGACGGAGATTCCGTGAGCTGCATACCTAATCCATGGCCCATGCGCCCGACCATGTTGTCGCTGCTGCCAAGAACCTGGTTCATTGTCTCACACAGCTCAGCGCAGGTAATGCCGGATTTAATCATCAACAGAGCCGCATCAATCGATTCATGTGTGCGTTTATAAGCATCTGCCGTTTTAGTATCAACACGGGTGAAGGCAAAATTTCTGTCAAAATCACAGAAATAGCCATCATAGACACAGCCGGTATCGAGTATCAGTACATCACCATCACAGATGGTGCGATCACTCGGGGGTGCAATAATATCATCGTAACCATCAGGGCGCGCAGCACCCACAAGGTAGCTGACATCGTCCCCCCCTGCATTGAGACAACTATGCTTAAACGTCTGGAATATCTGCCGTTCTGTCATACCTGTGTGGAGAATATCCGGTACCTGGTGAAACGCGTGGCTTGCCGCCATCGCGGCAGTGCGTATTTTTTCTATTTCGGCGGCTGACTTAACCTGTCTCAATGACTGCACCAGATCAGTCGCATCCACATACTCACAGCCACTGGTCAGTTGTAACAGCGTTTCATAATCATTTAATGGCATACGCAGTGAGGTTTCGGTGCCTTTAAGCATGCCGATTCGGGCAGATTTCGAGGCACAAGCCTGCAGCGCATCTGCAAGTAGGGTTACACCGTCATCAACAGGATCCGGTGACGACCAGCAACGTATATCGTTGACCCAGGTTTGCTTCATCAGTGGCTCACCAATAGCGGGGATCACCGCTATCAGCTCACCCTGTTGCGGGATAAGCAAGTACCAGGGTCTGGTCGGACTCTGCCAGAACTGAGTGGTGAAGCCGCTGAAATATCGCACTTCCGGTTCTGTGTTTAACAACAGAACATCGATATCCTTTGCCTTTAATCCTGCCTGCACATTGACCAGCCGTGTTACAAACTCGGAGCGTTCAAAACCTCTTGCGGCAGCGGGCAATTCTTGAAAAGTCATTAAGCGACCGACTCCAGCATGCTTTTATAAACCTCCGGATCGGTAGCACCTTCGCAGCCAAGCACCAGAATGCGCGCGTCTTTGTAATCTTCCTGCTTCGCTGCAACACTTGCCAACAAACCAATCACACCAGGCACACTACATTCCCCTGCTTCTATTGGTGTGTCTGCCATATGACCATCGGCAAACAGCTTCATCATCGGCGCAACGTCTTCATCACCTAAGGTCATCACTTGATCACAGCAACCAGACAACACCTGCCACGCAAGCACAGACATTTCACCGCAGGAAAGCCCGGCCATGACTGTTTCCCGGGTAATTTCCACCACCGCCGGTGCTGAATCCTTAAAGCTTTGCATCACACAGGCTGAGTGTTCTGATTCAACCACCGTAATATGTGGCCGGTCTGCGCCGTACTGCATCCATAATCTTGCGGCGATCGCCGCGGCCAGCCCACCGACGCCAGCTTGAATAAACAAATGGGTAGGCGGGGCGCTCATTTGATCAATCACCTCCGCGGCCAACACAGTGTATCCGGCCATCACATCCGCGGGAACTTCAACATAGCCTTCGAAAGAGGTATCCGAAACCATTTTCCAGCCGTTGTCCCTGGCATCTGCCATACAAAGCCTGACGGACTCATCGTAATCACCATCGACCCGAATCACTTCTGCGCCGAGCTCCGCCATGGCTTTTTCTCTGCCTGCGCTGACTTGCGCATGAATATAGATACGGCAGGGACAACCCGCATTCTTAGCACCCCATGCGACGGAGCGGCCATGATTGCCATCGGTCGCAGTACACACAGTGATTGTGCTGGCAAAGTCTTTTATCTGACCTTGTCTGATATCACCCAGTGCAATCCTTTTCGCGTGCTGTGTTTCATAGCTTGCAGCGATGAGTTTTAACACAGCATAAGCTCCACCTAATGCTTTGAAGCTGCCAAGTCCAAAGCGCGTTGACTCATCTTTGTAGTAAATCTCACCACAGCCTAGATGCGTTTCCAGTCCGGTCAGTCGACGCAGAGGGGTGGGCTCATATTCAGGCCATGAGCTGATTTCCCGCATTGCGGTATCTGCATCACTTTGTGAGATAACTTTCTGTGCCTGAGCGGAATAGGCGCTACGTTCCTGTCTGACATCCAATTGCGCCTTCCATCTCACGCCGCTGGTCAATTTTGCATCAATAGTCATATCAGGTCCCTAATGAAGTTGGGCTGACCGAATTCGCCAGCGGGTTACAGACATCGTGTCTGACACGACGACGCTCAGCAAGCCTAAAGGTTGTTGCAACCGACCATCAGCATCGCACATCAGTGTCTCGACTATTCCAGATACCATCGCCACAGGTTCTCCCGGGTAACCGATGGTTATAAAATGCGCAAAAAACACGATCAACTCTCGAAACGGTGATAAGCCGAAGATCCGACAGAGCGGAGGTAAATTTTTAACGACATCAATTTGACGCTTGATTTTACAGGCCAAAGCGCAACCCCGTTGACCAACGGATCATAATTCAGGCCGCAGAGAAACAGCTAAAAACAAGCTAGCCGGTGAATTGTCGCGAATTGTGGCCGATAGCCTTTGAAGGTGCGAGGTTTCGGCCTCAGCGATAATAGATTCGGAATATAAATGCCTAATACTGACAGACTGCAACCCGACTTTCACCACGAGCCGGATTCAAACCATCAGCAAAAAACGAACTCTCTTTCCCGCGAGATCGACAATCTGCAGACCGGCATTCGAGTTGATTTCGATCAAAAACTTTCCGAGCTCACAGATTTACTGCAACGCTTCAAAGCGATGGTGGTTTCATCCAATCGGAACGCTGCTAACGGCCCAAGCTCCGAGCCACCACGGGCGCAGGTTATTCCGTTTGCCCGATCACTGCCCACTGCCGGATCAACGCTACCGCAGAGTGAAGATCCAATCAAACCGGTAGGTGCCCACCTCGACAGCGCGGATACCGTCGACAATAAGGAAACTGCTCCCGCAAAAACACCCGCACCCTCTCTGTACAGCGCCGAGACCGCAAGGTTTGAAAACGGTTTGTATAAACTCAATAGTCAGTTGTACCGGTTTCGTCTTGAGCTGGATCAGGAAATGGAATTTCGTGAAGAGCCGCTTCACATTCATTTCAGACAGGAATCTGAGCTATCTATTCTTTTGCAGAAAATCAGCAATAGATCGATCGAGAAGAATCCAGACAAATAAGCTGCTCACTGAGACAGTATCAGCCTGTCAATCCACTGATTTGAAAGCGCGGCGCAAACACCAGAGCGCCGCTGCCAGCAACAGCCAGGCCCAGACTGGCACGCCTAAAAAGCGGCTCAGCTTTTCGTCACCTAACATGGTGACAAGTGTGGCGGAGATGAATAGCCCCGCCGCACTAACAGAGTAGATAGTCGCGTTGACAAGATCAGTATGGGCCGAGTGCTTAGCCAGCAGATCGCCACGCACCGGATTGTGGCGCAACCCCTCCTGCAATGCACCACTACTTAAAAAGCGATGCACCAGGCCCGGCATCTCCGGCATCATGCGTCCCCACTCCGGCGCATTTCTATGAATTTCACGCAATACCGTTAACGGGCTATTCTGCTCAAGCATAAAACCTTTCAATACTGGCCGCGCGGTCTTCCAGAGATCAAGCTGGGGATATAACTGTCGCCCCAGACCTTCTATGTTAAGCAAGGTTTTCTGCAGCAATACCAGTTGTGGCTGCACTTCCATTTTGAAACGCCTTGCGGTTTGAAATAATCGCAACAACACCTGACCGAAAGATATTTCTTCAAGTGGCTTTTCGAATATAGGCTCACACACAGTACGAATAGATGATTCGAATTCCTCTACCCGTGTATCTGCCGGTACCCAACCACTGTCCACATGAAGACGAGCCACCTTGTGATAGTCCTGCTCAAAAAATGCCAACAGATTTTGCGATAAATAGTGACGATCTTCATCAGTCAAAGTGCCGACGATACCAAAGTCTACCGCTATGTACGAAGGATCAAGCGGGTTTTCCTCAGAGACAAAAATATTACCCGGGTGCATATCAGCGTGGAAGAAATTGTCTCTAAAAACCTGAGTGAAAAAAATGTTCACCCCGCGCTCCGCAAGCTTTTCTAAATCAACACCTCTGGCACGCAGCTCGTCGATGTTTGAAACAGGTATCCCCCGAATGCGCTCCATCACCATCACATCACCCTGGGTATAGTCCCAATACACCTCGGGGATATAGAGCTCATTTGAATCTTTGAAATTTCGTTTAAGCTGCGCAGCATTGGCAGCTTCGCGCTGCATATCCAGCTCATCGTAAATAGTTTTTTCGTACTCGCTTACCACTTCACGTGGACGCAAACGCTTACCATCTGACCAAAATGACGCTGTCATATCGGCCAATACATACATCAAAGATAAATCACGGGAGATGGTGCTTTTAATACCGGGGCGCAGCACCTTCACCACAACCTCTTCACCGGTATGCATAACAGCACTATGCACTTGAGCAATCGAGGCAGACGCAAGCGGCTCACTTTCAAACTCAGCAAATAGTTCTGCCACAGTGGAACCCAATGATTCCTCTATACACTCAATAGATTTCCCTGAAGAGAACGGTGGCACTTGATCTTGCAGCAGTGCAAGCTCTATAGCGATATCGTCTGCGAGCAGATCACGCCGGGTAGACAGCATTTGCCCGAACTTAACAAAGACAGGGCCCAGCTCTTCTAACGCCAGCCGCAAACGCTGACCACGAGGTAGATTTCTGCTGTCATTGTGGCGCCAGCGATCAGGCGATAACGACGACAACACTTTTAACGCGGTAGAGGGCTTAAGCTCCATCAACAGCTGATCAATGCCGTAGGTAAACAGCACTTTTTGTATGGTGTATAGCCGCGAAACTCGGGAAAACACTAGAGGGTTTTTCCAGAGTTGTTATCCAACTCGGTGTTAATTCTTGCCTCGAGCAGGTCAACACGATCACGCAGGTCATCAACGCGCTCAACAAACTCGGTAAGCTCCCAATCGTGCGGTACATTATCCGTTTCATCGCGCAGATAGTCTGCGGTGTTTTCCTGAAGACTATCTCTGCGCTCAGCGAGCCATTGCGTAAACCCGCGAGAGAATCTTCCCACCTGGTGTGCGACTGCATCACCGGTTAAGCGTGATAAATGTTCTTCCCAATCAACATCAATCTCGGTCAGGCAGCGTGAAAATCTTTGTGCGGTATCGACATCACCGGTAATTTTCACATCGCCATCAAAAATTGAACGCTGACCAATGGCCTGTGCTAAAAGAGAAAACGGTCCACCGGCAATAACCGCATCAGCGGTGTCACCGAACTCTTCAACCACTTCTACCCGGTGTTCGTTAAAAATAAACCAGATATCTATCGCTACACTATCAATCGTTAAACACACCACTTTGCCACGCAATGCGTCCAGACGTCTGTTGGAGTCCGGATCAAGTTCGATATAGCGATTAAATGCAGTTTGCAGTGCAACGGCTAACGGGGCGGGTAAATTCAACGTTTTATCACTCTGAATGCGCTACAGCTTAAAACCCTTGTGCAATGCCACAACACCACCGGTTAAGTTGTGGTATTTACAGCGTTCAAAGCCTGCCGTCTGCATCATCTCAAGCAGGGTGTCCTGATCGGGGTGTTTGCGAATCGACTCTGCAAGGTACCGATAGCTCTCCGCATCGTTGGCAACTAACTTGCCCATAGCCGGCAGCGCTTTAAACGAATAAACATCATAGGCTTTGCTTAACATCGGTATTACCGGCTTTGAAAACTCCAACACCAGCAATCTGCCACCAGGTCGTAGCGTTGAGAAAATTGAATTCAGTGCACGCTGCTTATCGGTGACGTTACGCAGACCAAACGCCATGGTCACACAATGAAATGAGTTCTCTGCAAACGGCAGTTGTTCAGCATCTGCCAATGCATATTGCACATTGCCAACAATGCCGGAATCGATCAATCGATCGCGCCCGACGGTAACCATTGATTGATTGATATCCGCCAGCACGACCTTACCGGTTGCGCCAACACGCTCACTCATTTTAGATGCAAGATCACCCGTGCCACCGGCCAGATCAAGTACCGACTGGCCGGCGCGCACACCTGATTGGTTTATCGTAAAGCGTTTCCACAGGCGATGAACACCAAACGACATCAAGTCGTTCATTACATCATAGCGGGCAGCGACCGAGTCAAACACCGCACCGACCAGCTCTTTCTTTTTACCGGTCTCAACCGTTTGATAACCGAAATGTGTTTTATCATCCACGATCGTAACTCAAGTGTTGTGTGGCCACTGTTTTGTAGCAATGGCGCTCGGTGGGGTGACTATGTTTTATCTGATGATTTCCATCAGCTGTTACCACCAGCCGAATATCCTTAGGCGAGGTGGTAACTTCTACTTAAGAACCGCTAGTCACGAGATTTTTTGGTTTTTCTGTGATGCCCTGCTGCCGCTAACCGGTCCAAATAGTCCTGCCAGTAGCTCTCATAGTTTACGCCCAGTTCATGCAGATAGACCCAAGTGTAAATACCAGAGGCATGGCCATCATCAAAACCGATTTTAACCGCATAGTTGCCCGATGGAGTCAGTGTCTCAATCCCCACGTCTTCTTTGTCTACTTGCAGCACTTCCTGACCGGGCCCATGACCGCGGACCTCAGCGGAGGGTGAAAAGACCCGCAAATACTCGCAGGTGAGGTTGCATTCAAGGCCGTCGTCAAAGTGCAATTCCAGCACTCTGCTACGCTGGTGAAGCTTGATTTCTGTGGGTCTGGCTGTAGGCGTGCTCATAAGCTTAAGCCTACAGGATGTAGCGACTCAGGTCTTCATCCTGCGACAATTCGCCCAGATATTTATCCACATATTCTGTATCGATCACTATTTCTGATCCGCCGTTATCTGCCGCCTCAAAGGAGGCCTCATCCAGAAGTCTTTCAAGCACGGTATGCAGACGCCGTGCACCGATATTTTCAGTCGTTTCATTCACCCCCCAGGCGACCTCTGCAATCCTTTTGATACCGTCATCGGTAAACGACAAAGAAACATTCTCAGTGCCAAGCAACGCTTTGTACTGTTCGGTTAAAGACGCATTGGGTTCGGTCAGTATTCTTTCGAAATCTTCAACCGTCAGCGCACGCAACTCCACGCGGATCGGCAATCGACCCTGCAGCTCCGGTATCAGATCGGAGGGTTTGGTCATGTGAAACGCACCGGAGGCAATAAACAGAATGTGATCGGTCTTTACCATGCCGTATTTGGTCGTGATCGTACAACCTTCTATCAATGGCAGCAGATCCCGCTGCACACCTTCACGGGAGACATCGGCGCCGCCACTGCCGGCGTCTGATCGACGCGACACTTTGTCTATTTCATCCAGAAACACAATACCGTTTTGTTCTACATTTTCTACTGCAAGCTGTTTGAGCTCATCTTCGTTGACAAGATTGGCCGCCTCTTCATCTGTAAGCAGTTGCAGCGCCTCAGATATTTTAAGCTTGCGGGTTTGCTTTTTGTCACGGCCGATATTTTCAAACATTCCCTGTAGTTGCTGAGTCATGTCTTCCATTCCCGGCGGGGTCATGATCTCAACCCCTACACCAGGTGCTTTTAAGTCGATTTCTATCTCTTTGTCATTGAGATCACCTTCGCGCAGTTTTTTACGAAATTTCTGTCGCGTATCAGACTCTTTGTCATCAGCGTTGTCTCCGCGGACCGGTGGCAAAAGAATATCGAGGATTTTATCTTCTGCCGCATCTTCAGCACGATGACGCACTTTGTCTTTTTCAAGCTCTCTGGTTTGCTTGATGGCGGCATCGACCAGATCGCGAACGATCGATTCCACGTCGCGACCGACATAGCCCACCTCGGTAAACTTAGTGGCTTCCACTTTAATAAAGGGTGCATTGGCAAGCTTTGCAAGCCTTCTTGAGATTTCCGTTTTACCGACCCCCGTCGGACCGATCATTAGAATATTTTTCGGGGTGATTTCATTGCGCAGATCTTCAGACACCTGCTGGCGTCTCCATCGATTGCGCAGTGCGATCGCGACAGCGCGCTTGGCATCGCTTTGCCCAACGATGTGATTATCAAGTTCCTGAACGATTTCTCGCGGGGTCATAGTTGACATGGTATTACCTGTGTCTGGTCTTTAGTGGCTTAACAGAAAAGCACTTGCTGAGGTTGGTCTTAGACTTCGCTTTCGAGCGTTTCGATGGTCAGGCTGCTATTGGTATAGATACAAATATCTGCCGCAATACCGAGGCTTTTTTCGACAATGTCTTTCGCACCCAACTCAGTATTCTGCAGTAAAGCAAGCGCCGATGACTTGGCAAAGTCACCGCCAGAGCCAATCGCAATTAATCCGTGCTCCGGCTCAATCACATCACCGTTACCTGAAATCACCAATGAGCTTTTGCTGTCTGCCACCGCCAGCAGTGCCTCCAGACGACGCAGCATCCGATCGGTTCGCCAGTCTTTGGCCATCTCAACTGCGGCTCTGGTCAGGTTGCCACCATATTCCTCGAGTTTGCCTTCAAAACGCTCAAACAAGGTAAATGCGTCAGCCGTGCCACCGGCAAACCCCGCAAGTACACGATCTTTGTAGAGCCGTCGCACTTTGCGGGCATTACCTTTCATGATCGCATTGCCCAGAGTTACCTGACCATCGCCACCAATCACCACTTCTGTCCCACGACGGACGGATACGATGGTCGTACCTCTATATTGTTCCAATTATTAATCTCCTGAACTCGTCAAACAGATGGTTTGCACTACACTAATTGTACTTGGTTAGAGGGTTTAACTTAATCAATACATTACACAGTGCCGCACCCACACTAGCACTGTGAAAATATTAATCGAGCACAAGGGCTATGTGGGAACACCATGGGCAAAGTTCAAGAAGCAATAAACAGAATAAGCCGTAAAACGCGATCCAGACCGGACCTTGCAGCTCGCTTGCGGATCCCGGCGCAGCAGGAACATCAGAGCTCCTTATTTCCGGCAGACCCACCGGAGGTCAAGTCGTGGCTGGTCACGCACGGAGCGTTCAATACTTCGGCCTCGGTGAAGACATTCACCCGCGCACTGCAACACAGTAACCGGACAATCAATTCGCCCAGCCAGCGCTTGCTGATCATGGAACATTTCGAGAAGCCGTTTGCGCATACCTTGCAGAGTCTGGACAGTCGTTACCTGTATCTTGATTTTCCCATGCCGGATGATGCAGAAAACGCTTTCCAAATGGCTGCTATTCTGTGCCAGGAAATGGCGTACGGCTACAAAGTGGCGCTGGTAGATAGCATTCAGGGCCGCGGCAAACTTAATACCAAACAAAAGCAGCTTGCCATATCATCCGCACTGCAGCATTTAACCCGCGCAGCACTAAGGCATTCTCAGATTTATCGCGACTGGCCAAGTGATATCTGGACCGATATCAACACCCTGCTGTGGCTGGCAAAACTAGATCGCATCGCAGCAAAGCTGCCACCGCAGGTGAAGACAGCAGATCAACCCAAGCAAAAACCGCTGTCAATAATCAACCAATATGCAATGCTGTGTGCCTTAAGCACGCTGAATAACAACCGCTATCAGGCACTGCAACTAAAGGGACTGTTTGTCAGTCTATCTGCGCATTGTTCTGAAGTCGCATTCAGCAACAAACCACCTGCTCATGGGTCGGCCCGGGCTCATGTCTATTGTGTGGGTGAGAACAACCCGCCGAAACAGGCTCAGTTCTGCCGCTACCAACAAAACGACCACCTTCTATATTTCAGTCTCGAACCACTGTTGGCAAAACTGGCTCACTCAGTAGAAGACACAACGGGCATAGCGCACAGTGAGATTGTTTCCGACCGTATGAGAAGGGATGGTCGCTCACCACGCGCCAGCATGATTACCGCTCGATCCGGATTAAAAGACATCTATGTTGCTATCCGTTCAGCCCCACCGACTGATCAGATTGAATCTCAATTTACTGATCTCAATGAGCTCATTTCGTCGCCTGATCAGCCGGCTTTTTCTGTGAAACACGATATTTTGAATTGTATAAACGGTTCCGCAGGCGGCACGGAGTTTCTAGTAGATAATCAAAGCGAGAATGGTCTGGGTCTAAGCCTGTCTGGCAAAGCCGACTGCCAAACACAAGTGGGTGAGCTTATAGCGCATTGCTATAAAAACCAAAGTGCGGAAATCAGCTGGCACTTTGCGATAGTACGTTGGCTCAAAACCACCCACGATAAAACCTTAAAGCTCGGAATTGAAACCATTACTCAACACGGCAACGCGGTTGATGTATATCGCTTGATAAAAAGCCGTGACCGGTCAGACGCACCGGTGGAAGGCTTACTGGCCAACTGTCAGCTAATAGACGCCAAAGCAAAAATGTTGCTACTGCCCAGGCATCAATTTAAGCCAGGTGAAACGGTTGGCTACCGTGACAGCAATGGCTTTAATATCGTTAAGTTGATCGAGAGCGTTTATCCCAATGGTTGTTTTCAGTGTTTCGCCGTCATTTCGGTATCTGACGACACCTCTGTGTCAGAACCATTCGCAAGCAAGCCGGTGGCTGAACCTTTCGCGATTACTTAGCTGGCGCTTTTGGCTCTTTATCACCAATGGCGCTTTTTCGCGAAGCTCTCGGGTGAGATTTCTCATAAACGCGCGCCAGGTGTTGAAAATCCAGATGGGTATATATTTGCGTTGTATTGATATCTGCATGGCCCAACAGTTCCTGTACTGCACGTAAATCACCACTCGACTCCAGTAGATGACTGGCGAACGAATGCCTCAGTAAATGCGGGTACACGTTATGTGAAATACCGGTACGGGTGGCCAGTGTTTTTAAGCGTTGTTGTACGCTACGGGGTGACAGTCGTGTGCCACGTTTACTCAGAAAAAGCGCAGTATCCGTAGCGGCGCCTTTTTGAAATTCCGCCCGGCGGGTTTTCCATTCACGCACAGCACTCAAAGCTGCTTTGCCAACAGGTAAGTTGCGCGCTTTTGACCCTTTACCCAACACTTGTACCATTCCAGCTTGCATATCAATACTATCAACATCGAGCTGTATCACTTCAGCAAGACGTAAACCGCACGAGTAAATCAATTCAAATAATGCCCGATCCCGAAGTAGCAATGCGTCATCACCTTGCAGGGCGAATAAACGCTGGATATCCTCAATTTGCAGCGTTTCGGGTAACCCCGGGTGATCCTTAGGCGCAGGTACATCGGCCACCGGATTCACTTCAATGTGTTTGTGTCGTATCAGATATTTAAATAGAGACCGCACTGCAGACAAACGACGTGCCAGGCTTCTCCCTGATAAACCCGCTGCATGTTGTCTTGAAATCACCGTACGCATATTAAATGCGTTAGCGCCGGACCAGTCGGCAACATCGACTTTTCCAAGCTCGGATGCAACTTCTTCTAGATCGCGTCGGTAGTTAGAAATCGTATGCGGGGAGTATCTTTTTTCTATGCTGAGGTAATCGCAAAACACCTCTATTGCCCGCTCAAACTGCACCGGGCTGAGATCTTTTTTAATGGCTTGGCTTTTGGTCACTTGCGAGGTAAACCAGGCAAACCGTTAACGATCACTGTCGGTCGACGGCACTAGTAAAAGACCGCCAGTCTGGCGCTCAGCAACGATCCAAAGCGGCTTAGAAAATCTGTGCCCATATGCGGAGCAAAGCGCTCTCTGTCGGTACTGGCCAACGCAAGATAACCAAATTCAGACACTTTCACAGGCTCTTTGTTATCAGTCTTGTCTGAAGACGAACCATCTTTGCTGCCGATAGATCGCACAGTATCTGTATTGGCTAAACGGATTATCGCCACAGATTTCACGCTAGCGGCTTCTTCAGGGAAGAATTGCTCTACTCGATTAGAGATGGGATATCCGCAGTAGACTGATCGCCTGGTATGTAAGTCCTGCATAGATGAGCACTGCTTGGCATCCGCGAGTGTGACGTAATCAGTCAACCCGTCAGCGCAAAGGTCTATTACATCGTTCTGTAGAATGATGGCGGTGCTGAGCTCGCATCGCAATCTGTTTTTAAGCACGCTTCTGGTAAAGGTAAAGACTTCCGCGAGAGAACCTGCAGACATCAACCCGATTGAATAGTCGTGCAGCAACTCAGACAAATGATCGTTCTGATGGGCAACATCAACAATCTCTGACAGTCGATTTTGAAGTTCACCATATTGCTCACGCTGTAGCGACAAACGCCTTTCTACCAGTGATACCGCCCCTCGCTGATGATGAGGCACTTCAAGTTCCAACAACAGTTCCGGGTTTCGAGCAAAGAAATCCGGTGTATCACGCAGAAAGTCAGCCACATAAACGTCACCGTCAAATGCCTGCTCTTCCAGTACTAACGTGCTTTTGTTGCTTGTTATCATTATTCCAGCCTGCCTTCAAATACCGTTTCGCTCGGCCCGGTCATTTCGACCTGGGCATCGTTATCCAACCACTGAATCTGCAGTTCACCACCTGCCAGATGTACGCTCACCCGTCGGTCAAGTAATCCCTGAGCAACACCTACTACCACTGCCGCACATGCTCCTGTGCCACATGCCATCGTCTCGCCAACGCCGCGTTCAAAAACCCGTAAGTGGATTTCTGTCCGGCTTTCCACCTGCATAAAGCCTGCGTTCACCCGATTCGGAAACCGTTCATGGCTTTCGATCAATTGTCCGAGTCGCTCCACTTCAGCGCGTTGTACGTCTTTTACCCGGGTGACTGCATGCGGATTCCCTACCGCTACAACACCCACTTCCAAACTTTGACCGCCGACATCCAGGTCATAACTGGTAGCAGCGTGGGTGGCTATAAAAGGCACTTGCTGCGGTTCAAAAGTCGGAACCCCCATACGCACCATCACCTGACTGCCATCCAATACGGTCAACTCCATCAACCCGCCAGACGTAGACACCGTGATGTCTTTTTTTGTCGTTAACCCTCTGTCCGTAACAAAGCGCGCGAAACATCGCGCACCATTACCGCAATTCTCTACTTCACCGCCGTCTGCATTAAAGATCCGATAGGTGAAATCAGCGCCAGTGTCGTCCGCGGGCTCAACCACCAGCAATTGATCAAAACCGACACCCGTACGCCTGTGGGCAAGCCGCGCGATCTGCTGACTGGAAAGTTCGAGTGGTGATTCCAACGCATTGATAACAATGAAATCGTTGCCCAAACCGTGCATTTTGGTGAACTCAAGAGACATTTGAGCCGACTGTTCTCTGTTGTGGTGACACTGCTTATTCAGGCGGAGAATGTTAATGTAAAAAGTTACCAATAACGACTAGATTATTGTTTTTTATACTTTTTGTAAGAATCCAACAAGGTGGTTTTTACCCAATAACTAGTGTTAAACCAAACCTATAGACGATGATTTCGGGTTTCGCTTAGACTTTTGACACTTTCGCCAATAATTTGACATTCAACCGTAATCGTAGCCTTGCAGATTTCGTTTTGAAGCTGTCACAAACACCGGAAGGCAACGATCGTTGAGGAAACCCGACGCGTAGCGAGTGGATCACATCGCCCACGTGCTCGGCCGGTACGACACGGCACAGGCTTTTGTATGGCTGCGGGAAAAAGACCAGATACACTCATCTGATATGGCGGGATCGCTATGCAGTGGACGAGATAGTCGTGACCCACTCGCTTACACGTCGGATTTATTGCACAGCGACAGGTGATGCACTGTCTACAAGACTTAACACTGCACTTGCCGCACAGCGGGAAGACTTAACAGTCAAATCAAGGCAGTAATTTTTCGTGTTCAAACAAAGACTCAACCGTCTCACGTTCCCGCACAAGGTGCATCTCTGAACCATCTACCATGACCTCTGCTGCACGGGGCCTGGAGTTGTAGTTAGAGCTCATCACAAAGCAATAAGCACCGGCAGACATGACGGCGAGCAAATCACCTTCCTGAACAGAGAGCTTGCGATCTTTACCGAGAAAATCACCGGATTCGCAAATCGGACCGACAACATCGTAAAACGTGCCTTCATCTGCTGTTTGCTTCGCTGGAACAATATCCTGCCACGCACTATAGAGCGCCGGTCGGATGAGATCATTCATCGCCGCATCAACGATGGCGAAGTTTTTCTCAGTGGTATGTTTTAAATACCGTACTTCCGTTAAAAGAATACCGGCATTGCCAACAATACTTCGACCAGGCTCGACGATAATCTCAACATCGCGATCACCAAGCACTTCGTTGATAGCTGCCGCCCAGGACGTCAGATCAATCGGGTTTTCATCACGATAACGGATGCCCTGACCACCACCCAGGTCCAGGTGGCTGATTTCTATGCCTTGTTTCTGTAATTGATCACAAAGCAGCAGTAGCCGCCGCAGTGCATCTTGATACGGGGCAATTTCGGTCAGCTGAGATCCTATATGGCAATCCATACCCAGCACTTTGAGATGTTGGCTATCGGCAATTGTCCGATACGCATCCATTGCCGCTGTGGTATCAATGCCGAATTTATTTTCTTTTAATCCGGTTGAAATATATGGGTGGGTGCCTGCATCAACATCAGGGTTGATTCGAACCGACACCGGCGCCACCACCCCATGGGCCTTCGCCACGCTGGCAAGTACGTCAATCTCATTGAGAGATTCAACGTTAAAACATTTGATTCCCGCCTCCAGCGCAATCGCCATTTCGTCGCTGGATTTTCCGACACCGGAAAAAACCACTTTAGAGACATCACAACCGGCTGCCTGCACACGCGCGAGCTCACCGGATGAAACGATATCAAACCCGGAGCCCAGCCTGCTAAGCAGATTGAGCACCGCCAGATTCGAGTTCGCCTTTAATGCATAACATATCAGGTGGGGCCTTGAGGCAAGCGCACGATCAAATGCATGCCAGGCAGCTTCAATACTTGCACGCGAGTAGGCGTACAACGGCGTACCAAAGCGTGCCGCCAGATCAGAAGTGGCAACATCTTCAACCTGAAGTTCACCATCAGGGCGGCGGGTAAATGTCATTGAGTGACGCGCTTCTTCTTTAGTAAATCATCCAGATCTGAAAGATCAACCGGTATGCCTTCTTGCGTGGCTACACCGACCTCTGTTGGAGTCAGCAATATACTGGCGTCAGACGCCTCTGTGGTTACTTTCTCTATCATGATCTCATCTGTACTGACGGTTTCTGCCGTTTCGGCATCAGCAGGCATGGCAAGCTCAAGCGCTATTTGCTCTGCAGATTTTACCTCCAGCGTTGCATCAGGCGTGAAGAGCTGACTATTGTCTTTCGACTCAGGCATAAAGAGATCAGATTTAAATCCACACGCGCTTAACGACAACGTCGCGGAAAAAATAAAAGTAGTTAGAATTTTTGCATCCATTGCGCACCTCCAAGTAATGTAAACGGGTTCAAGTATAACGCATACCGATAATAGATAAGGCCCCGGTCCGCCATACTCACGAGATTGACGGGCTCTCCCATGATCCTTGATTTCACTGCAAATTTTTCCATTGCTAATCATCAAGAAGTACTCCCAACAAGCAGAAAATTCACTGTGAAATCAATTCTCTGCGCGATAGATACGCCACTTTATGAATAATCCAGGCTGCAGTGCTACTGTTACACTTCCCTTTATTAATTTACAGACAGTTTTATCATGACCGAAACATTCGATGGCGTAGAGCTCACCACCTCAGATGTTGGCAAAACAGAATCAGCCGCAACACATTCTGTCATTTGGTTGCATGGCCTGGGCGCAGACGGCAATGATTTCGCGCCATTGGTACCGGAGCTTGAAAAGCTCGGGGTAACATCCACACGTTTTATTTTTCCGCATGCACCAATGCGATCAGTCACGATCAATGCCGGTATGCAGATGCGTGCATGGTATGACATAACCTCTTTAGATTTTGATCAACGCGAACAAGATGTAGACGGCACTATAGCGTCGCAGAAAATTGTTGAGGCTTTAATAGAACGAGAATTATCCCGTGGTATCACGCCAGACAATCTGGTTATCGCGGGCTTCTCACAAGGCGGCGCAGTGGTGTTGCACACGGGCACAAGGCTGGCCGATAAAATCGCGGGCGTCATGGCATTGTCCACCTATCTTCCCCTGGCCGATAAACTTGATAATGAAAAATCAGAGCACACAGATTTACCTATTTTCATGGCCCATGGAGTACAGGATGACGTCATCGCACTCAAATACGCCGAAGCCAGCCGCCAACAGCTGGAGGACAGCGGCTACTCAATAGAGTGGCACACCTATGCCATGCCTCACTCTGTCAGTATGGAAGAGATTGAAGATATTGCTAAATGGCTGACAAAGGTACTGGTGCTAACTAAGTAACCATCGCTATTAAACAGATTATGCTATCCGTTGATCAGCCTCTATAGAGCAGGCAACACGCGGCGTCTGGAAAGAAGTAAAAGCATCAGAAAAGGCCAACCAATGCTCCCGCCGCCCGCATAAGCGCTCGAACCGGCGACGGTGACTACAGGTGCGGCGCTAGCATTTGGTTCCGGCAATACCGCACTTAAAACATTAATCCCGGTAACCTGTTGTATCCAATCTGCGTAAACCCCCACTTTGGTATACACACCAGGCACTCCATCCGCGCTGCCACAACCTAAACCAAAACTGGTAATACCCGCCAGCTCAAGCGCGCTTTCTACCTCTATAAATAAAGGTCCGCCACTATCACCCTGGCAGGTATCGCGTTGGCTCAATGGTTCATAAGCGCACAAATGCCCTTTGTCCAGAGTGATCGCGTCTGCTGAAAAATTGTTGGCCTGAAGGAAATCACTCCACTGCAGCGCACACTCCGATGTCGGACGTAGTGTTAGCAAGGCAGAACGCGGCGTCAGACTGGTGGAGTTTTCTGTGTTTGATTCCGCGAACGGCTTCCTCACTTCGGTACTGCCCCAGCCGAGAACCAATGCTTCTGATGATCGGTGACTCTGATTCTCTACTGTTGCCGGTGAAGACACTTTAATTCCGGCACTGAAATTCGCTTCAACCATCGGCAGCTGCCGTACCTTTAACGGTACATTTTCAAGCTTTAACAGCGCTATGTCATTTCGAGAGCCAACACCTTGCAGTTGAAAGTCATTCACAACGATCTCTGTCACCCGCTGCGCAAGATGAGCATCATCAACTAGATGGTGCGCACCGACGCTGGCCTGAACTTCCCAGGGCAGTTTCTGCCTGACGCCTTCAGGCGTCTGTTCCAATACACAGTGGGCGGCAGTGACCAGCCACTGATTGCCTAGGTAGGCAGCACCGCAAAGTATCGACTGAGACGCTACGGGTTCGACTTCAATTTGAACGCCACCGTTAAAAGGAATCTGCGCTATTGATGCTCTTAAAATTGCGTATGACCAGAAATCACTGATAAACACGGCGGGGATGCTTGCATCGCCATCAAATAGTTCGGTTCGAAATGCTGCTCCAATGTCAGATCGGAAAACCGCTCCAATACCGCCGCCCAGACGGCAGTTATTAAGCTGACGGGCGGGGGTTAACCCTTCCGGTTCTGAAACGGTGGCAGTGAAAATAAGACAGATTTTACCTTCTACTGATCGACATACATTGTTTGCCTGACCGCAGCTGGAGAGGCTGCCTGTAAAAGCGGCCTGTACGCCATGACCAAAAAATTGTCCGTTGGCTTGTTGACCGTTGATCCTGATGGATGCATGTCGTCCGGAAAGCAGTGCCGTCAAAACCGGATATTCGTTTTCTGCCACCTGAGTGCCATTGACAATGGCAATTTCACGATCGTTAAGAATCGGTTTCGAGTATGCCGGAAACAACACACTACTCAGCAGCCAGCATAGAACACCTGCCGCTAATGATTTTGCCCGACAATGAATCGGCAGGTTCACCTGTTCATCCCATGCTTGCCATCATTTAAACTCACACCGTTCAGTATCGATACGGTATTTTGAGTCTTAGCCGACAGGGTTTCGGCGACAGGTTCCGCACATTGCGCGATCAAAGCGCAATAAATAGTGAACCAGGCCACGACGTTGATCTAAATGAGACAATGGACAACGACGCCGGAATCACCGACAGTGCAGATTCATGGCTTGCAGCGAAACAGATAGATGACCCCCGCAATTAAACTACTGCAAAAACAAAAGATTGAATTTGAAGTGCGTGAATATTCCTGCGATGAGGATGGTTCAGGCTACGGAATGCAGGCAGTGGAAGCACTGGGACAAGACCCGCAGCGGGTATTTAAAACACTGCTTGCAGCCGTCGATGGCAATGATCGCAAACCGGTAGTAGCCATCATTCCTGTGGCCGACCTGCTTGATCTGAAAAAGCTCGCTAGCCACTTTAAAGGCCGCAAAGCCGCCATGGCAGATCCCGCCGTGGCACAACGGGTAACAGGTTACTTAGTCGGTGGAATCAGCCCGATCGGCCAGAAGCAGATACTTAAAACCTGTGTTGACGAATCGGCGAGCGTTTTTGACAGTATTTTTGTCAGCGGAGGTAAAAGAGGCCTGCAGCTTGAATTAAGCCCGGCAGATTTGATCGAAGTGATAAACGCCACTGTCGCAAAAATAGTGAAATAGACTTCTGTTTATAGTTTATCTACTACACTGTGGATCGCAGCAACACAAGAGGCCCCTAGTTTCCTGGAACGCTCCGGCGACCAGCCAACTCGATGATCAGGCATTTCGGCATTGTCTTTGAAAGGCATTTCCAAAGTCATGGCGGCACACCCAAAGTACTCTGCAATATAGCTGCTGCAAATACCGTAATTAGCAGCGTTAGGTGGAGTTATCGGGTAACCGATTGTCGTTTGGAAATCCGGGTTGATCGCCATCAGGTTGCTTTTAAAAAGTTCCTGCAGGGCCTTGCGTTCCTCAGACCATGAGTGAACCCCTTCAGTGCCTGCGATAAAGTTATACGCCAGTGCTTCATCACCGTGAACATCCAGGTTAAAACTAACGCCAGTGTCTCGCATCTTTTTTAAGACATAAAACACTTCAGGTGAGTTTTCAGGTGTGCTCTTATCCCATTCACGGTTTAAGTTGATTCCGACAGCATTGGTTCGTAAATGACCGCGAAAAGTCCCATCCGGGTTCATATTCGGTACCACAAGAAACTCTGCCTTTTCAAGCAAGGCACGTGATACCGCATCGGTGTCATCGAGCAGTCGATCAAGATAACCCTCCATCCACCACTCGGCCATCGGCTCACCCGGATGTTGCCTGGCGATTGCCCAGATTTTCAGCGGCTTGTCACGATCACCAATACGGATAAGATCGATATCTCTGCCATCGTGGGTCTTACCCAGTACTTCTACCGACGTTTTATGATCCATGGAGCACTCTGCAATAAGATCATCGTGGCGTTGCAAAGAATAAGGCGCGAAATAGGCAAACCAAACAGTATCAACCTCTGTATCGAGTCCGAAGCTCAACACACCATCCGTATATTGAGTATCAATGCGGAACCAGTCATCTCGGTCGTAGGAGGCTACGACGCGATAGTCTTTCCAGCCATTGGGGTAGGAAGACGTTCCTGCATTATCAATATGCAGTTGATATCGGTTTCCAGCCGCCGCCGTCATACGAAAGTAAAACCACTGATAAAACTCACCACCGGCATCATCAGAAATGGTCAAGCGAATATTGTCTGCGCTTTCACAGGCAATGCATTCGATATTGCCACCATCAAACTGGCTGCTAATCACTATAGACATATTGGCTCTAAATTTCGGAAAAAGGCTTTAATTATTAAATCAATTGGTGACCGGGCTAGTGTACTGGAACAAATAGATTGCACATATGCACACTCTATTGGTTCCAGTACACTAGGGCAAAGATTCAATGTGTTCAAGAATGGCACTGACATCTGCCTCATCCGGCATACGCCAGTCACCCCGGGGAGACAAGCTGACGCTACCCACTTTTGGGCCGGACGGCAGCGTGGTGCGTTTGAATTGGTGCATATAAAAACGCTTAAAAAACAGGCTTAACCACTTTTTTATAACTGCAGACTCGTATTTACCTTTAAACGCCAGTTGCGCAAGCACATAGATTTTTTCGGCATTAAACCCATTGCGCAAGTAGTGGTAGATAAAAAAATCATGCAATTCATAGGGCCCGATTATTGATTCTGTGTGGTGTGCTACGTCATCCTCGTTATCGTCTGTGGCGGGCACCAGCTCAGGTGAGATCGGTGTATCAAGAATTCGCAACAGCGCTTCTGACAAAGCTTTATCAGCCCGGTGTAGCGCGTACCAACGCACCAGATAGATCACCAGGGTTTTGGGCACACTGGCATTAACGTTATAACTCGACATTTGATCGGCATTGTAAGTACACCAACCGAGCGCAAGTTCCGACAGATCACCGGTGCCAACGACAATGCCATTCATCTGGTTGGCCAGATCAAACAGTATTTGTGTACGTTCACGCGCTTGAGCATTCTCAAACACCACATCATGATCACCTGTATGCGCCAGATCTTTTAAATGCTGCTCAACCGAGGCATCAATACGCACCTCTTTAAGGTTCGCTCCCGCAGACGCGCTGAGCATACGGGCACTTTCCAGAGTGTGCTCACTGGTGGCAGGCCCGGGTAGCGTAATGGCACACAAGTCACTTCGATCTTTATCAAGCAACGCAAGCGCATCAAGACACACCAGAAAAGCCAGCGTTGAATCAAGACCGCCAGAGACCCCCAGCACCAGCGTTTTAGAATAAGCCGCCATCATCCGGCGGGCGAGGCCAGTACTCTGGATTTTTAAAATCTCACTGGCGCGCTCGCCAAACTCGAGTTCGTCATCAGGCACAAACGGTTTGCTGTCAAAAGAACGTATCAGGCTTTTAAGGCTTAGCTTGTGCGACTTGCCATTGTGGCGATACGGTGCCGGTCTTTCACTATTGGCAAAAGTGCCGTTTTTGCTGCGATCGTGGCGAAGCTTCTGCCAATCATACTCACAGATCAGCTGGCTGCCAGTCAGTGAAAACCGTTCAGACTCAGCCGCCAGCACACCGTTTTCTGCAAATAAATGATGGCCGCCGAAGACTATATCTTTGGTCGATTCAGTCGGACCACAGGACGCATATAAATAGGCACACATGCCTTGAGCACTGGCCATACGGATAAGATCACGTCGATAGCTCGCCTTTGATACCAGCTCGTCACTGGCAGACAGATTAACGATGAGCTCAGCACCGGCTCTGACGTGTGACATCGATGGTGGTGCCGGGTGCCACAAGTCTTCACAGATTTCGACCGCAAACCAGGAGTCACCCATCGCAAATAGTTGCTCTGTGGCAATCACAAATTGACCCAGCCGCGGGTGATCGACACAGTGCTCAATGCCCTGGCCCGAAACAAACCAGCGTTTATCGTAAAACTCACCGTAGTTCGGGTGGGAGGTTTTCGGCACCGCACCAAGCACCTGACCGTTCTGACAAACAAAGCCGACATTCAGCATACGACCGTCTTGCAGACGCCACGGCGCACCGACCACCACTATGCGATCATCGGTTGCCTGGACTATCTTAAGCAGTGCCTCTTCACATTGATCCACCATAGATTGATTAAAAAAGAGGTCTTCGCAGGTGTAACCACTGATACCAAGCTCCGGGAACAGCAACAACGATACATCGGCGAAATCCGCATGCTGCATCGCTTCAACAATTCGGTCTGCATTACGTTTCGGATTGCCAATCGCCACCACCGGTGCGATCGCCGCTATTCGGACAAAGCCATAATCTGCATAATTCATGCGTATATTCTAGCGTGGATTGATCAAATGAATCGCCCGGCCAAAGTTTTTATCGTCGATTCAGGCGGTTTGGTAAGTGTTCGACCATACTCCCGACGATCTACAATGCCGCCAAGCCGCAGAGGTGGCGGGAATTAAGCGATCTGAAGGTCCAGCAGGTCCAATGATCCACAATACAAATTGCCCAATAATAAGGGCTTGGCAAAACTGTTCATATCATGGCAATAAAAGAATACGACTCAATAGTGATTGGTTCCGGGCCGGCAGGTGAAGGTGCCTCGATGAAGCTCGCCAAATGCGGCCAGAATGTCGCGATGGTCGAGCACTATCGGGATGTTGGTGGCGGTTGCACTCACTGGGGCACAATTCCGAGCAAGGCATTGCGTCACTCCGTGCAGATGGTCAGTCGATTTAGACAAGATGCCATCTTCAGAAGAATTGCAGGCCATGTGGATGTCACCTGGCAGGAACTGGTTAAATCTGCACAATCTGTCATTGATGAGCAGGTCACCATGCGGGAGAGCTTTTATTTTAGAAACCGTGTCGATCTGCATCGCGGCAGCGCAAGTTTTCTCGATGCGAATACCATCAGCGTGCTATCAAAAAACGGCAGTGAAGAGATTTGCAAAGCCAAAAATATCGTCATTGCCACCGGCTCTATTCCGTACCGCCCGGAAGACATCGATTTCTCAGACCCGAGAATTTGCGACAGTGACACCATTCTGGACATCGACTTTGTACCCAGATCAATCATTATTTACGGCGCGGGAGTTATCGGCTGCGAGTACGCCTCTATCTTCGGAAACCTGGGAGTCAAAGTTGATCTGGTCAATACCCGTGATCGCTTGCTGTCATTCCTTGACGGAGAAATAGCAGATGCACTCGGCTACCATTTTCGGGAAATCGGTGTCACGGTAAGAAACAACGAAACCTACGAAAGTGTAGAGACCGATGATGACTCCATGGTGCTGCATCTGCAAAGTGGTAAGCGATTCAAAGCAGACGTTATGCTGTGGGCAAACGGTCGTTCCGGGGCAACAGACAAATTAAATCTCGAAAAGGCGGGCTTAACACCCAACGGACGCAAACAAATAGAAGTCGATGAATACTACCGATCTTCAGTGCCTCATATTTATGCGGTAGGTGATGTCGTTGGCGCACCGGGGCTTGCCAGTGCCGGTTATGATCAGGGGCGATTTGCCGGTACCCATATCGGCGAAGGCCACTGCGATACTCGACTGATAAGCGATATCCCGACCGGTATCTATACAGACCCTGAGATCAGCTCAATCGGTTTAACCGAAGCAGAGCTCACAGAGAAAAAAGTACCTTATGAAGTGGGTAGATCGCTATTCCGCTCCATCGCCCGCGCACAGATCACCGGCCAGACCACAGGGATGTTAAAGATATTATTTAATACCCAGACACTGGAGATTCTTGGCATTCACTGCTTCGGTTATCAGTCTTCGGAAATTATTCACATTGGCCAGGCCATCATGCGCCAACCCGGTGGCGGCAATCGCGTAAGCTATTTTACCGAAAACACTTTTAACTACCCGACCATGGCGGAAGCTTATCGAGTCGCTGCATTGAATGGTTTAAATCGAATTCAATGGCAGGAGCATGACCGCGATCAAGACGATAGTGACAATGGTTCATGTGATCCCGGTGTGTCTGATGAAAGTGAAGCCAGCTAGACGATAACGACCTGTCAGTTTCCCTGTTAAGCTGCGCGTGGTAATCAGGCTGTCACCACGGATAACAGTACGCTAATAACAGTCGCCTCATTCCTGCGAGACTTGTCTGCCTGCCATTAGCGCGGGCTTTTCCAGTATTCGTATCACCCGATTTTACGCTGGCAAGCCTAATTGGTATTGGCATACCCCTATTCGTGGTAACAATGACGGCGCAAAATATTCCGGGTATCGGCACCCTGCGTGCAGCGGGTTACCAGACTCCTGTTTCTGCTGTGATTACCACCGGCGTGATCACCCTTTAACTGGCACCCTTCTTAACTGGCACCGTTCGGTTGCTCTGCCTTAAAAATAGGCATTACCTATTCGCGTACGGGCCTCTTCAATGGCACTTTTTACCTGCGCCGGGGCCGTGCCACCAATATGATCACGCGCTGCTACAGACCCTTCAAGGGTCAGTACCGTGAACACATCTTCTTCGATATCTGCGCTAAACCCTTGCAGCTCTTCCAATGAGAATTCACTCAAGTCTCTGCCCTGCTGAATTCCATAGGCAACCGCTTTACCCACGACTTCATGGCTGTCTCTAAATGCCATGCCTCGTTTAACCAGATAGTCTGCAAGGTCAGTGGCGGTGGCAAAGCCTTTAAGTGCCGCGTTGCGCATGCTGTCGGGTTTCGGTTCAATGGCGGGAATCATGTCTGCAAAGGCCCGCAGGCAGCCCATGAGGGTATCTATCGTGTCAAACAGGGGCTCTTTGTCTTCCTGATTGTCTTTGTTATAGGCCAATGGCTGAGACTTCATTAACGTCAGCAGACTCACCAAATGACCATTCACACGCCCGGTCTTACCGCGCACCAGCTCTGGCACATCAGGGTTTTTCTTCTGCGGCATAATGCTTGAGCCTGTACAGAATCGATCCGGCAATTCAATAAAATCAAACTGCGCCGAGGACCACAGCACCAGTTCTTCTGAAATTCTCGAAAGGTGGGTCATTATGATGGCCGCACTTGCACAGAATTCGATGGCGAAATCCCGATCACTCACGGCATCAAGTGAATTTCTGGCGACACTGGCAAAACCAAGTAACTCACAACTGTATTGCCGATCAATCGGGTAGGTAGTACCAGCCAGAGCAGCTGCGCCCAGAGGCATCACGTTAACGCGCTTGTTGCAATCATGCAGGCGTTCTATATCGCGCGAGATCATCTCAAACCAGGCCATCACATGATGACCGAAAGTGACAGGTTGCGCTGTTTGCAAATGCGTAAAGCCGGGCATGATTACATCGGTATGGCGCTCTGCAAGTGCAAGCATCCCATGTTGCAAGCGTTGCGCCTCTGCAATCAACACATCAATGGCTTCACGCATATACAGGCGGATATCTGTGGCGACCTGATCATTGCGTGAACGGCCGGTATGCAGCCTCTTACCCGCATCACCAATACGATCGGTCAATCGCGCTTCGATATTCATATGCACATCTTCAAGCGCTACAGACCACGGAAACTCACCGGCCTCGATTTCCCGGCTGATCTCCTCCAGGCCTTGAAGAATTTTTTCTACATCCTGCGCAGACAGTACCCCGGTTTTACCGAGCATCTGCGCGTGTGCCCGTGAACAATTGATATCCTGCTGCGCCATTCGTTGATCAAACGTGACCGATGCGGTGAATGCCTGCACAAACTCATCTGTCGATTCGCTAAAGCGTCCGCCCCACAACTGATTGCTTTTATCTTTTTTGTCTTTGCTCATTGCATCCGGCATCTGGGCGGGCTTTACGCCACGCCAGTATAAATAAACGATTATTGGTGAATCCTATTGCTGATATTATCAGCTTGACAGTAACCGGTCAGTGTTGACGGCCCGATAAATCCCTAAACGCCTTTGCCGCACGGTAGATACTCCCGCATGCCAGACATTCTAAAAATCGCGACACGCAAAAGCCCGCTCGCACTTTGGCAGGCTGAAGAGGTCCAAAGACACCTGGCGCTGGCTGGAGCTAAGTCTGAATTAATCAAGATGTCGACTCGTGGTGACGAAATACTGGATCAGCCACTAGCTAAAATCGGCGGTAAAGGACTTTTTATCAAAGAGCTGCAAAGAGGCATGCTGGACGGGCGTGCTGATATGGCGGCTCACTCAATGAAAGATCTGCCCGCCGAGTTTCCAGAGGGACTGCATTTGGGTGCAGTAATGAAACGCGAAAACCCGACCGATGCGTTCATATCTAATAAATACGACAGCCTTGATCAACTGCCGCAGAATGCTGTGGTAGGAACGTGCAGCCTACGCCGGCGCTGTCAGTTACTCGCAAAGTACCCGTATCTGACCGTTATCGATTTGCGCGGCAACGTCAATACACGTCTAGCCAAACTCGACGCAGGCCGTTATGACGCTATTATTCTGGCTAGTGCCGGGCTTATACGCCTGGAGCTTCAATCACGAATAAAGTCCGAGATTGATATTAATGTGATGCTACCGGCCTGTGCTCAGGGAGCGGTTGGTGTGGAGTGCAAAATTGACGACGTAAAAACCAACCAACTACTCACGCATTTGCACGATGCTGATACTGCCAGCCGGGTCATGTGCGAGCGTAGTTTAAATGCTAGCTTGGGAGGCAGTTGCCAGACACCCATCGCAGCATTTGCAGAACTAAAAGGCGATACGCTAAGTTTACGTGGTTTAATCGGCTCGCCCGATGGTACCCGTATACTGACAGCTCAGTCCTCGGACCATCGCGATAATGCCCAGGCATTAGGCCGCGCTGTCGGCCAGCAATTACTCGATGCCGGTGCGCAGGAAATTATAGATGCACTTGCATTGCCTGCATGAAAATACCCTATAAATATAGCAAAAAACACTAACGGGCTCGGTATTTACTTTGATCGATGTGGCAAATGTATTAGACAATATTAGTGTATTGGTAACCCGACCCATACACCTGACATCGCGCTTTACGCAATTGCTGGATGAGATTGCTGGCATCTCTTATACCTGTTTGCCCACAATAGAAATAGAATTCGTACACACCGACGTTGACGCAGCACGGCAGAGTGACATTATTATTTTTACCAGCGTCAATTCGGTAATTGGCGCAGACCGTTGCTCTGCATTGCCGTGGGATTTTACCGGTAAAACAGCCGCCATCGGCGCCGCTACTGCCAGCGCACTACAATCGCAGGGGGTAAGCGTAGACATCGAACCTGCCAGTGGTGCCGGCAGTGAAGCATTGCTGGAAGCACTCAATGTGAGTCGCAAATCAACCATCACTATTATCCGCGGAGACAGCGGGCGTGAAAAACTCCGTGACGCCCTGACGCAAGCTGGCTGTACGGTCGATTATCTGGCCGTCTACCAAAGAACGTTGCCCGGCTATACAACAGCCGAGCTCAGTAGCCTGTTTGATACCGGTCTGCCAGACATTATCTCAGTCACCAGCGACCTGGGCCTGATCAATCTATTGAAAATCATTCCTCCGGAGCTTCAGAGCGAGCTAAAAACCAGACCATTGGTGGTCAACAGTGACCGATGTGCCGAGCTTGCACGATCCTCTGGTTTTGCAGAGGAAATAGCCATCGCAGACCCGCCGGGCGATATCAGCCAGGTGACAGAAATTTTACGCCTCGCGGCAACTCGCTCAAAATAGCACTTCAATCCTGCCCGGAATAGCGACAGCCATTCCGCATAAGGGCCTCGACTATGTGCGTTGGTTCACAAAACCCAACGTCTGTGGTGGATGCTCCTCTGTAGCTCTCAACCCTCAAGATCAGATGCCGACCAAGTCTTAAGGTGCTCCGTAATTTCCGAGCGCAAACCATTAATACCGCACTGATTCTTAGAAGGTTTGACCCATGACTA
Organism: uncultured Granulosicoccaceae bacterium; assembly: GCA_937928685.1. Lineage (GTDB taxonomy): Bacteria > Pseudomonadota > Gammaproteobacteria > Granulosicoccales > Granulosicoccaceae. The sequence continues at coordinate 45,222 of CALGJU010000083.1, forward strand.
TTCAATTTTTCAAGGCTGGCGCACTTAAAACAAGTGTTGTGGCTATAGCGTTCGGGGCGTTGCTGGCCGGTTGTGCCGCGCCAAAGCAGGGACCAATGTTTGATCACACGTCCACCGCGATTCGCGCAGCTCAAACTGCCGGGGCACTGGAATACGCACCTGATCACTACCTCAAGGCAAACGAGATTTTTCGTAAAGCAGAAGCGATGCAACAGCGACGCCGCACAGATCGAGCACAGAAATTGCTGGAGCTTGCAACGGCCCAGGCGAGTTTAGCCAAAGCGATCAGTGAAGCGGCGCAAGCGGAGTCTTCACTAGGTTACATCCGCACAGGTATGGCTCGCTAACCAAGCAAACGTAATCATTACGGAATAAGCATGACTAACAAATTCCAACTTTCGAGCATCACATTACTAATGGGCGCACTTGCCCTGACAGGATGTGCAAGTAAACAGACCTGGAGCCCCGAGCTCGAGGATGCACGAGAAGCCTATCAGCAAGTCAGCAGCGACCCGCAGGTGTCTGCGCTGGCTGCAGCAGAGCTAGAGCGTGCCGAGAAGCAGCTCAAGGTAGCGCAGGACGCATCAGATTTTTTCAAAAGCGCGGAAGTGATCTCGCACGAAGCGGCGCTTGCGAAACTGAAAGCGCTCGAGGCACAGCAGACAGCACGCGCTCTGGCAGCAAAGCAGGACTTGCGTCTGGCACAGACTCAGGTTGCGCAACCTACTCTTGCCGCCGCCACTCCAACACATGGTGGTAGCGTATCCGGTGGTCATTCAGGTATGGAAACATCACTGAGTGAAACGCAGCAAATCGCACAGCAACTGGCAGCGTTAAGCAAGCAGATCATGCAACTGCAAGCACGTATAGAAAGCGGTGCGATGCAAGGTGGCAGTGCAACAACTGGCTACGATCAGCAAGCCAGTCACACTGTAGTGCAGCCAATTGCCAACGAAATAGAATCCGAAATAAACCTGGAAGCGCAGGCAGAGCCAACCATGGCTGCCGCGATGTCGGCACCTGCTGTCACTGAAGTACTTTCAGATGCTCGACTGCACGAAGAGTTGCGTGCCATGAATGCCCGGCCTTCCAGTCGAGGAATGTCGCTGACTTTGGGCGAGCGTTATTTCGAAGCTAATTCAGCCCGGGTTTGGCATGGTCGAGCAGCCAGACACCTTGATAACATTGCCGCGGTGATGTCTGAAAACCCTGCATTAATGATAGACGTTGAAGCACACACCGATAATTCAGGTTCTGAAGATGGACGAAATAATTTATCGTCAGATCGCGCTAT
>CALGJU010000084.1 GCA_937928685.1 uncultured Granulosicoccaceae bacterium
AAAAACAATAAAATTCAACAACTTGAGCAGGCACTACAAAATAGGGTTAAAAGTACGGAATTGTAGCTTTTTGACTCAATCCGTAACTATTGAAGTCCCCTGTGGTAGCGACATCTACAGCTTTACCTAGCCGGAGAAACAACCTAAAGGTCTGCCCGGTCGACTGACTTTTGAGTTGCAAATACGGTAGCTTCACACGAACTTCTTTTGCATCTGCAATTCGTTCATGTGCCTCTGCTTCACTCAACCAACCCTTAGCTATTGACCTGCGCATTAAACGCTCGATATTGCTTTTTACCTGCACTCTCCGAACCTCTTGGTACTGACACTTGCTTGGCACTTCGCTTAACTCTGAAAAAACAATATAATCTGTCAGACCATGGTGCCAGTTTGTGCTCATCAGCTGCTCTAACGCAGCATAGCTACCATGTAGTCGAAGCACGCTACCAAGTGTTTTATCGGCACTGGGAAAACTAACGCCAATGTCTCCCTTATCTCGCTCACAAAATGCCCTATGTAACTTCGCAAACATACTGTTAAGTAGAAGGCTCTCTGTAAATTCTGGGTCCTGGCGAATTACAGCATCACAAAAATAGTCCATATAACCCCCAATTAATCAGCTTTCTCACCAAAAACACCACCACGGATTAACCCAGCAAGCACATAATGCTGCTGCTCCAAAGGAGGTTCATTTCCCTTTATCACCCAGCCATCCAACAAGTTGTAGAAATCTAACTTGTCTTTCGGTTGACGATAAGCCGTACCACGATTTGTGACTGAGCCATATGGCTCAACTGCTATGGGGCCTAACTCATCAGCACCTGGATACCAAGTATCAATAGTTCTAAGCGCGTTACCGATTTTTTGACTATGCATTGCTGCCACTTCATCTACCTGATACAAGTATTTGCTTTTTGCACTGTCGCGGCCGCCATCAAGAACAAGCTCTTGAGATGGAAACACCTCCTGACCATTACCAAGCCTTGCAAAAGCTTCTACTCGAAAAAATGCAAAATCTTCACCGGCTAAACCTCCGCGCACCACTTCTGATAGCTCTGCAAGATCAGCAGACGGTTTACTGAAACTACGCAAGCTATAATCTGAACCACTAAACACCCAGGTTTTTTGAATTTTTTGATCGCTGATATGGCTTACCCTAACTTCAACAGCCTCAGCCCCCACCCTGTTCCGCCATAAAAAGCGTCCGTTTGCCAAATTCTCAGCATAGCGATTTGCAAGCTCAGTAAATTTATTTTTCTCTATATAACCGTTTATCATTGATGCAAGGGCAGCTTGATAGTCACTATCGTTACACGCAGATGGAGTAGCAAGGTCTCCTAGCACACGCAGTGAAAAGCTAAGCCTTAACGTGTCACTTTCAAAAGGCAACGCCGCTACCTCTACCCTTTGAAGGTTTGCCTTTTGAATCTCTGCATCTAATTTTGCGGGATCTTTTGCTATAGCTGTTTTCAACCGGTTTGAAATTGTCCCTCGAACATCTTTACTCTGAATAGTAATTGACTTCCAGGCAGCGCTTTCTTCACGGTGATCCCAATTACCGCTATGCATCACGGCATCTGAATTAGATAATTTTCGTTCAAACGCCAGAACCGACGCCGTTTTTAATTTTGCTTGTGCCATTAGGCTTTACTCTCCGTTATTACTTCAGTGATTTCATTTGAATAATCGTTCTTACATAAATACCAATCGTCGTTATGCTGATATCTCCAAAATAGTGAATTCAAACTTTGTACGCGATGCGGACTTACCCACTCTCCAATTCCATAGACTGCTTCCGCAAATCTAAAAGGCATGTTGGGGTCACGCGTTCTCTTCACCTCTCCGGGTGGGTAAAGTGGTGATATCGCTCTGTAGCCCGTAGAAATTGGCACCAACCAGCCTGCTGACGGCTTTGGCACACGCTCCCAAGTGGCGGTATCATCGGTTTCACTGTTCTTCTGCGCTTGGTGACGCATAGAAATAAAATCTAGCCATGAGTCAATAAGTTGTGCTTCAGCATCACTTTGTACACGTTGCTCATGATGTTGCTGCAGCAGATTGGAACGGTCGACCAGTGCGAACCCCGGCAACACCTGCAATAATGTTTTGCGCTCAAACCTTTTGTATTTCTCGTGCTGCTGGGGAAGCTTCTGCAAAGACACGATTCCAGCAGAAGTGATTGTTCCTCCTGCCAGACGTTGAGAAAATATTTTTTTCTTGAACCAGTGTTCAAGATGCAGTACTTCGGCTTCATGGCTCTCGCCACCAAAGTCCAAATCTTCCGCTGTGAAATCACATTCAATTAATAGTGTCACTTGCATATGCATTCGGCCTTCCTCAACAAACGAGGGCGACGTCGCATTCTTAGTTAGCGGGTTTCGAGTCAATGCAAATACATAATCCCCCCACCCGGCAGGTTGGTAGGCCTGCACACTATGATGATGACAAATTACTGCACAACCGCCTAAAGTAAAGCCTGCGTAATCTTCAAGTTTTCGCGACATGCCATGAGTGAAACCAAGAAAATTTGATACCGCTGGAAAACCCCATGTAAGGCCACTGATAGCATTGGCATTTTCAACACTTAGATTGCGCAATATAAGTAGTGATTTCATATGCACAGCTCCAGATCTCTTTTAATGGAATCTTTCCATTCACGAGCTTCAGTATCTGAGAACACTAGCGATTTACCTCTGTTTAAGTGGCTGTTAAGCCATGACCCAAAGCGATTGGATATTTTTTCTTGCCAATCATTCTCAGCACGTGTGAGTTGAAAGCTCTCGTCCTCTCGATAGGGATCAAGCCAAAGGCATTCCTCATTGGGCAGCTTACAGTCTGCGCTCCAGCCCGCTGGTAATAACTGAATTTCGGCTGAGTACTGCAGCACAAGCCCTATCAGATCATCGACGTAGCCTGCGCGTATGTCACGATAGTGTTGAGTACTTGAACGATGCTCTATATTCTCCAAATAAATTCGAAAGGAATTTAGCTTCCGATAAACACCGCGTTCACGAACTAAGCTGTCCCAGAAGGCGGTGCCAGATTTAACCGGTGGTCGAGGTTGAGATGTCCATTGCGGTGGTTGTGCACTGAATAAAAACGCTTTTCCACCTCTTGAACTATTCAGCTGGGAGATATTTTGAGGCTTAGTACCGCCGAACGTTTGTGTCGCAACATTCAAATAATCAACGGTGTTGAGCTCTGAATATTTACTGTCCTTTTTCTGTTTACGTACAGCTTTAGCTTCATCAGAAAAACGTGAATTTATAATTTTTTGATACACTACATCTGCTAATGATGTAGCGAACAAAGGACTAAGCAGGTGATAGTCTCCCGACCCAACGGGAAAATACAGCTGCTTTGCGAGCTTGTGGGAGCTAACTTCCTTATCTTTCAGTGCCTCCTTGAACCCATCAACCCAGCCACTTAGCTGTTCAGTATTTTTACTGAACTCAATCAAAGCACCGGTTTCGTTCTTTGCCAATTGCTGAATAAGAGTCTCACCATCAACACTTAGCTTAAGCAGGCTTGCGACATCCAGAGCGGCGGCATTTCCCACCACGTCGATTGCTGACGTTTGAATACTGCCTGTACTTATTACACAACACTCTCGGTCGTTATTAGTAGAGTTATCTTGGGTTTCAAATAACACACTGCTGCCTTTAGCATCCCCATGTGTGTATTTGATCGCATGGGTCACCATGCTGATTTGCCAGGCACGACTTGCTGCATCACTCAGCCAGACATCAGGCTGATACTTCAACAACAATTCCTCCCTGTCCTTGACCGTTTTTGCTTCAAAGTCGGCCAGCGCTACAGCGTTTTCTACTCCAACTTTACGCCGCTCTTTATCAGCGTCCTTATCAAATTTTTCTATTTTTGCTGTCGCACGATCGCGGATAAAATCCGCCACCTGCTTTGCCATCACGTTTACAGTCATTTTGTTACCGCCTAATTGCTAACTCTTTACTTACCGCGAATTTCTAACTACTACTCTATCGCGAACTGATACCCTTTACTGCTCCTGCCATACTCCAAATATCTCACTAAACTGCCATTTTTTTAGTCCCCCGTCTTTTTGCTCTGGCAACCTGAACCGCCCAAAACGATGGCTGGTAATTTTGTAACCCAGCCCAGCGCGCTCTGCCTCCACCTCTAACAGGTTTTCTGTGCTGAGATTTATCCACGATGTGAAACCGGCGCTGCACTCTATTGTTTGAAGATTAAACCGGTCTTCAGCCAACGTAGGATCGTTTTTTCTATGTGTCAGGTGGAAAATGGCATCGCTGTCGTCATCTTCCATTAGCAGCATAAATTCTTCATCCGGTCGACTTGAACGAAAAGGCATCAGGCGCTGCAATTCAGCACACCAGGTTGCGTTGTGTTGCCACCACAATGCCGCGTGCACAGACATAAAACGATCAGGATCACCAAACAATTTACCCCGCATGTGCAAGTGCTCCAGATCTACCAGGCTGTTACTTGCATCAAGGCTTTTGCTTTCAGCTATGCGAGGTATGGAATTAATATGTTCGTAGTGGTGCACGGGCAATATTTCGGTCAGATCATGACTTTGCAATGAATAATTACTGCTTTCAAAACCAGGCTTCGCGTAGGCCGGTGCTCTTTTTTGCAGCGCCTTAAAATTTTTAGATAGAATTAACAGGTTTGGTGCTGTGGGTGCTATATGTCTGTGGCGCTGTATACGACCAGCCAATTGAATCAAGGATCGCATTGAGCTTGGTTCGGCTATTGCCCAGTCGTAGTCATGATCACGCCCAACCTCTGCCACCGCCGTGGCAAATACCACGAAAATTTGGTTTTTCTCTGTGTGGGTATCTAATGCGGTACGAATATGCGGCACCCGCCAAATATCTTCACTGTTATGACGCGTCAAAGCCTGATCAAGAAGGCCCTCAATAGCAGAACGCATGATCATCGGATATTGGCTGTGATACACCACAAAATGAATACGGAAATTTTTTGTTAGATCTGCCCCCACAATGGCTTGCGCTACGGCCACCATTGGATTGATATTGGCCATTCGCACCAACCCGATTGAAACGGATTTTCCGGTAACAGGATCAACCTCATTGTGCTGTTTGTGAAGCCGGGTAATACCACCAGTAATAGTTGCCGCCATGGCGCTTATGACAGCTTCATCATTTGGTGCTGCAGTTATCGGTAATAATTCAGCACGGCGCAGCACTGGCGCTTGCTTTAATTTCTCAATTCGCTTGTCAGCAAAAGAACTATGCACCTTGGCAAACTGATCTGCTTCTGCCAAATCAGCTGATTCACACCGGTACTCATCAAACCAAGCACAGCAAACACCACGCGCATAATCACTCTCACCACACACGCGGTTGTAGACATCTCGGCCACTGCGATAAGCTTCAAACAAAGCCTTTATAAGCGCTGGGGGCAGAGTCGCTGAGGACAACAGCACCCGTGAGCCGAGCATACCAGCCCAATTGACTAAACGAGTTAACGCTGGCAGATCCTCCAGCCCAAAGTCGTCGGGCTCATCAAGCACCAGATCAGAGGTTAGTAACCGAAGCATTGGCGCAATCTGCTTCCCGCCACGATCACCATCCGTTGCAGGCATTAAGTGGTCTATCGTACATACAAGCACTGGCGCACTAAGGAGCTGCAGTAATTTTGGTGAATTTGCTAACCACGTACTTAGACGGCCATCATCCAAGCTACCGTCGTAACGTACATATTGATGGTCTTCAAACAGGGATTCGTCTGACTCTGAGCCGGAACCAGCCCCTTCAGTTTTATTTTTCGACGATGCCTTGGCCCTGGCTCTCTCGTGTAAATCACGAACAGCAGATGACCCAATTAAAACTGCTAAGTCATCGGTTCCTAGGTGTAATCGCTCCCGCAGTGCATCACCGGTTTGTAGCGTCAACGTCCGCAGGCCCAGCGCTACACTGAATCGGCAACCTATTTTTTCATCTGCCAGACCGTACATTATTCGCGCGTTGGCAAATGTTTTACCGCACCCGGTCGACGCCATATTGATGCCAAAGAACCCTTGCGTTTTACTTCGTGTATTAACACTGCACGCAAGTTCATACGCTTTATCTTGCCATCGGTAACGGGGCAGTGTATTTCGCTGTTTGAATTTCTTGTGCCGAGTTATCGCGGGCAGTGTTTGCCTTAATTTAGGCAAGCTCTTGCCGAGCAAATAGGCATTATGAGAAACACCGATATTGTGTTCATCTAGCTTTTGTTTGGTTTCTCTTTTTTGGGTCTTTTCGTTTAGGGCTGTATTCGCACAGGCTTTATATTTTTTGTCTTGCCAAACTCGCGTTGGCCCTGCCGCCGAATAACTATGATCTGCAAGCATGACAATTAAACGTGCCATATGAGAGCTAAATGAATCCGCTAACCAATCGTTATCTAAAAAGCTTGGTAGCTTGATCGCGCGCTTTGCAATGGCGCATGCTTTTTGGCACCAAATTGTGCTGCACATTGGTGTACCCAATGATAAGTCCCACACATCATCCCACTGTGCTTCTGTCCACTCTGTAAACTCACATTGTGGTGAATTCCAATACGGTTTAAATGTTTTCCTATCAGTTAACCAGGTATCTATACTCTCTATTCTCGGTTCGTGCTCATCATTACGAAGCTTCGGTAACCGATGGTGCGATATGATGAGCCAACTAATTGCACGCGCCAGCGGTGGCAACTGATAAAAGGGATTAGGTGATTGATTGGGATTGCTGGAATCTTTTACTATGGCCGATAGCATGACAGCTTCACTAGCCACTGTTACAACGCTCAATCGCTCTAGCCACTGTGCATCAGTATCTTCGCCCACAAACGCTTGAAACAACCTTAAAGATACCCACTCATGACGATAAGGCTCTGAATATGGTGGCTTCGCTGATGGCTTTAACTTTTTTTGAAACAGCTTATTGGCCTTACCGAAATCATGAAATAGACCGGTAATGGCACCGAGCAACGCCACGGCTTCAGCGGTATGCCATTGGTTCTCGTCTGCGTTGCGCAGTATATCGTTACCCGTGGTATTGGTTGGTACTGTCCCTTGTTCATTAAAACGCCGCAAGTTGCCCACAAACCAAAGTAACTCGGTTCGATCTTTTCCCCTTATCCAATGACAGGCCACTGCTGTATTTCTGCGCGCCGTTTTACGCAGCATTTTACGAAGTGTATCTAGACCTTGCTGGGTAACGGCAGTTTGCCATACTCGATCACCTTTGCGTTCAGCAAACTGATCAAGCACCCGTCGTGTTTCAGGCAAAGCCTGCTTACTACATTGAGATACAAGCAGTACGTTCATTTCGAGCTTTCAGCGCCTTGCTGATCAGCTACCGTTTTTAGCGCATCAATCATCACATCTAAAGATTCGGCCTTACGGAATGCGGTGATACACCTTTGACGAAATGCTTGCTCATCGTCTCCAGCCATGGCAGCGACAAAAGCGAGTGGCAATACTAGTGCATCCTTTATTAAGTCGGCTACATCAAATACCAACCCACCACGTCTGGTTTTACCATGCAATACTGCAAGTCCATGGGGGATTCCTAACACCCAAGTTGCAGTGGCACCCAAACCATAGGCAAGATAATTTCCGTGATCTAAAAACCTATTAGCGAAGTCAACACCTGATCCGTTTTTAGCACGAGTAAAATCACCGTAACCAACAGCTTTACAAGAAAGCTTGTACAAACGTTTTGCAAGGTGTGCCTCTTGGGTTAATACTTCGGTGCTTGACCTGCATGCAATCAATGCCGACGCGGCACCGCCCAATAAAGCATCTAATTCAGTTTCACTAACATCAAAATTCTCTGACCGATCAGCAGCCAACTTTAGCCAGTGCTTGCGAATTTGCGCCAATCTTATATGCTGGAATGTAATAGCTGCCTGCAAGCGTTGCTCATCATCAAACCAAAAGCGTACCCAGTTTTGCAAATACTCAGTCGGGCGGTATTCACTCTGCGGGAGCAGCCACTGTACATCTGTGCCTGCAAATAACGGCGTACCGCCACCACCACAAAAACCGACTAAAACACCTGCTTTTGCAAGCTCACGCATAGCAGCTTGAGTAAGTGATGTACCTGTTCCCAAGAGAATACAAGTTGTATTGGCTATAGGGATATTCCAATACATTGCCCTGCTACCCTCATCAGTTACATATTCAACTCGACCCGAATTCACCAACACCCTACAGTGCTGCAAATAATACAAGTTGGCTCTTTTTGAATGAAGAATGGACTTTAGATCTGAAGGGGACAAATCTTCCAACGTTTTTACTCACTAGTTGGACCAAAAACAACCACTATGGTGACCCTTGGTGCATTTAACAAACACTCATGCGAAACGTAAGGAAAGGTAAGCATGTGACACAAGATCCCACGTTGGCCTATCAAGCCGAAATGTTCAATCGATTCGATTAGTACCTTTCAATAATGACACCTGCTTAATCAGACTCGGAAATCATAATTTTGAGTTAACACTTTCTAGAATACGCACTGGAACGAGGAAGTTCAACATTCAGTAATTAAATACTCTATGTTCACTGCTATAACTCTGTACACCAACACCTATAACTCCCACAATCTTTTTTACCAATCGTTGAGTGAAGTATTTCAACACACCATACCCATACCCTTGCGCTTTCCCTTTAGTGGACTTCAACCATAAGGCTATAAATATCGATAATATTTAAATATCGCCAACTTGTTAGTTCAACGATGAAACCGAAAAGCCTGAATATCTGCTTACTCAATAACACCCCCAACAAATCAGACACCCACTAGATAATTAGCTAAATAGCTAAATAGCAGTGTGCCCAAAGACACGAGCCATAACCAGAGCGAGCGCGCGTTTGTTTGGTTTTGAATCTCATCGCGGAGACAGGCATAAGTGGCATGGATGCCACGTTAGCGAAGTGGGCACATGGACGTGCCGTCTGAGCGGCCTGGTGGAGCGATGTGATTCAAAACGCCGCAGGCACCCGAAGGGCAAAACAAGTCGCAAGAAGAGTTTTTGCTTACTTTTTGCTCTTTCAAAAAGTAAGGCCCGCGGCAGCGATGCCGCTCACATCACGCCGCTCAAGCACCTCACTTCAAATAAGCCAAAAATCCAAACAACCCAGCCACTGATTCCCGATGACGAGCGGAACTCTGTCCACTCGCTCACGCGTCGGGCTTCCTACCACATAAAATCTATACCAACAGTCAATGCGCAAGCTTATCCCCCTGCGTATCCGCAACGCAAAGAGGAAACAACCCCACGGACATCAAAAAAGAGCAGTACAGCAATGTGCCAAAGGCACGAGCCGTAACCAGAGCTAGCCGCGCGTTTGTTTGGTTTTGAATCTCATCGTGGAGACAGGCATAAGTGGCATGGATGCCACGTTAGCGAAGTGGGCACATGGATGTGCCGTCTGAGCTGCCTGGTGGAGCGATGAGATTCAAAATGCCGCAGGCACCCGTAGGGCAAAACAAGTCGCAAGAAGAGTTTTTGCTTACTTTTTGCTCTTTCAAAAAGTAAGGCCCGCGGCAGCGATGCCGCTCACGTCACGCACCTCACTTCAAATAAGCCAAAAACCCAAACAACCCAGCCACTGATTTCCAATGACGAGCGGAACTCTGTCCACTCGCTCACGCGTCGGGCTTCCTACCACATAAAATCTATACCCACAGTCAATGCGCAAGGTTGCCCCTGCATATCGGCAACCGAAAAACGAATCAACACCCACAGAAATCAAAAAAGAGCAACCCAGCAATGTGCCCAAAGGCACGAGCCGTAACCAGAGCGAGCCGCGCGTTTGTTTGGTTTTGAATCTCATCGTGGAGACAGG
>CALGJU010000085.1 GCA_937928685.1 uncultured Granulosicoccaceae bacterium
TGTGGTTTGATGGAGTGAGGTTACGTGTTTGTGGTGGCTGGTTTCTGAGGGGCTTGAGCGGAGTGACCTGTTAGGTATCCCTCGCTGACGCTGGCGGGTTGTTGTGGGGCTTGTGCGAGCTCGGGCGCAGTTAGGGTTCGCGAATTATCAGTTGTTCGCCGCGTTGTATTAACTCAAAGTTTTTCAACACGCTCATGCCAAGCAATACTTCATCACTTAGGCCCGGGTTGATGTGGGCTGTGGCGTTGCGTATCTCAAGATCGCCTATTCTTAGTTGGTCAATTTTGGTTTGGTAGGCTCTGCCGATACCGTTAGCCGTCACTACTGATATTTCTGTGCCACGGGTCAAGCCAGCACGATCTGCGAAATCTACCGGTATGCTGACGCTGGTAGCGCCTGTATCAACTAGAAAATCTACTTCTGCGCCGTTAATTGTGCCTGTCACTATGTAGTGGCCATAGCGGCCGCGCTGCAGGGTGATACTGCGCTTGTCGCCGTCAAGAGAGGTAATGACTTCGTTGTTCGGGTTTCGCTGGCGCTCAAGGTAGTTGTTTAGCAGAAGGGTGCTGAGTCCCAGCCCGACCACCCACATTGCAACAATCATGTAACGGCCAATTTTGGCCTGTTCGTCGTGCGGCTGTTCGTTGTTGCTCATGGTTGCTCACTGTGGTCGCTGAAGAGTTTGACCATTTGTTTGTGCCGTTACGGCGACTGGTGCTTTGCGTGCGAGCACATATCCGGTGCGTAAAGAGTCGAGTACACTATGCAAAGCAGATACAATACCGCCTTTTCGACGCTACCCCGAATTTTAAGGACCTGTGCAGATGTCCGGCAACACCTTTGGCAAGTTGTTTACTTTAACCACCTTCGGTGAAAGCCACGGTCCGGCCATTGGTGCTGTGGTCGATGGTTGTCCGCCGGGCTTGAGTCTGTCGGAAGAAGACCTGCAGGGTGATCTTGATCGCCGCAAGCCGGGGCAGTCACGCTACACCACGCAGAGAAAAGAATCAGATACGGTAAAAATTCTATCTGGTGTGTTTGAAGGCAGAACCACCGGTACGCCTATCGGGCTGTTGATCGAAAATGAAGATCAGCGTTCTAAAGACTACAGCAAAATAAAAGATCTCTACCGCCCGGCACATGCTGATTTAACTTACCAAAAAAAATATGGGATCAGGGACTATCGCGGTGGTGGTCGATCATCTGCTCGTGAAACAGCGATGCGGGTGGCGGCCGGGGGGATTGCCAAAAAATACCTGCGAACAGAGTTTGGTATTGAGATTAACGGCTACCTTTCTCAGCTTGGCAGCATTGTCCTGGACCGGTCACAGTTTGACTTAAGTGAGGTGGAGAACAATCCGTTTTTCTGGCCTAACGCTTCGCAGATAGATGAGTTAGCAGAATTTATGCAGCAACTAAGCAAAGACGGGGACTCGGCCGGGGCGAGAGTCAACGTGGTGGCAAGCGGTGTGCCGATAGGGTGGGGTGAGCCGATTTTTGATCGGCTGGATGCTGATATCGGGCATGCAATGATGAGCATCGGAGCGGTCAAAGGGGTTGAAATTGGCGCCGGGTTCGATAGCGTCGCACAACGCGGCAGTGAGCATCGCGATGAAATGACGCCAGATGGTTTTTTATCTAACAATGCCGGTGGCGTGCTGGGTGGGATAAGCTCGGGCCAGGATGTCACGGCGTCTATAGCGTTAAAGCCGACATCCAGTTTGCGTCAGCCAGGAAAAACGGTGGATGTAACTAATGCAGCGGCCGAGGTGATCACCACTGGCCGTCATGACCCTTGTGTGGGAATACGTGCCACACCGATTGCAGAGGCCATGATGGCGTTGGTCCTAATTGATCACTGTCTGCGGGATCGTGCTCAAAACCATGGTGTGAAGCGCTAAGGATGCTGGGTTAGATGCTGGGTTTAAAAGGGACAGTTAGCCGATTTGTGTTGGCAGAGAGTTAAGAAAAGCCTGAGCTGCGCGTGAGAGCGTGCGATCCTGATGGCGAACCAGTGCAACGGAATATTTAAGCTGTAGTTCTTCTACTGGCAGAATCTGCAGGGTGTCGTCGACCTGGAATTTGGGCAGGCAGGCCCATCCAAGCCCGATTGACGCCATTGATCTTATCGTTTCAAAATCGTTGGCTTCTATCGATACCATGGCTCGTAGGTCGTTATGGTTCATGCTGTCTTCAATGGTTTTACGCGTCGCGGAGCGAAGCGGCGGTAAAATCGCCGGGCACTTTGAGAGTAGTTCGAGGCTTACGGGATCACCTGTCACTAAAGGGTGACCTTTGGCGGCCACAATGACCAATTCATCGCTCCAGATTTCAATATCGCGAAGTTTCGGATGGCTACGCTGATTGTTTTGCCCTGGCATGGAACACAGCGCCATTTCCAGCAGGCCTTCTTCGACGGCTTTTAGAGTTTCTGTAGAGTTGGCGAAATGCAGATCGATGTCGACGTCAGGGTAGTTTTCGCGGAACAGCTTTAATACCTGAGGCAGTCTGTGGGTGCCGACGTGTTCAGTGGTGCCGATGCTTAGTTTGCCGCCAACGTCATTACCGAGGTTGCAAATGACATCTTCGATGCGAGACAATTCAGCGCTGATTTGGCGAGCGGATGGCAGCAGAACACGGCCAGCCTCTGTCAGGTGAACACTGCGACCCACCCGGTCAAATAATTTTGCGGATAATTCTGATTCAAGTGCTGCAATACGCTTACTTACAGCGGGTTGAGTCAATCTCAAAGTTTCGGCAGAGCGCGAGAATGAACGTTTGTCCGCTACTTCGATGAAAGCTTTTAAATTGTTGATGTCCACCTTGTGTCCCTTCGTAATGCATCACACGGGTTGCGATGCCACTGCCGGCTTGGACTTTACTGCTCGTCTTAATTCTGGCTGTAGCTGTGGCAGTTATAAGGAATGTTGGTTGGGATCGTGCCGAAATATGACACAATTCCGCTCTGTGCTCACAGTGGGTTACATTTATACTCTGTATGGCTTCAATGTGAACGCCCGTATGCACACGGGATAAATTGCAAACAGGAATGGGAATGAGAGTAGGTATAATTGGTTGGCGTGGCATGGTGGGTTCCGTGCTGATGCAAAGAATGCATGAAGAGCATGACTTTGCGGGGATTGATGCGGTTTTTTTCTCGACATCGCAAGCCGGTGAGATAGGGCCTGATATAGGTGCAAAACCAGCTGTATTGCTGGATGCTCACGATATAAAAGCACTATCCGGTATGGATGCCATCCTGACTTGCCAGGGAGGTGACTACACCAGCAAGGTTCATCCTGAATTGAGAGCCGCGGGGTGGGATGGTTATTGGATTGATGCCGCCTCCGCATTGCGCATGGAGCCTGACAGCACCATTGTTCTGGATCCCGTTAACAGCGACGTTATCGCAAAGGCATTGCAAACAGGCAAAAGAGATTTTATCGGTGGTAACTGCACGGTCAGTCTTATGATGATGGGGCTCGCTGGATTGTTTAAAGAGGATATGATCGAGTGGGTAAGCTCAATGACGTATCAGGCAGCGTCAGGCTCTGGTGCCCGTGCAATGCGTGAATTGATATCGCAAATGGGTGCCGTGCACACTTGCGTGGCTGATCTGCTGACGGACAAAGACAGCTCGATTGTCGCTGTTGATGACGGCGTCAGCGCGATGTTGCGTAGCTCCGATTTGCCTGTGACTGAGTGTGGTGCAGCGTTGGCCGGTAGTCTGATTCCCTGGATTGACTCGGATCTTGGCAACGGCCAGAGCAGAGAAGAATGGAAAGCGCAGTCTGAAACCAACAAGATCCTTGATCGGGATACTTCGTCGATCATTCCGGTTGATGGCTTGTGTGTGCGGATCGGGGCAATGCGCAGCCACTCTCAGGCATTGACGATAAAACTTCGTAAAGAGGTTCCGCTCAATGAAATTGAAAGCATCGTGGCGGCTGGGAATGAGTGGGTCGAACTGGTGCCGAATCAGCGTGATGCATCGATTGACCAACTATCGCCGGCCGCGGTCAGCGGGTCTTTGAAAATTCCGGTCGGACGTTTGCGTAAAATGAGTTTCGGCCCGGAATACATCAGTGCGTTTACTGTGGGTGATCAGTTGCTATGGGGCGCTGCTGAACCGCTTCGTCGTATGTTGCAGTTGCTGAAGTCTTACTCTGTATAACGAATAGGCTAGTTGTAACTCTGGTTGTAACTCTAGTTGTAACGAAAGGGGTAACCGCTGGTATCCGCGCAAAGCCGGATACCAGTTTTGCTGATAGAGACGACGTAAGCAAAGCAGCTTAGGGCTCAGTTTTCAAATCAGTTGGTCAAGAATTGGGCCGTTTCCTATTGCCTAATGACCAGACCCGTACTATACCAATAGGACGGAAGTTTGACGTGACGAGTTCTCTCTAGAATTCCAATCAAAAACTTTGAATCTTTAGTCGAAAAATAAAGTCAATAAAACTGAACGTTGAATGGGTAGGTGGGTCGGTATCTGTATGGTGACAGCACCATCACCGGTGGCGCAAACCTTTTAACAGCCTTAAGTTTTAAATAAAAGAGATCGTATCACTGTGCGAAAAATAGCTATTGCAGCCGCGGTAAGTTTTAGTCTGGCGGGTCTATCTGGAGTTACCCAGGCGTTGGGACTCGGCGAAATTGAGATGTACTCTGCATTGAATCAAACGCTTGATGCCGAGATAGCCATCTTGTCGGCAACGGAAGATGAGTTAAATGGAATGCGGGTTAAGCTGGCACCAGCGGATGCTTTTGCACGCGCCGGCCTGCAGCAACTGCCGGTACTCTCATCGGTGTCTTTTAGTGTCGATCGTCGGCCGGATGGTAAACCTGTGGTTAAGGTCATCAGCGACGGGCCGGTACTTGAGCCCTTTCTGAACTTTTTAATAGAAGTCGATGCGCCTGGCAGTGTGCGACTGGTACGTGAATACACCGTACTACTGAATCCTCCGGCGTTTGCATCTACTCCGGTAGTGGCTGATTCTGAACTATCGGTTGCCAGTTACGAGCCAATCGAAGCTGATATTTTTGATGCGTCAGGTGGTGACGGTGTGCAGATTGACCTTTCCGACGCGGCAGTAGCCGGAGGTATTCAAAATACACTTGCTGTACTCGATGGCGAAACGACTGATTTGAGCGGTGAAGTGTTCTTTACTGAAAGCACAGTGAGTGAAAGTGCGCCGACGCTTGAACGTGTGAGTATGCAACAAGTCGCTGAGCCTGTCGTGCTTGACACCAATGATCTATTTGTTCCTAATGATCAAATTTTTGCCAATGCCGCTGCGGAATCAACTCTTATAGGCCGGGATGGCGAAGTGATTTCTCTGCAGCAGGAATTAAATACTACGCCGCAATTTGATGAGCCGGTGCTAGGTTTTGATGGCGGTGAATCTGTTGAACTGATAGACGACAGTGAAGCGATGTCTTTAGCGAACTTAGGTGCGGTGGAATCATCTGTTGCTGTATCGGGTGATGGTACACCGATATTTGAGAATGAATTCAGCAGTGATGATGGCGCAGAAGTGATCAGTGGTGATGCACTCCGGGCGTTGGTTGAGCCGGTTGCAGATAACTCTGATATTCCACAGGTGGAATTTGTCGAGAGCAGTGTTGCAGTGGTAGAAGAACAACAGCCGGTCAGTGATTTGTTCGCCACTGATGACGGTTCAACAGTGGCTGATAGTGAGTTGAGCTACGGTGATCCCATTGATCTAAGTGGTGTGATCTCTGATTCCCAGCCAACTGCTGCAATCAACGAAGGCGAGTTTGTTGTACAGATTGATGATTCTGCGCGACGTGCGGGAAGCTCTGCAGTCATGGAGGTGTCTGGCAATACCTATCGCATTCAGCCATCTGACACGCTCTGGCGTATATCTAATCAAGAAAAAGCACGTGGTGTAACACCGCATCAGATGATGGTGGCGCTGCTTAACGCTAATCCGGATGCGTTTGTAGGCGGCAACATGAACCGCATGCGACGAGGCGCGGTGTTGCAGATCCCGACAGTGGCATCGCAAAACTCAATTGATTCAGCTAATGCGTTGGCGATAGTGCAATCCTGGACTCGCGGAAACACAGGTATAAGCCCTGCTACTGTTGCGATCAATTCCACAGGCGGTGACGCCACTGGTGGTGATACGGTAGTTTTCAACTCTGATACCGATGCAAACATAGAATTAAATCGCAGCCTTGACGAAGTGAATCGTCGTATGGAAGAGGCGCGTAATGAGTTGGCATCTGAAACGCTTGAACGTGATGAGTTGCAAGGTCGGGTTAACAGCCTTGAAAGCAATATGTCAGAGATGAAGAGTCTCATCACTGTGCGCGAAAGTGAGCTGAATAGGCTTCAGAATGAAGTCGCGTCTGTAGAGAGTGAAGCGGCGACACTTGACTCTCAATCCGGTGAGCTTGCAAATGCGGCAAGTGCCGTGGGTGAGGTTAAAGAAACCTTAAGTGAAGATCTTGTCAGGGCGCAGGAAGCGATAGAACGTCGTGCTGATGCGGATAAAAACCTTGCGACTGCTGAGGCGCAAGTACAATCTATCCGACTGTCTTCTGAAGAGGATGCACTGCGTGCGCAGTTAGCGGCGTTAGAGATTGAAAAGCGTGAGCTTGAAGCTTCTTCTCAGCTTGAGAGAGCAAATCTGGTTCGCCAGTCAGAGGCTGAGAAAACTCAACTGTTGCAGCAGGCTGAGGCGGAGCGCGCGCGAATCATGTCAGGTCTGGAGACAGAGAAGGCTCGAATTACACAGGAAGCTGAGTTGGAAGTGGCGCGTATTAGAGGTGAAGCCGATACTGACCGGCAGAGACTCATCGCTGAAGCTGAAGCAGAGCGCGATCGTGTAGCGCAAGAAACAACACAAATGCAAGCGCAGCTGGCAGAGATGGAAGCTGAAAAAACTCGTCTGCTGGCTCAGGCAGAATTAGAGTCAACAAAAATGCAGCAGCAGGCTGCAGATGAGCAAGCGCGTTTACTCGCGGAAGCTGAGGCAGAGCGTGCCAGGTTACTGGAAGCCGCTGAACAGCAGTCTCGTTTGACCGCAGAAGCTGAGGCAGAACAAGCCAGGCTTCAAGCGGAAGCTGACGAGCAAAGCCGACTTACCGCAGCGGCAGAAGCTGAGCGACAACGAGTGGCTGATGAGTCTGCGCGGGTGAAAGATAGACTTGCGAAGTTACAGGAAGAAGGCGCGGGTAAGCTTGCTGACACGCAGACAGCAATGACAGATGCGGGGACTGATGCAGATGCAGATGGCTCAATGGGTGAATTAACTGAGACCGGTAAGAAGATGGCTGCCGGCGGCGCTGCTGCAGTCGGAGGCTTACTGGGATTCGCTCCATTGCAGGAAGTGGTGGGTAATCGCAAAAATGTACTGGGTATCGGTGCCGGTTTATCGCTGCTTGGTTTGTTGGGTGCCTGGGGTTTTAGAAGACGTCGTAACAAGCCGGAACTTGACGAGCGTGAGTTGCGGCCACGAGGGATGCAGCCTGACTACAGCACCAGAACGAATTTTGATGATCGCCAGGCGATGCAAGCTGAAGACATGATGGCCCAGCCTCGCGCAGCTGAGCCGCAAGGCGCAGGCACCGCAGCAGCTGCTGCTGCTACGGCCGCACTTGCCGCTGCAGGCACAACGGCAGTCGCGTCTCGGGATACACAAGCTGATGATACGTTGCATCACGCTGTTACTGAGCAGGCGAGGGAGCCTTCCAGTGTAGAGGTTGCTTCAAATGCAGCGCAAGAACCTTCAGATGCCGAGCTGGATGAAGAGGCGCTTGATGACACGATCACTGAGGCGGAAGTATATTTGCGTTATGGCCTGCATGGTCAGGCGGAAGACTTGCTGAAAACTGCAATCAAGCGATCTCCCAACAATGAGGAGTATCACTACAAGTTGCTGGAAAACTATCACGATCAGAAAAATGCCACCGCATTCAACTCTGCAGCGCAAACGTTCAACGAGAAATTCCCGAGCTCGGGGCACCTTGGACAAATTGCTGAGATGGGCCGTGCAATTGAATCCTCTGCACCTGGTACTGATAGCAATTCTACTGGCGGTGGAATCGGAGCATTAGGTGCAGCCGCGGGTGCCGGAGCTGCCGGCCTGGCATCGCTTAAGACTTCTTCCGCAAGTGGTGTTGACGCTGCGCTTGAAGGAATTGGCGGGCCAGGCGGAAACACCACAGACGAGAAATCTGAGCTGCCTTCAGACGATTTGCTCGATCAAACGATAGATCCTGGTTCAGAGTTCAGTGTTGATGAACTGCAAGCGACAGGTAATCTGAGTGCGATGGAGCTTGATCCGATCGAATTTGATGATCAGGGTAATATGTCACTGGATGAGCTTGATCTGGCGTCATTGGATGATGACGGCACAATGGACCTCGAAGCTGTGGCGGGTAACCAGATGTCAGGTCTGGATCTTGGTACGCTTGATCTGACTAACCCGGATGTGGACGGTACTTTTGATAACCTGACTCTGGACGACGCTGACATTAACTCGCTCGGCAATGTCACTGGTGATATTCGAAGTGGACTTGAGTCTGATCTCTCTATTGAAGACGATACCGGACCCAACCCCGGTAGCTCAGATGAAATGGAGACGATGCTTGATCTTGCAAAGGCTTATCTGGACATGGGTGACGATGCCAGCGCTGAAAAAGCGCTGAAAGACATTGCCGCCAGAGGTAATCCGCTGCAACAGATTGAAGCGAATGATCTGCTGAAGAAACTGTGATGTAGCTGATAACTCACAAGCAACACACAAAGGCGCCTATATGGCGCCTTTGTTATTTGTACGATGCACAAATTTATAGCCCGCATAGTGATTTAGGTAATTCGCCACCGCATCAGCAGGCTTCGAAGTTATAATCGGCAAACAATAGGCTGGAGTTTTGTAGATGATATTTCTTGCTTGCGCGGTAGCATCAATTAATCACCGCAATGGATAAGTTTGCCCTGGGC
>CALGJU010000086.1 GCA_937928685.1 uncultured Granulosicoccaceae bacterium
GCAGGTTCAGCACAGTTTCAAGTTCATTCTTGACCATCCGGCCAACGGGAACCCCAGTCCAATCCTGCACAACTGAACCAACCGAGTGTTGATCCACTGTTGGCAGTATTAACGGATTTTCACCCTGAAGCTCTTCCAGCTGTGTTTGCAGTGCAGTCAGCTCTGTCAATAAGCCCTCACGATCACCCAGCACTTCTGTGGAGCTCTCTGCTACCTGATCGGCCTCTTCTTCCAGCTCACTACCCGTTCCCTCAACAGCAGAGCCGTCAGCCCTTAATTTCTCACGTAGTTCAAGGATCTGATCGACGAGACCCTTCTCCTCTTCCCACCGTGCAACCAAACCGCATTCACGCTCTCGTTCGGTATCAAGCGACGCCAACACCTTGGCCTCACGTTCACCGACATCAACGCCGACCGTTTTTTCGCGACTGACAATATTTTGCTCAGTCTCGAGTGCTGCAATTTTTTTGCGACAGTCGTCAAGCTCAGCAGGCACTGCATGCTGGCTAATTGCTACTCTGGCAGCCGCTGTATCAAGCAAGCTAACCGACTTATCAGGCAGCTGCCGCGCTGGAATATAGCGATGTGATAGTCGAACAGATGCTTCGAGTGCTTCGTCAAGAATCTGGACTTTGTGGTGCTTTTCCATTGAGGAGGCAATACCTCGCATCATCAAGACGGCACGCTCTTCACTGGGCTCATCAATTTTCACCACTTGAAAGCGTCTGGTCAGGGCGGGATCTTTCTCTATATGTTTTTTGTATTCAGCCCAGGTTGTAGCAGCCACCGTACGCAGCTCCCCTCTTGCCAGTGCGGGCTTCAATAAATTGGCTGCATCGCCAGTACCAGCAGCGCCACCAGCGCCTATCAACGTGTGCGCTTCATCAATGAATAAAATGATGGGTTTTTCAGATGCCTGAACTTCATCTATTACCTGACGAAGCCGATTCTCGAATTCACCCTTCATACTGGCACCGGCTTGCAGCAGCCCAATATCCAGAGACAGTAAGTCGACATCTTGCAGCGACGGTGGCACATCGCCACGTGCGATCCGTTGTGCAAAACCCTCAACCACTGCTGTTTTACCTACGCCTGCTTCACCCGTCAGTATGGGGTTATTCTGGCGGCGACGCATCAGAATATCTACCATTTGGCGTATCTCTTCATCACGCCCGACAATCGGATCAGAGCCGCTGGTTTTAGCAAGTTCAGTCATATTGGTCGTGTATTTCCCCAGTGCTTCTTGCTTACCCATCTGAGCCGGCGCCATGGCACCACTGGCCTCACCCGGTACACCGCCACCGCCTATCTGGTAGCCATCTTTGCTACCCATGCCTGATTCAGGAGAACGGGATACGATGTTGTCAAAATCATCGATCAATGCTTCTAACTTAATATCACCAAACAATTTTGAAATGGTAAGCAAGCGATTACGTAAGTGGGTAGTCTTCAATAATCCGACCATTAAATGACCCGTTCGAACTGAAGAATCTTTAAACAATAAGGTCGAATAAACCCATCCGCGCTCAACGGCTGAGGTAATGTCCTCAGAGAAATCTGAAATTGAAGATGCACCACTGCCCATCATCTCCAAATTGTTTGTAAGATCTCTAGACAAGTGAGACAAGTCGATCTCAAAGTGCCTTAAAATATGGTGGACATCGCTGTCTTGTTGATTGCAGATCTGATCAAGCCAATGGGCCAGTTCAACGTAAGAATTCCCTCTCAACTTGCATAGCTTCGTTGCACTTTCTATTGATCGGTAGCCCACTTCATTTAACTTACCGAAAAGATTTGCACGACTAATTTCAGTCATTTGATTTCCTTATACTGTCAAAACTTACGTTCAATATCACCACTCTATGCGACCCGCTTTAATGGCGCACTTTGAAGCTGCTGTCTACTGCGAGTTGCTGTTGCGACTCTCTGTGCATCCGATGTAGAGCCGCTCACCCAACTGTTGAAGCCCAGCCGACATTGCTTATTCAATGTGAGCGGCCGGGATTCACCGGCTTTTAATTCCAGTCTCAGCTCCCAGTCAATTTCATCTCCCAGATAACTCAACACTAACTCTTGCAGTGCGATGTTATTTGCCTCGCCCGGGGCAAACTCAATATAGTCCTGCCATGTCATCGGACCGAGTTTTATGCGTATTTTATGGCTGCTGCTCCAGACTTTTCGCCCCGCGTAGGTCGATACGCCAAGGTGGCAATTAGATTCCCGCGAACCAAGCTTAATAAGGCTTTCATTCGGCATCTGTAACCAACCACCAACAAACTCAGTCACCTCACATGGCAACTTAAAATAGCCACCCACTACAGCAACCAATCCTTCCGGACAACGAGACCGCGTACCTAGCCAACCGGCAAAATTAAACCGTGTTGAATCTGGCAACGAATCACGTGAGCGCGCGGCGTCAGGGAGAAAACCACCAATAGACGCAACAAAATCTGTGTAGCGATTGTCTTCGTGCCGGTCCATATTGATGGCCGGATCTGTTTCCGCGATCGCCCTGTAAAAAAGACTCAACATTCGGTGGTTAAAGAGATCAACAAACTCTTTAAACGTAGGGTCATCATGGTGAGCTGCACGTTGCAATGCATGCTCAGTGTAGTGGATAGGCAATGGCCCGTTACTTCCTAACAGCCCCATGAAATTGCAATATAGCCTGAATGCGTGTTTTGATTTCCCTTCCTCTAGTGCGCTCAGAGACCCCACCTGAAAACCTAATGAAGGGTTCTGCGACAAGCGCACTGGCTCATCTTTTAATCGGCTCGCCATTCCCAGGCGCGCTTTTTCAGGCTGAGCACACTCTAGCATTCGAACGGCTGCAATAAACTCTGCGCCACCGATTTCTTGTTTTAGTTCATCAAGATCGGTCATCAGATTTGCTGCCGTGTGCCAATTCTAACGGGCCATTTCTCGATCTCTTCACGCTGTATGGTCTGCAACACCGTTTCTGTGAAAGAGTTTATACTTGCGTAGCTCGCGAAAAAATGCTCTAGAACCGAACCCATCAAATAAGCGCCAGTACCTTCAAATGCTGACTCATCAAGGCGCAGGGTTATCTGTGTACCGTGTGCTATTTCGAAGTGACTGCCGAAGCGTCGTTGACGAACGACAGGCTTTGACGTCACTTTTACTATGCCTTCTATCTCCCGCCCACCTGACCTCTCACGTCCATCTGAATAGGGCTCAAGCATTTGCCTTAGCATGGCAGCCGCTTGCAGACCGTCCTGATCAGTACCGGCATCCCCTACAGATAAATAATTTAAACTGAGGTTACTTATAAGCTGCCATGCATCACGACTATGTGCCCTGGACGGCCTGGGTGTTGTAGGCCCGGCAACACAACGAATACTACTCACCGGTGCACCTGTTTCTAAAAATAGATCAGTATCAAAACGGCCGATAGGCATTTGCAGAGGCAAATCGCGGTTGGTGCATAGGGTCTCTATAGACAGTTGCCGCAGATCACTCCGATAAGGTGCTTCTTTGGCATCTACCAGGGAGATAAACAACTCACTGCCAACATAACTAGAACGTGGTCCAACGCGCTTTTGCTTGGCAGACAACACGCGCTTTTCACGCTGCACACTAAAGAAAGCACTGTTAACGTCTGTGCGTTTACTGTCAATACTAAAGTAGGGGTAGAACTCCTGACTGTCGCCGTCGCTACCGTGACCCAGAGCTGACAACACACGATATACTTCAAAATCCATCGGCCGCGTACGATCTGGAACTAAATGAAACTCATGCTTGGTGCGATCCAGGTTGATTCGATCCGTTGACTTTTTGAACAGATTTATTGCGGGTGCACAATTTAGCAAGAAGTTCTCAGCTCCAAAAAACTCTGAATTGTGTTCAACGTTGTTATCAAACAGAAAAACCAGTTCTATTTGCTGTGACTCGCAACGTGCGATGCGTGACCCAAGATTATCAATCTTAAAAAACTGAAAACGCTCAGGAAAGGCAAAGTATTCTTGCAATACCCTATAACCGTCGAAGCTTCTGTCACTACCCGGAAGCATGGCTTCGGCGGGGTCAAAGCCCACCCGTTTTACTTTCGGCAATTTTGCCGGTGATCTGATTTCATTTTGTTCTGACAGCACAGAAACAGAATGTGTATGCCTTAGCACTTGCTCATAGAGCATCGGTGCAATTTCATCGGCCCCTTTGACAAACAGACTTAACTCTTCAATTGGCAACGCAGAAAAGTTTAATCCCTGCTCTGTTTGAAGCTTTAAAGCCAAAGCAGACTTTGTCTGAGGTGGTGCCGAAATACCCGCTGCCTCAATTGCCGCCCTGCTGGTTAAAACTCTGCTGTCAACAACCTGAATAGGCCACAACGTAGTGTCCGCTGATGTGACGAACTGGCAGGCAGTTTCAGCCTCCGGTCCTGTCTGGCTTCGCATTTTGGTACCACGTTCAATGGTAAATCCACTGGCAAGTGAACCTTCCGACATAGAAGGTTGAAAATTTGCCACAAGCATTGCAGGTATGGGCGACAGATAATCAGGATAAACCATCTCCATGAGATGGCGTGCCAGTTTACTGTAGCTGCTATCGATTTTCAGCTGTACACGCGCCGAAAGAAACGCAAACCCTTCTAAGAGACGTTCAACATAGGGATCAGAGCACTCAAGCGCTTCCAGCCCAAGCCGACCGGCAATTTTCGGATATTCTGCCGCGAATTCTCCACCCATGTCACGAACGTGTTGCAGCTCGCGACGGTAATGATCAAGGAGGTCCGGGTTCATTTTAAATATC
The DNA here is from genome assembly GCA_937928685.1 of uncultured Granulosicoccaceae bacterium. Classification (GTDB taxonomy): domain Bacteria; phylum Pseudomonadota; class Gammaproteobacteria; order Granulosicoccales; family Granulosicoccaceae. The sequence goes on from CALGJU010000086.1 coordinate 4,771, forward strand.
GGCCTCTGTCAATACCACTTCGCCAAGCTCCAGATCGAGCTCCGTTCGAAGAAACAAAGCTTCCGGCATTGGCTTCCCCCAAAGTGTCGCCTCAATTTGAAATACGACTGTGTTTTGATGGGATGCTTTTAACCCCTCTACAGTTGAAACACGTATTGTGTTTGCTAACAATCTAGGCTCAAATATCCGAATCGCTGTGGTAATAGCTTTCTCAATTTCCCCTGAATCTATACCGGTGACAGTTTTACCAGATAAATTGGCGATACCATAATTCAGTACTGATTCCGCCACTTGCGGATGTTCATCCAGATTCACTTCAAGCTCGATGTTACTGGTATTTAATAACGACTCCAGATCTCGAATTACAGAATGTCGCAACGCCGCCACGGTTTCAGCCCGCTTTGATCGTGATTCAATTTGTTCGGTGGGTTCATCGTCGTTTAACCGATCGAGAAGCGATGGCAACAACACCTCACCAGGAGCCAGTTCAGCCATAGTATTAGTAGCCTGAACCTGAGAAGCTCATTACTGGATCTCCGTCGTACTGGTCGTGGCTTCATCATCCCAGTTGAACTTAATAGAACGAGTCTCGAGTAGTGGATAATCTCCCTGATCAGTCGAAAACACTCGTTGACCTTTGCCTATGAAATATTCCTGACCAAGATCTTGCCATTCTGTTCGTCGACCTAAGGCCAAGGCATCATCGTCTATAGAATCAGTATACCTGGAGGGTATAAAACCGAACGCCTCACCTTCATTGCGCCAGGTAAACTTTGCAGATATCCACACCAAGTCGCGTAAATCCTGCGGCGGCTCTAATACCACTTTTGATATATTGTTAAAGGGAATCCAATAATATTTACCATTAACAATAGCTTCTAACGTGGGCCCAATTCGCATATCAGCGTCAGATATCCACAAGAACTTCTCATCATTAATTTCCCCGATTGACACAGGCGCACTGTCAAACGCTCTCGAAGACAAAGCCGACGCTTTTGCACCATCACCCTGTGCTGCAGGCTCCAAACCCTGCAGTAAAGTAGCCATCCAGTCCGACGGCTCACCAAATACAAGTGGTGATCGCTTACCGGAGAATACCTCTTCTCGAAAACCCTCACACTTCAATAATTCACGGCAAACCTGCGCCATCAGCAAGGCATCATTGTCCATTTCCGCGGCGACGTTAAGTTGCGTAAGTGCACGGTTCCACACCCCTTGAACCGCCAAAAGTTGAAATAGAAAAACTCGGTTCTTTGACGAATCAGGATTATTTCTAACCTCTTCCTGGAGGTGGGTCAGCGCGCCCTTTAAGTCCCCCCTTTTTATACATTCCTGTGCATTCATCAATAGTCCTAACTGTTGAATAGACGGTAATTTCGTGCCCAAAAATTAGATAAATTTGAAGGTGGTTGATATTCAACCACCTCAAACCGGTTACTAATATCGCAGGCTAGACTAAGTCTCTTTGTTAGCCGCAATATCCCACTTCCACTCAGTGGCAGTATCTGCGGAGCCATCTTTAGTTTGTGGCGTGTACTTAATATCATACGCACCAAAGTTTAAAGATACGTTCTCAGTTAAACGATCTTCACCACCACTACCACCAGTTGAAACAGAACTTACAATTATGTCTCTCATCGTTAAAATGATATATTCCAACGCCTCACCCCCAGCCTTACGAACGGTGAGTGTAGCCTCCTTGATGTGATCCCCATTGGTACAATATTTCATCATATCTGTAGAAGATTTATCTACGTATTTAGTAAAACTAATATCCTGCACATTTACTTTTCCAGCGCCACTGCCTCCACCCATATGTGTGGTACCACTTTGCGACATACCCCAACTCCATGCCAGAATATCAATTTCTTCCTTGTGCGTATCATCTTGAGATTCACCTTTAAGGGGCTCAATCTTCAAAAACATATCAACAGCCATATCGCATCCTTCCTATGTTAATTTTCAAAATCATTTGACGGAAAAACCCGCCTTTTTTTGAGTGCAAGTTTGTTTGCCTATTGGCCCCACACTACTTAGTCTGAAACCAGGAATCATGCACCCCATAAATAAGGCACCACCACGATTCAAGCTTTCAAATACTTAGCCTTAAAAAAACGGCTTATTACACTATCTACTATGCATCACACTACTTTCCCGACGGCAGCTTTGACACTAACCGCAGTGACACCGACAGACCTTCAAGCTGGTAATGGGGTTTAAGAAAAAACTGTGAAGAGTAATACCCTGGGTTTCCTTCTATCTCCTGCACAACAACCTCGGCATCTGCCAACGGTTTTCGAGCTTTTTGTATCTGCGATGATGTTTCGGGGTTTGCGTCAACATAATTATTGATCCAGGTTTGCAAATACTTCTGCATATCAGCCTGACTGGAAAATGATCCAACCTTATCTCGCACCATGCACTTCAGATAGTGCGCAAAGCGACAGGTTGCAAAAAGGTAGGGCAGTCGAGCGGACAAATTAGCGTTAGCTGTGGCGTCTGGATCGTCATATTCGGCAGGCTTTTGTAAAGACTGCGCACCAATAAAAGTAGCGTTACTGGTATTCTTCCGATGCAAAAGTGGCATAAAACCGTTTGCTGCTAACTCCGCTTCACGACGGTCTCCTATGGACACTTCCACGGGGCATTTCATATCAACACCACCATCGTCATTAGGAAAGGTATGAACCGGCAGCCCCTCAACAGTTCCACCTGACTCAACCCCACGAATTTGCGAGCACCAGCCGGTTTCTTTAAAAGAGCGATTGATATTTACAGCCATGGCGTAGGCGGCATTCGCCCAACAATACTTGGATGAATCTCCACCATCAGTTTCTTCTTCAAAGTCGAATTCTTCAACCGGGTCAGTTGTAGCACCGTAGGGAATGCGAGATAAAAAGCGTGGCATTGCCAGCCCCAGATATCGTGCATCATCCGACTCTCTTAATGCTCTCCACGCAGCGTATTCAGGAGTGGAAAAAACCTTCGTCAGATCACGGGGATTGCTGAGCTCATTCCATGAATCGAATTGCGCCACAGTCGCAGAGGCGCCTGTTATAAACGGCGCATGTGCGGCTGCAGCAACCTGCGACATGCTTGTTAATAACTCAACGTCCGGGGCCGAGTGATCAAAATGATAGTCACCCACTAAGCAACCATAGGGCTCGCCACCAAGCACATCATATTCAGCGCCATATACTTTCTTAAATATCGGGCTTTGATCCCATGAAACGCCTTTGAATTTCTTTAGTGTTTTACCAAGCTCTTGCTTGGTAACATTCATCACACGGACTTTAAGGGTCTCATCAGTCTCAGTATTGTTTACCAGGTGGTGAAGACCACGCCATGCGCCTTCCAGCTTGGTAAATTCCTCGTGATGAATGATCTCATTAACCTGCTCTGTGAGCTTCTTGTCTATCTGCGCAATGATGGCATTGATTGATGCAACCGCATCCTCAGAAATAAGAGCAGTATCAGCCAACGCTTGTTGCGCGAGGGTTGCAACGGCGGTCTCTACACTACTTTTAACTTCCGGTGACTTTGGTCGAAAATTATGATCTAGAAGACTCGCAAAATCATCTTGTTCTTCAACTTGCGCTTCCGCACCTTGCTCCTGCTTATCTGCATCAGCCATGATCAGCTCTCCTCTGAGTTATCGGCGTTGTCAGCATCATCTGGTTTTGCCGAAGATGCCAGAGATTCCATCAATGCCGGGTCGTTAAGAAGATTTCCAATCAATTCTTCTGCACCCGATTTCCCATCCATATACGTGACCAGGTTGCTAAGTTCTGTTCGCGCCTTTAACAGCTTAGCCAGGGGTTCTACCTTTGCTGCCACCGCCGCCGGTGAGAAATCATCCATACTATCGAACGATACCTCTACAGACATTTCACCTTCACCAGTAAGAGTGTTTGGCACTCTTAAAGACACCTTAGGACTGGTGGATTTCAGATAGCTGTCAAAATTATCTACATCAACTTCAGAAAAATTGCGGTCGTCTATGCGCGGTTTTTCTGCGCCAGCATTGCCTGATAAATCTGCCATAACACCCATAACAAACGGCAGATTGATTTTTTTCTCAGCACCGTAGAGTTCTACGTCGTACTCAATTTGCACACGAGGCGCACGATTTCGAGCTATAAATTTCTGACTACTTCCGGCCACAACATATCTCCTTCTGGTCAGGCACTTTCATCGCGCCCTAATTAAATGAAATGTACTCAACGTATGAATACGAAATTAGCAATTTCTCACAACATAAAATCAAACTTAACGCACAACACGAATCGATTCATCAATCACTTGATCCACTCTCTACCTTATTTTCTACAACAGATTCAAACTCTGCCAGTAAATCCATAAAGTTCTTCGGCACAAGATTCCGCACTTTTTGTACTATTAATGGCACCGGACTGGATGGTTCATGGACTTCAAAGAATTTTTGAATATCTTTAAGTGTTTGCACTACCTGACTTCGATCCTTGATTACATCAACCTCTAAAACACCTTCAGACTGGGAGGCAAACCCTGCTGCAACGTCTCCAGACTGATTCGAATCAACATTGCGATCAATCTCAAACCTCTCACCTTTCATAAAGCCATTAAAGCTATGCTCAAGCAGGAAGTTAAGAGGATCATCCTTTAACGTTGTCATGATCTCGCGAAAATTATCTTGATGTTGCGGAGCAAGCTCTCGCAAGATATCGAAAAAATTTTTATGCACCATCTGTCTTGCTCTAAATAGCAAAATGGGTACTGGACTGGAGGGTTCAAATTCTTGATAAAACAGCATCACGCTATCAAAAGCCCGTGCGACTGACTCTCTGTCTGCAAAGACGGTACTGTTTACCACCACGGTTGACGTTTGAGCCAACTCCTCGCCTACATCAGATTGCACTGATTCAGGCGCGGTCGTTACTTCTGTATTTAGCTCTGGTGCTTGTTCCGATTCTGCAAGCTTATCTCCTGCGTACTCGCGAAAAATAGACTGGCACTCTTGAACTTGCGCTTTTAGGTTAGCAAAAGATGGTGCGTCTGCTCCTATTTGCTCTGAAAGCAGACTATCCAATTTTGCACAATTATCAATAACCTGACTCATCGCTCCATCTACAGCTTTAAGATCCTCTTCACTACTCTCTGTAAATGCGCCTCTGATCAAATTCGCGTTACATCGTTCCTTTTCTTCTTCTGTGCCTTCTTTCCTGCCAGAGGCAATGTCTATATCCCGCTTGGAAAAGGCACCAATATGCCGCACGCTAACCAACTCCAGGTCAAATAGCTGCTCAAGTGTTTTTGGATTGTCAGTTAGTTCTGTCAGTAGATTTTTTCGTTCCCACCAGGGATCATCCGGATCATCCTTGTCAGCTTCAGGATGGATGACGTCCCATTGCTCAGAGAAGATTGAGTGAGACAATGACAGCGCACCTGCAAGTCCCTGAAAGCCGGACTTACCCGCAGCAGCTTTCGAAAGCGACACAAACAATGATACATGACGAGCCTGACCAAGAAGGTCAGTGCAGATTTCAAGGGCTTTGTTGTAATCAGGGGGCTGAGGGGCAATTACCGAATCACCCATCTGGCTGCCGGCCTTGCCTTCAAGCGCCACCTGCATTTCCATGTAAGCTGGGTCTGACGAGATTTCGGCATTACCAGCAGATTGATCTGCTGTCAGCTTGTTATAGAGTCCTTCAAACTGCAATTGCAACCTCCCTGTTGTTCTTGTTGAGTCTGTCCATGATCAACCAAAGGCCACGATATACCATCAGTGGCCCTCGAGTCTATATCTAACGGAGATTGCTACTCCGCTTACTGTTATTCGGCTGCCAGCAACTAAACCACACTCCAAGTTACCTGCAATTGGAATATTACCTGCCTATTTTTTCCAGATCCGAAGTATATTTCACACTTACGAAGTATAGTACAACCAGAATTGGCAGCCATCATAACGCCAAATATTCGGTCAACATATCAAATCAACCATTATCTAACCGATATTGCAGTATCCTCGACGTTGTAATTATAATGACTCCCTAGCCATCTGTTAGCGGACCTGTCTATCTAGATCTATCTATCCTACTTCGAGTGCTACCGCGCACCATTTCAGTTAGTACAAACCAGCTATGCGTAAATAATGTTATTAAAAATTCGAGCTATTTCATCGAATCCATCGATGACAATGAAAAAGGAGTACAGCTTCGAAAAATATCCCATCTTAATTGGGAGATCTTCTGCTTGCGACTTGACATTACCGGATGAAAACAAGTACGTGTCATCCAACCATGCTGAAATAACAGTATCAAACCAAAAATTTAGCCTAGCAGATACGAGTGCAAACGGAACTTTCATAAATAGTGCAGATACACCGGTAGGCCGTGGAAACACTATAGTGCTGTCTGATGGCGACATCATAAGCATGGGGGAATTCAGTCTACATATCACTATCACCAATCCCCTGGAACTACCGGATCACTCAGACAATCCTTTCGCAGACGCCGCACACGCCGCTCCCTCTAACCAAATCTCCGATGACCCGTTCTCCAGTTTCGAAGAAAACGCAGGCACTGATAGCGCACCATTTAAAAACAATGACCACATAGATCGACTTGAGGATATTGGAATTGGTCCAAGTGCCTGGGATACGACCTCCACAGACCAATCAAACGATCCCTTTGCAGACTTTAACCAAAGCCCATCAAATTCAAAGGACTCTCTTTATAGTCCTGATTTCAACACGCCATCTTCAAATAATGCCGCGTCGAGTAAAACAACAGACGATACTGACGATACTGACGATACTGACGATGATTGGGCAGGTTGGATAGGCAGCATTCCAACCGAAGAGCCTGATAAAGCACCACTCGATCAACCTCCAGCAGGGAAATCACAATCAAACCCTCCAGTAACCCAGGCCTCGGATGATGTCCTGAACGCGCTACTGGAGGGTGCCGGCTTAAATCCGAATGATTTTGCAAATACCGACCGGGTTGCCCTTGCCAGACATATTGGCGGTATTCTTAAAAACAGCACCCTTAGCATGATGTTGTTACTGCGCTCAAGAGATGAAATAAAGAGTGCGATGCGTGCCGATGTCACTCTACTGGCAGCACAGAGCAATAGCCCGCTACAATTTTCGATGAGTGTTGAAGATGCCTTGAAGAAGCTGCTAACCCCGTCAGCCAGCACCGGTTTCTCAGATGCTAACAAGGCAATTGACAAAGGCCTGCAAGACATCAAGATCCATCAGCTTGCCATGCTGGAAGCCATGCGATCAGCACTTCAAATTGCCCTATCGCATTTTGACCCGGAAGAATTAGCGCAGCAATCAAGGGATGCCAGCCCGCTTGCATCAAGCCTACCGTTAGCGCGGGAGGCTAAGCTGTGGGAACAGTTTCAATCGCGCTATAATGATATAAAGCGTGAAACAGTCGACGACTTTAGCGATCTGTTTGGCAAAGAACTTAGAAAAGCATACGAAAAAAGTGTAAAAGAATTGAAAGAACCAAAAAGCTAAATACCACCTAAAATAGTCAGGTATTAGAGCGAAATTGATCGCAAAGGAGCTGAGCACGATCAACACAAACAATGCATTACGACAAGATGCCTGTCGCACAGGAACCGTACAGATTGCTGCCTACTTTGCAGTAATTTCTATGGTCATCCTGCTAGCTGGCTGCAATCCCAAGGCCATACCTACCGTTATATTCCCTGCAAAGCCTGTCGTCACGCCTAAGCTCACTAAAAATGTCCCATCCATTGCTACAATTAACATTTTCGCCAAAGATATAGTAAACCCAGACGCTGACGGTGTAGCATCACCTGTCCAGGTTCGGGTTTATGTTACTGACGACCAAACAATATTTGAAGGAATCAGCTTTGAACAAGCATTCGAATTTGACAGCAGCACTTTTGGACTCAAGCCTAAACTTATAAAAACTCTGCAGCCTGATTCAATGGTCACTGTTGATATTGAAATTCCAGAAAAGCCATCAATCGTAGCAGTTGCTGCAGCTTTTCATGACATTGGCAAAACTGAGTGGCTTAGTCAGTTTGTTGTTGAAAAAAATCAGTCTCAAACCATCAGTTTTATTTTGTCCGATGGCGCCGTAACCAACGAACAGCACTATGGTAATTAACAAAATTAATAGTAATTAAGTAAAAACTATTATCGGCCAGTCGATATACCGTACTGAAGTAGAAGTCGAGGGAGCAGACTTGTCAAAAAATAACCGAACAGTGTGGTCAGAAGGAATGTTTCTTGGACCCCACCACTTTCAGCAGCACGATCGATATCTCCTGCATACCGTGGCAGGCATTAACTCTGCCAGTCAACCGTATCCAAACGGTTTATGTGAAATACAGATAGATCAACAAGCATTAGGTGAAGGGCGTTTTTCATTACTTGAGTGTCGAGGAGTATTTACCGACGGCACACCGTTTTCGCTGCCAACTGACGCCCCTCTGCCTGAGCCCATTGACATCAGTACCGAGGAAATCGGCAAGGTGGTAATGGTTGGCCTACCTTTTGAATCACACGCAGAAAAAGATATTTCTGAAGGCCGTAGCCGTGAATCGTTCTCTCGCTACCTACTCCAGGATCAACAAGTATCAGACCGACAAACACCTGACTCAAGTAGTGAGGAAACGGTTTTCACTGCAAACTTGTGGGTGAGACTTCAACTTGAAGGGTCTGATGAAACTGCGTTTCACACTATTCCTGTAGGGAAAATTCAGGACGTCAAGGAAGATGGTACCGTCGTCTTGGACACGAATCATTACCCCTGTGCGATGGCGCTTGGTGCATCCAGCGGCCTGTATCGAGCCTGCAGAGAGATTGACGTTTTGCTTTCACAACGTGCAAGTGATCTATCTTCCCGGCTCGGTCGACCAGATAGCGGTGATGCATCTCAACTTACTCAGTTTTTTATGCTGCAAATTATTAACCGTGCAAAACCACTGTTAAAACATTTACTTGCAACATCAGGCATACACCCGGAAATCTTATTTCGAGAGCTGGTTCAATTAGCTGGAGAACTAGCTACCTTCTGCACGCCGAGCAAACTTGCACCTGATCTACCGGACTACAATCACCGCGACCAGCACGCTTGTTTTTATCCGGTACTAGCCAACATCCGTGAAAGTTTAAATTTCACAGTAGATCAAAAGGTCGCCCAATTTCCAGTGGAGCACATCAAGGGTGGAATATTTACCTGCACTATTCCAGAACTAAGTCTTTTTCAGGGGGCACGTTTCATACTCGCCGTCACTGCGCGTGTTCAACCAGAAAACCTCAGACATCAATTTCCACAACAAATCACCATATCGTCTCGAGACAAACTACGTGACCTGGTAACTTCACACACGGCAGGGGTGCCGATAAGCCCTGTAGTGCAAGTGCCAAACAATATTCCAATGTATGATCAGTTCGTCTACTTCGAAATGGAGCATGGTACCGCTATGTGGTCCGAGATTTCGGTCACAGGCATTATCGCATTACACATTGCCGGAAATTTCCCAGACCTGCAGATGCAAATGTGGACGATAAACCAATGAGCGATGATCCATTTGCTGACGATTCTGACAAGACCGTATTAAAGCCCCGTTCGTCGGCAGCCGCACAGCCTGCCGCTCACGCTGCTAACTTCAACACAACACTGACTGCGGATGTTCTTTTGAGTGGGATCAACCCACTAGAGAAGGCAGCTTCAAGGCTTTTATCGATTCTGGTAACAATAAAAACTGCCACCAGTCATCCCGCACCTAACCAGCTGCGCAATCAGATTTCGCAAGAAGTGGAGAACTTCAGGAATGAAGCCAAAACACTGGTAAAAGATCCTAAGCAACTGACCATGGCTAGCTACGTACTGTGTACAGCCTTAGACGAAGCTGCATTTAATACGCCCTGGGGGCATGACTCTGACTGGCCGCAAAATAGTTTGCTGTCGTCCTTTCATGGAGAAGTGCGCGGCGGAGAGCGTTTTTTCGAACTACTGAAACGACTCGGCGCCTCCCCGAGTGAGAATATAGATTTATTAGAACTTATGTATGTCGTGCTGTCACTTGGCTATGAGGGAACCTACAAGATCGCTGAAAACGGTCAGGCGACCCTCCTCAAAGTACGTAAATGGCTTTACGAAATACTACGTAAGTCTGATAGAGCAGCTCCAACGGGCTTATCTACCAATTGGGTTGGTGCAGGTGTCACAGAACGAACACTACCGAGACTGACATCTGTCTGGCTAATGCTTGCTGCAGCTGCAGCTATTTGTGCCGTTGCCATGGTGTCTTTTCAAATAAAGCTCGGGGAAAGAGCACAAAGCACTATTGGAAGCTTTCTCCCAATAAAAGCACAATCAGTCACCGCTAAAATACCGCCGCCCCCGCCTCCACCTGACCCAGTTTCCAGACCGACTATGACGGATCTTCTCTCAGCGGAAATTGCTTTGGGCCAACTAGGTGTTATTGAGTCGGCAGATAGAGCCCTGGTACGGTTGTTTGGTGACAACATGTTCGGTTCAGGTCGGGCTGACATTTCTGCAGATGCTATACCGATGATCAATCAAGTCGCCACCGCACTAGACCGCTATGACGGTACAGTTTTAATCACTGGTCATACTGACAATATACCTATCAGGCGTCCAGAATTCCCTTCCAACCTCGACTTGTCAGAGTCAAGAGCCAGATCTGTGCTGGAAATTCTGCAGCAATCAGTTATACGCTCAGAACGACTCATCGCCGAGGGTGTTGGTGACCTACAACCTTTAAACGATAACAGTACAAGGGAATTGCGTAGCCAGAATCGGCGAGTAGAAATAACCGTCTTCTATTGAAGCATCGGTGGTAACAAAAATGGTCTCTACTCGAGCGCCAAGCTTAAGCTAAAGGAATAACTTAATAACATGCATCTTATTGCCAATTTATTTAAACAAAAATGGGCATCTTCGCTCGGCGTAGTAGGTGCGTTGAGTGTCTTCATCTGGTACTTGGGGCCACAGTTAAGATTTCCGGGCTTCGAACCTCTGCGTCCACCTGAGAATCGCCTTATTTGCATTGCAGTACTTCTTGTACTCTGGGCAATTTACGCAGTATTTTTGCGTTGGCGTGCAAAGAAAAACAATGATGAGATGCTTGATGCACTTGCGGAGGACGCAGGTGCCGGTGAAGTTCAGGCAGCGGAGGCAGCAGCTCTTCAAGGAAAGATGGAAGATGCTGTTGCTGTTCTTAAAAGCAAAGATTTTTCCAAAACCGGCGGCAAGAAATTCATCTACGAATTGCCCTGGTACATGATTATAGGTCCGCCCGGCGCTGGAAAAACCACACTTCTGACAAATTCCGGCCTAAATTTTCCACTTGAAGAAACACACGGGAAATACTCGGTAAAGGGTGTAGGCGGAACACGCAATTGTGATTGGTGGTTTACCGATAAAGCCGTACTGTTAGATACCGCCGGCAGATATACCACTCAAGACAGTGACTCAGAGGTAGATAAAAGTGCCTGGGAGACTTTCCTTAAACTTTTAAAGGATAACCGAAAAAGGCGTCCCGTCAACGGCATGCTGGTCGCCCTTGCTCTACACGACATCATCAACAACAACGAAGATCAGCTTATCCAAATGGCGAAAACAATACGTTTTCGGCTTGCTGAAATTCATGAAACATTTGGTATGTATCCACCGGTCTACTTTGTCATCACCAAGTGCGATCTACTGGCTGGTTTTTCAGATTATTTTGCAGGTTTCGACAGCGAGCAGCGTGATCAAGTTTGGGGATTTACACTCCCGCCGGACTACTCAGGTGACTTCAATACTCACGCCAAAGTTGAACTCGATTTACTACAAAAGACGCTTTACCAGCAACTAACAACAAAGCTTGAAAACGAATCGTCTCAACCAAGGCGCGATAAGATCTATGGCTTCCCAATGCAATTCGCTGCGATTCAAAACAAGCTACAACTTTTTACTGAACAGTTTGCCTCTGAATCACGTCTCCAAGGCAATATCTTTTTACGTGGCATCTATTTTACCAGCGCAACGCAAGACGGCTCAGCTCTGGATCAGGTAGTAAGCTCAGTTTCACAGAGCTTTGGCTTCGCAAGCAATAGAACCCAAAACAACACCGGCAGTGGAAAAAGCTTCTTTATAAATACCTTACTTGAAGACGTAATCTTTGGAGAAGCAGGCCTTGCCGGCACGAACCTCGCCGGTGAGAAACGTGCAAACCGCCTGCAAAAAATGGCCGCCGCCGCTATCGCGCTGGCCACCATCGGGTTGATCTCCGTATGGGGCATGTCACACCAAAAAAACGTTGCCATGATGGATGAGATCGTCTCATCTGCAGACAGCTTGAAATCCAACATAGACGAATTACCAACCGACAGTCTTGATTTACTGGAAATCTCCTCAATTCTAAATGATGCGCGCGCCCTTGATACCACAGAAACCGATGAGGGCTTCTTACTTAAACGGACTGGCCTTTATCAAGGCAAAGCCATAGGATCACGGGCAACAAGAAAATATAACGAACTACTCATTGACGGTTTGCTTGCGCGCCTCATGGTACGTCTTGAACATCAGATGCATGCTGAGTCTGAGAACAGCGAATTCCTTTTCGAAGCATTAAAAACTTATCAGATGCTGGACGATAGCGATCACTACAGTGCCCAAGATCTCATTGGATGGTTTCGTTTCGATTACGATCAGAATCTGCCTCGAAATATAGCAACGAGCAAGAAGAACGAACTGATCAAACACACCGAACAGTTATTTCGCACAAAGCCACTGCGCCTGCCGCGCCCTCTTGATCGGGCACTTATTGACCAGTATCAGCAAGTAGCAGCTAATACACCGCTTGAAAAAAGAGCCTACTTCAGACTAAAACAAGATCACGCTGAAGTCGTCAACACATCAATAAAGCTCACGGACGAAGCGGGAAGCGACCTGGCAAGAGCATTGGTACTTTCCAGTGACAAAACCTTCAACACATCAATACCCGGATTTTTTACCGTTGAAGCGTACCAAAACCGGTTCCTGCCTTCAGTGTCCAAAGTATCTGAAACTCTCACTAACGATGTTTGGGTGCTCGGACCGTATGCGACAACAGTCTCTGCCAACGATGCCACCGCACTCAAAGACAGCGTTACCCGCCAGTACTACGACGAATACATAAATCACTGGCAAACATTGCTTGAATCAATGTCACTCAGAAAAGCAAGCAATCTGCAGGAGCTCGCGCAGTTCCTCACACTGGTTACCGATTCAGACTCCCCACTAAAAAACCTGTTAATCGCTGTCAACAAGCAAACCACATTAAGCATTGAACCTCCACCAGAGGACAAAGACGCACCCGACAATAATTCAAGAACAGACAAACTAAAAGCACTTATAGGCGATAAAGCGCCGAATGAAGTAACCCAACCGCTAACAGACCCTGTCACTGAACACTTCGAACCGCTTCATACTCTTTTAGACAACTGGGAGACTAACGGCTCAAAGCTGGACAACATGCTGCAGCAACTAGCCGATCTGAACTTACAACTGCTGCCCATGGCGACAACACCTGGGGCCGCTACCGATGTCAAGCTAGCCAGTGAACTGGCAGTGAAAATACAACAGCTCAGCGCGAAGGCAGAACGTCTCCCACCGACCGTGGCTAAACTGGTTAGCAGTTTAACAAATGATGTCAATGATGCGTCCAGCGGCGGCTATTGCGCCCAACTCAATGCGCTATGGGAGTCGGAAGTTTACCCGTTCTATGAAAGGGCATTGATCAACCGTTACCCAATAAGTCGACGGGCCACAAATGAAATCACGCTTGAGGACTTCGGCCGTTTCTTTGGCCCCGGAGGTATCATTGATCAATACGTAAATGAATATTTATCCACCAATGTGCAAAAAAATCCCAGGCAATGGAAATGGGTTGGTAGCGGAAATTCCCAGTGCATTTCAAACAATACGTTAAAGCAGTTGGCGCTAGCTGATGAAATCAAGCAATCCTTCTTTTCATCACAAACGACCACCCCATCATTCACATTTAGCCTTAACCCTAGCACCCTGATTGTTGATAAATCTATCTTTCAAATGTACATGACCATTGGCAACAGAAAAATGGAGTTTTTTCATGGACCATTAAAGGGCGGTAGTAATTTTGTTTGGCCAGGCGAGAGCGGAAGTATTGAGGCAACCATTCGAGTTGAACCAATCATCGCCGGAACACAATCACGAATAAGTCTAAACGGCCCGTGGGCTGTATTGCGAATGCTCGATAGTGGCCAGCTCAAACAAATAAACAGCAGTGCAGTATCTGTGGACTACAGCTTCGGAGGGCGACCCGTACATATGGAGTTTAGATCCAGTAGCTTTAACCCTCTGGCTTCTCGCGCACTCCGGCAGTTCAGCTGTCCCAGGTCATTATGAATACAACCGGCTACTGCGGTAAGTTGCCACAGCGAGGGGACTTTGTATCAGGGAGGATTCCCACCACTTTCATGAATACATGGGACGACTGGGCGCAACAACTTGTTACTGTCTCCAACCAGATCAAACTGACCACCGGTAAAAATAGCTGGTTTAATTTACCAGTATATCGATTCTACTTATCAACCGGAATAGCAGGAGAAAGTGCATGGGTGGGGCTAATGCTACCCAGCTCCGACTCCGTAGGACGAGAATATCCATTTTGCCTTGCACGAGACATTGAACCAAACAGCCCTCCCGATGAAGCATTGGCGTTGCATCAAAATTTCTTCGTGCACGCAGAGCAACTTATTGAACAGTTGTTTAACAACAATCTGGATTTCTCTGACATCAACGACTCACTTAATGAACTTGATATGGCGACTACCATTTCAACTGATTCTTACAGCAGTTCAAGCATTAGCAGACCGTCAGCAGAAGCCGCTTTGTGCATTAGGCAAACGTCACCCGCCGATACAAATGACACCATGTTCTGGAAAAACGCCGCAACGGCTCTACTGCGCTCCTCGTGTTCGGCCTACAGCATTTGGTCCACCAGTCCACTGAGTAATTCGACACAAGAAACACTAATCTGCGAGGCGATGCCGTCTGCATCTATCAGCTCAAATCTGTTCATAGGTAATTTCAGCCCTCAGCAGTGGACAGTAAATATCAGTCCAGAACAGCCTCTAGAGCGCAGAGAGGAGAATATATTCACCCCAGTGGTGTCTGCCCCGATAGCGATACAGCCGACCACTGACGACACTGGAGACACCAAACCTTTACGAAAATCCACTGATCCCAAGCTCCCACACGAAGCTGACTTCCTCGAACTTGACGACGATAGCGATCAGCCTGATGCACCATGGGACAACTGACCCTATGCTCTGGCAATGTCACACAATAACTGATACAGGCAAGGTTCGCAGCGTCAACGAAGACAGCATTTATCACAGTGAACAGCATCAACTTTGGGCAGTCGCTGACGGCATGGGAGGTCATCACCGGGGGGATATCGCAAGCCAGGCAATTGTGAACCACTTACGATCATTCACACCAAGCAGCCACTCGGGCTTTTCACTACAGCGTATCGTGCAGATTCTTAATACGGCAAACAACGAACTTGTCGAAAAAGCCGCACTAGAAGATGCAGGTGTTATTGCAAGCACCTGCGCCATATTGACCCGCAGTAAACACTCCATCATTTGTAGCTGGGTTGGCGACAGCCGAATCTACCGATTTCGCAATAATGTACTAACGCAGCTCACAAGGGATCACAGCTACGAAACCTTAATCGACGATATGCGCAACAGTGGGCAGAAAATCGATGACGTAATGATAGATATTCAAACACTTACACGAGGCGTGGGTGCTGAGTCCAACCTGAACGTAGAACACAGCCATTTTATACCACAGAAAAACGATCGGTATCTGTTATGCACCGACGGCCTATACAAGGAGGTATCGCACAGTGAACTGCAAAGGCGCTATGCCGAAACGGCAGATGATCAAGCTCTTATTACGACCCTACACGAGGCCTACCTCGCTGGCGGTGCCAGGGACAATTTGGGACTAACCCTTGTGACGGCAAACTAATGGTTTTAACTGATCATTCACTACTCTTTGATGGCAAGCAGCATGTCGGAAGACCCAACAGCGCTTTACTGCCTCGCTCGCCATATGAAAGTACTCACTTGTCCGGTACTTTTCCCAGGAATGTAGCAGGCAGGCACACTAACAATTGCATACTGATCGCAGCATATGATGTCGATGGCTCAGGGAATTGAACAAATGACCAATCAAACACAATCAATGGGCACACAGCCGCTCCCATTAGGCCACGAGCTACTCTGGTACACCATAGAAGAGATCCTGGGTCACGGTGGATTCGGGATGACCTACTTAGCCATCGATACCAACTTGAATCGAAAAGTGGCAATCAAAGAATACCTGCCAACAATGTTCGCATGTCGAAATGAAGACTTCAGCGTAAGACCATTAACCGGCGATAACGAAGAAGACTATCAATGGGGATTGAGCAGCTTTCTTACTGAAGCTCGCACACTTGCAAAATTCAGACACAGGAATGTGGTTCAAGTACAGACCGTATTCGAAGCATACAATACCGCTTACATGGTGATGGAGTATGAGCACGGCGAAAGTCTGGATCAGGTATTTAAACAACGCGGTGGCCAACTAAACCAGGCTTTTTTCGAAGACTTACTCTTTCCAGTCATGGACGGACTTCAAGACATACACGACGCAGGATTCATTCATAGAGATATCAAGCCGGGCAATCTATATATTCGATCTGACGGCAGTCCAGTACTTATCGACTTTGGTTCTGCCCGCCAAACATCACAGCAAGAAACCTCAGAGATGACCACTCTTGTGAGTCAAGGGTATACACCGATCGAACAATACAGCTCCAATTTTGGCGAACAAGGGCCTTGGACAGATATCTATTCATTGGCCGCTTCGGTATACCACGGTATTACCGGTTCGCGCCCCGAAGATGCACTCAATCGCAGCGGGTCATTGATATCAACTAAACCTGACCCACTATTGGAGCTCAGTTCGTTACAGCCAGCGCAAATTAGCGACAGCTTCTGTGTAGCAGTCGATCGAGCAATGAAGCTCAAGCCCGAAGAACGTCCGCAGTCACTTGCAGAGTGGCGGAGTATCTTCGACACAAAACAACACACCATGAATGTGTCACAAAATACTCCTAATACCAGCCCAGTCGACGATGATGCCACACGACTACAACCACGCACCCGGCATGCTGTGTCACCAGTCCCCCAAAGCGCCGGTCGAAACACAACAACTCACCACGAGCATCATCAGAGAATTGATACCACACACATTGCACATACTGGCATCAGGAACGAGGAAAAAAACCTCAGATCTGAGCCCAAAGCAGCATCCAGCATACCGCTGATTATTGGCGGCTTATTAGTGGTGGCGCTAGGAGCTGGCGGATGGTGGTTCACTCAAAATAAGGCTGACCGAGGCAGCAACCCTATTATTGTGACGGAACAATTACTGGACGAGCTCCCGAAACCAACAAACACAGGAAGGCTACCTGATCCTGCAGAACGCATACAAACTGAAATCGCAGAATTACGTGTATTGGCTTCCGTCTACCAAGAGCTATTGCAAGCCGATCCAAACTCTCCACAAGGTATAGAGGGTATATCCTATGTGCTTAAGAATTACCGCGAGATAGCAGAGTTGAACCTTTTGCAATCAAGCGAACTACTAAGAGGCAAACTCTCATCCGCTTTGCGTTCGATCGCCTCACAAGCAAACACCAGCGAAGAGGTAGAAAAACTGATATCTAAAGTTCGCGCGACTGAATCTATGCTGAGCTTTGAAGACCTAAAAATAATTCTAGATAAAGAATCCCTCAACAGTAACGAACAAGAACAACTACTTCTCGGTTTAAGTTCACTTGCAAAAGAAGAAAGAACTAAGGCGCTTGCAGATAATAGAGTGGTCAAATTATCAGGAATTTTTAAAACGTCAATTATTAAGGCGGTGAAAGGAAGTCAATTCGAACAAGCAAAAAACATGACCGCGCTGGCGCTTCTTATAAACCCAAACGACGGCGAGCTAATTATGATTAAAGAACACCTGGAAAAAGGCACCTAGGAGTCTGTCGAGAACTAGGGTCGTAGCGAGGTTGTGAGATATTGAGTCAGATATTTCTGATCGTTAGAGGCGAATAGTCATTCTTCTTTAACGAAAAGGATCGTAATCGCTGGCCAAAATATCGCGACCGCAGTAGATCATAGTTCTCAGACAGCCTCCTACACCCTCAATATGACTCTGTGGTTAATTCTTAATATCAGAACTGGACAAAAGACCAAAGCCATGACAATCCAACCTATTTCTAAGATAAGAAAAGTCTCCTTAATTCCCAATAGACGTCTTTTGGTTTCCCTTTTTGGGCAATCAATAAAGTTATCAGTTTTGCTGCTAATAATAGCGCCTGTCCAATCGACAGCTGCCAATGATTATTCTAGCCCTCGTCAAGTGACCATTGGCAGCAGTAATTCTCAAATCAATGCAGCTCTGACACTGTGCAGAGAATACAGCGAAGACTGTGCGCTGGAATGGTACGCTGACGAGGCCACAAGAACCATCACACTAAAACCCTATCGTCTAGATTCAAAGGAAGTGTCGGTCGGGGAATTTAGACAGTACGTAGAGTCCAATAACGTCACTACCGAGGTCGAGCAACGTCGTAGTAGTGCTGTCACAGATGAAAACGATCCACTCTCAGGTTACTACACAGACGATGCTTTTTGGCACAACGCGTATCAAGTAAATAATCCAAAATATCCCGTTGTCCATGTCACCTTCAACGATGCATCCGGTTATTGCACTTCCATAGGTAAACGCCTGCCAACCGAAGCCGAATGGGAATACGCAGCGAGGGGCGGTACAGACAATAGCTTCCCGTGGGGCAATAGTTGGGAAGAGGCCGCCAGCTATCGTGGTGTTGCGTTACCACAAATTATTCCCACACCGGTCGGTTCATTTCGACCTAACAAAGACGGTTTCTATGATTTATCCGGGAACGTAGCTGAATGGACACTAAGTGACACCGCAGGGGACAAAAACGCAATTATTAAAGGGGGCTCTCGATTTAGTACCAACGTCGCCAACCTACGAGCAGCCGTACGACGACTGGAAGACAAAGAGTACTCCGGTGACGATGTCGGATTCCGTTGTGTTGAGGCACTAGACGAATGGCCAACTAACAGCGCGCCGGATAACCTAATAACCCAGCAACAAAGCCAAGAGAATGCACAGCCCGAAGTAATAACGATGCTTAACCCGGCTGAAGTTGAGCAATCACAAGATCAAGAATTAGCGGCGGTCACGGTTGCACAGAGTTCAACAACAGCCTTTATTAATGCAGAAACACCGGTGCCAGTGTTACCCATACAAGAAGTCGATAACGACCAAGTCGACGAGTTGTTGCAGCGCGTAAAAGTAATGAGAAAAGTGCGTGAGAAAAAGCATCAGATCTTCTCCGAATACATGGAAAACTCCCTGACAGCCATGTCTGAGTTATTTAAAAACTAAACCAGATTAAAACGGACATTAATCAGTGTGGGCAATTAATGACTAAAAACACATGGTAAATTACGCCACATTTTTCTATGTCATAATTGATCAGTATAAATGCCAGAGACTTCACGGTCACGGACCACGCATTGCGTTAGAATTGACGTAGTCCAAAGTTACACCAACTGGACAATAGGGACGTACCACCTCAAAGGAGCGAAATTCGTGAACACCCTCAAGACATCACCCGCTACGATTACACGTCGCACAATAGCAGCTGCGACTCTCGTTTTCTGCACTGCTTTGTCGAGCCTCCCTGCTTTGGGAGTAAATCAAAATACAGTACTGGCCGAGTTGGAAACAGCACCTTCAAACTGGACGCTGCCCACAGTCCGCGCGTGGGTTAACGATTTTAGCCAGGGAGACAATCATTCAGTATCACTAGGCGACACTGTCGATATCTCAGTAGACACTACATCATCTGCTCACTTTGTTTTGGCTTTGGTGGACTCCTACGGAGAAGTCAAACTAATCAGACCCTCCGGACCGGCAAGTAAAGCAAATTACCAGTTCACTGCTGAAGCACCGGTCGGGCAATATTCTCTGTTTGCATTCGCAACTGACGCTCAAATTCCGGGTGGCCAAATTGGCCTTCCAGATGGAAAAGACACTAACGCCATGGACTACAACATG
Source organism: uncultured Granulosicoccaceae bacterium (assembly GCA_937928685.1). Classification (GTDB taxonomy): domain Bacteria; phylum Pseudomonadota; class Gammaproteobacteria; order Granulosicoccales; family Granulosicoccaceae. The sequence goes on from CALGJU010000086.1 coordinate 24,990, forward strand.
GAAGCTGTGGAAAATTTCGTCACAGCGCTCACCCAATTTAGTGCTAAAAATCTAATCGCAAAGGCACCTGAATACCAATTCACTGTCGAAGACAGTTCGCTTGCTCTCCAAACACGAGGGCTTGTTAAGAAAGTGTCTCGTTTGCAGAAAAATAGAGAGACCACCAAGAAAAATACTACAAACCCCATTGTTGTTCCGGCAAAGCCGGTAACTGTAGCCGCCGTCAAAAACTCTATTACAACAACGGCTATACCTAATAAGCGAATAAAAAAGCCAGCTGAGGTGTCTTTAGCAGAGGTTCAAAAAGCTAGAACTACTCCTGCTGCAAATCCGGGCTCATTGTCTCTGGATATCAAATTTCAGGTTAATTCCGCTGGGCTTACGCCATCAGGAGTCAATTCCCTGGATAGCCTTGGAAGCGCACTGATGGTGATGCAACGCACCGGGAAACTTCCTACCTTGCTGCTTGAGGGACACACTGATGACTCGGGTGAAGCAGACTACAACCTCAATCTGTCCGAAAAACGCGCGAACTCGGCCAAAGCCTATTTGCTTGAGCGATTCGGTTTACCAGCAGATGCAATCGAGGCAGTAGGCTTCGGTGAGACAACCCCCTTACAACCAAACTCTAATGCTGCAGCACGGCAGCTCAACCGACGCGTGGAACTCAAAGTAGTTCGATAGAGCAAGAGGCATAAATGAAGCCCATAGTCGATCACTCGACGACTATGGGCTCATAGTTATAAACTACCTCTTACCTATTATTGCCAATTTCCTATCAAAGTAAAAGCAGCCCAATAAAACGGGTGAAGCCGTTTGTTCTTTTCTAGTTCCCCTAATTGGGCGTCTCGAAGCGCGCTAGCCTTACTAGCACCAGGTACAGAGATCGCTTTATAAAAACCATCCATAAGATTTTTGGTCGCTTCATCATCTACAAACCACAGCGACCCCAGAACGCTTCTAGCCCCAGAAGTCAAAGCCACGCCGCTCAATCCCAATGGCGCCAGATCACTGCCTGCCGCCGTTGAACAGGCACTTAAAACTAACAACTCAATAGGGTTATCGGAAAACTCCTTAGGTTTAAACAAGGCACTTAATTCACCTAAATCAATCAGTTCGTCATGGGCCATAATCCAGCTGTCATCAACATTTTCACCGAAATTCCCGTGGGAGGCGACATGCACAATCTGATACGGCTTGTTGAGCACCTCTTTTTTAAATGCGTCAAAGCTAAATTCCTCATCAAGAAGCACTGTTGATGGCAGTTTATAACTCGCGGGCAATTCTACTTCCTCAGCCACCGCGGACAATCGATGCCACTCCCTGATCTGCTCATCAACGCCAGTAGACCGCAATTCAGTTCCGGTCCCTCGGGTAGTCTGGTTTTGATTTGCCGGGATGCTATCAAGTACATCTGAATAATAATCATCAGAAAGCAGCTCAGGAATAGCGATGCCGGGCAAACTCATTCCGGCTGCAAGCGTGCGCCGCTTTGTATCTTGTAGAGGCTCCGCATTTAATAAAGTCAATCCTGGTGCAGAGGCAATTTCATAACTATCGATCAAGTATTTATTGCCATCCCATAGAGCTGCTATCGGTATTGTCCGTAAAACACCATCAGGAACGAAGAGCAATGTGCTGACATCACTCTTCGCAAGTTGCTCCTCCATTGGCGCCATCACCCAACTATAAACTTGCTCGGCCGGTGCCAAATGTGCGCCACCAGATCCAGGCGAACGCAGAAGATCAGCAAGATTACTCACCTCTTTCTTTAATTCACTTGCACTTACCGGTGTTGAGTAATGATAGATAACACCATCAATACTCAACAGCACGGCTAAGCGATTCTCTAGTATCACTGGGTAGACAACGGCCGCAGATTCAGACAGATCATTACCGATCGGATTGGACTGCTCGATTACACAGGTGTCTCGAAAGTAGTCTTGTAATTCTGATCTTTTGAGCTCTTCCATTATGAACTGAGCATCAGAGAGCAACACTTGCTGTTGATCAAAGGTCGCTGCCTCATCGGATTGCTGCATCAGCAAGTCTGCTAACTCAAGATAGATTGGTCCACGTGTTACCTGGAAAGATGATCGGCCTTGCTCATAAGACACTGGAATATCATCACGAATACTATCAATATGCCTGATTGACCTGCGATAGGCAGCAACAGCACTGGTGTAGTCTCCACGTTCACGGTAGAGCGTTGCAAGCTGCCACTCCCAATCAATGGCTAAATCATGTGCGTCAGCAGAAACCCCCACACCACGCTCAAACATTTCTATTGCTTTTACTTCTTCACCTGATGTTAAGTACCAATTACCTAGCTCTGAAAACGCAACGCCGATCATGCGCTTGTCCGCCAATGAACCTGCCATCGCAATGACCTTTTCAAACGCTGGCACACCCAGGTTATTGGCAGTGGCATCACCCACTTCCAGTGCTTCACGACCAGCGGCCAGAAATAACTCAGCTCGAGAGTACCCTTCTGGCATCGCTTCAATTTGCTCTAATGCCACACGTAATATTTCGGGAGCATCAGATTCATATCCTTGTAAGCGAGCTGCCTTGGCATATTTAACACCGGCATCAGCCCTCAACAGTAAGCTATTGGTAGAAGCTGCTTTGAACACTGCGTCTTCCAGAGTACCAAAGCCAAGCTGTATGTCGCCTTTGTTCAAGTACCAGGTACCAAGCCTGACCCCGGCGGCAGACATCAAGGCCGGAATGCCCGTATCGTTCGCAAGCGTAAAACTCTGTTCATACAAAGTACCAGGCTCGATTTTGGTCGCTTGAAATGAACTGTTGTTCTGCGCTGCAGTATGAAGGTCACCAAGCGACCCAAGCACCATTGATTTCAGTACCGGCAAAGCCAATTCCTCACTTAACACGGAAGCTTCTTGCAGGTCACTACTTGCGCGGTTGTAAAAACCAAGACGCAAATAGGCCTCCCCTCTTCGCAACAACAATTTTGCTAGTGACAACCCTATCAGGCGATGGCTCTCCGAGGTCTTTTCACTATTCTCAGCATCTCGGGTTGAGCGCATTCGTAAAATAACTGGCGACCATTGACTGATGGCACCTCGGAAATCCCCATCTATCGCTGCAGCTTCAGTAGATTCGGCCGGCAAGGATGATGGATCTGTCTGGGCAGTAACCGGAGCAGTAGATAGCAATGCCGCTATTGTTATCGAAAGCATTGTTTTGTAGGTAGTAGAAATATTAGGTATTCTCATAATCGGATCGCCGGGTTTGTCTATTGATATATAAAAAGGCTAATACTTAGCTACAATTTTTAAATGTACACCGTGATCTTGTAAATCCTCCTGCTCAGCGCGTTCACCGTCGTTCAAACCAGCGCCGAGATAAAGCTCACCGGATAGATGCGTTCCAAGATCCCATAAAAGACCCAGCCCAACCGAGGCAAGAAATTCATCCGCGATGAAAAACGTTTTGTTTCTCGCATAGCCGATATCAACAAAGGGTGCTAACTGAAATGTTCCAAAATCTGCGGACCTATAAAATGGGTAACGCAGTTCCGCCGATGCAAAGACCGCTTGATCCCGAACCAATTCGTTCTCACGGTAACCGCGTACGGTACCTGCACCACCCAATGAAAAACGTTCAAGCGGCAGTAACTTTCTGCTGGCTATCTGACCCTCCAGCCTGAGAATCATCTGAGCGCGCTCTTCAAACGTATTCCTGACATATTGAAGCTGTGCTTGCGCTGTAAGAAATTCACTATCAGGGCGATCATCATCATGGACAGTAGAGCCAAACATATCCAGTCCGAGATTCAAGCCGGCTCGGGCTGCCAACACATCCGAATCCCCACGACGTACATACTCCTGCCACACTCTGGCTACACTGACTTTACTACTACCGTCTTCCTCACCCGCTGAAAAAGAAAACGGTATACCTTGTAGAGAGTTGCTGCTACTGCGAATAGAAATCCCCGTACCTGCGACCATCGACTCTTTAATAGTGCGCTTTAGCGGCCGTGTTATCGATAGATCAGCACCGAGAGAGCTGCTCTCAATGTCAATAGTATCCAATGGCTCTTCAGCAACGGTGCTATCGGTTGCAGTGAGCCGCACCTGCACTCTGGTGTCATCACTTCTGATTGGAACTTCATACTCTGTTGTGAAATTAAACTTGTTACCATTACCACCAATTGTAATTCCCAGAGTATCGCCAAATCCTGAAATATTGCGCATAACGCCTGTGGCAAATACTTGCCCTGCACCCAGACTAGGGGTTCCATGGTTACTGGTAACTATTGAGAAATCATAAGGACGCGCGCGAGTGACCTTTAAGTCCAGTGCGCTTGAACCACGACCAGGAAGGGTACGAAGCTTTCCATCCAATCGTTCTATTAACGGATCATCGAGTAGTAGCTGGAATTTTTCCTGTAGTGCAATAGTGTTAAACGGTTTATCAACATCTAGCGCTATGCGGTCGGTGATGTACTTTTCCCTTAATGAACCCTCACCCTCTATATTAACTTCTGCGAGAGACCCCTCGACAACAGTGTATACAATATTCCCGTTTTCAACTTTTTGATCCGGTAAAACTACGCCAGAGTTGATGTAGCCTTTTTCAACATAAAGCCTACTGAGCTGCACCCTTAATTCTTCGAGATCTGACAATTTAATTCGTCGCCCGACAAAGGGTGCTGATGCTGTATCCAACGCCATCTCATCAAGAACGGTATTCCCTTCGACCGCTACGTTGGTTAACAGTATCAGACGGCCCTGTTGCTTTTCCAGGTCCGCCGCATTAGCCTGAGCTTGCCGAAGAATAGCCAAGTCATTGCGCTTTCCCAGTTTATTTTTTATCTGCTCTTCTAAAGCTTGAAATTCCGCTGAACCCTGCCTCTGAACAGGCCGTGCTGCTGCCAGCGCCGGTGACTCTTCCCTAAAGACCACCTCTGTAGTAGTTACCACCGGGACCACATCATCTTTTGCCGCCATTGGCGGTTTTATTTCTGTTGCAGGAATGCTATTTAGTTCTTTATCGATGGTCGTCTTGCTGAGAACAGTTGGATTACTCGTGCCTGATGGTGATTCAATAGAATCTGACTCAACCGACAATACCGTCCACGAAGATTGCTCACCACCTCCTCCATCGTTGACGATTGTTTCCGTGAAACTGAGTTCAGAATGAACCCGGTTTGACATGGGTTCCCCGGAATCCCTAGCTGATGTTACTTCGAGAAACGTTACCTCATCAGCTCGTACAGTGGAAATACCACTTAAACCACTTTGAAGAACAGCAATGCTTACCAGCGTTAGTTTGAATAGAGAATTCATTAGTTCGCTCCCTCGCAATCATGGCCAAGTGCATCTGTGTCTGCCATTGAAAAAACACTTTCTCCTTGCGAATCATTGTCTGCAGGGACAAATAGAAACCCTTTATCGATGTATTTTTTGGTGCTATCTTTCGGACTCGATTCAGTAAAGCTGTCCAGAATATCCAGCAACTCCGTAGTCACGTCTGTAGTACCTAGAATTGAACCGACCAGTGGCAACCCACCAATACCAGGAGTTGTTAATGAACTTGGGGCTCCTTTAACAAATGCAGCACAAGGATCACGCGCCAGATCGGTCACATCGATAAAGGTAGAATCAAGGTCATTAACAACGGCGTTTACATCAAAAACGGGTGAACTTACTCTGACCTCTCCGGTGATTCCCGATGCAGATGCCGCTTGTATAACACTTCCCCTCACTTGTATATCGTCGTTGAAATCAGGCCTTGTAACGCGATCACCACCCAGATTCACCCCAAACCGAGAGGTCGTAACACGGGTATTAATCTTCACCAAACCACCATCACCCTCATCGGCATTAGCCTGTACAAACGCTCCATCCAATGCAAGAGCATCACTATTGAGAACAATATCGCCTGCAGTCGGTTGGCACACCGAACCCATGCATGTGCTTCTGTCCGACGCCCGCCCTTCGGTGGTCGATTCGATCAAGCCACTTTTGATCATGACCGTTTCGGCACTCACTTTAATCTCTCCGGAATCCCCTGACTTGGAACCTGAAATAATCTCTGAACCATCTTCGAGAATTATTTTCGAACCAGGTTCAAACCTTCCAGGTGCTCCAACAGGTAATGGTTCACCGTTTTCATCAACATTGATTGTCCCGATCGTGATCGAACCACCATTATTTTGACCTTCGTTGTAATCATCCGAATTAACATTAGTGTTGTTAATAATACTTCTGTTTGCGATTCGAATAGACTCTCCCTGAATATCTATCTGACCCGCGGGGCCCGTTCCGGCTGATGAGGCAGTTATTTCTGCGCCTCCGTTCAGATCCACAGCTGCGTCAGGCTTGACAAGGTTATTACCAGTGGCAATTATTGTGATGTTTCCGCCGCTCCCGTCGGTACCATCAAACTCACTGGAGGCCGTAATATGCTGCAATTCCGGCCTGATTATGTCTTTATCATTTTCCGCAGCAAACGCCCGTGCTTCTGCTAACTCCCGCTCCCAACTGTCAGCGCCGTCTACTACCAGGCGGTTGGTTTTTATTTCAATTGACCCACTCTGGTTTTCCGACTCCGTGGCACTGGCGCTAATCTGACCTTCATTGCGAATTGCAGTCAGCCCTTCAACCAATATCTCAATGGATCCACCTTTTTTACCTGACTCGTCACCATTGGAATCAACTGTCTCCTCACCACTGGATTCAGTAAAAAGACCAGTACGTGTTTTTGAAACCGGAGTGCTCTCAGAGTCATCATCACTAAGCAGCCCGGAAGCAACAACCGCTTCTTGTTCAGTTGCAGGTATAGTATTGCTGTCGATAGTCAGTGAAAATGCTTCCACGGCAATCGTGCCAGGTACACCAGCTCCATTAGAACTTGAGGAGATCTCACCTCGGTTGAAAATATCAACCCGCTTATCGGAACGTACATCGATGTCTCCCGCCGGGCCTGCACCAGTAGTACCACTCGACACCGCTGCACCATCAGTAACTATCAACGAACCGTTTGAGATATCAATATCGATACTAGCAGCACTCTCTCCGGTCGAGGCAGTGTTCGTAGATACGCTACTTTCGGAATCTATTTGAAAATCACCACCAGTGGTCTTAACCGAAACAGTTCCAGCGTTTGCGAATGTCTCTGCATCCAAGTTCCCCAGCGCATCGCTGCTTATCCGACTCTGGCTGCTTACAGTGGCAGTCTTGGCGGTAATACTGACCTTCCCTGCATTGCCATCACCGGCAGAACTTGAGGCTATTTCACTTCTATTAACGAGATTAACTTCATCTGACGTCGTGATACTTATGTTACCTGCATCACCTGCAACTAACTCATTTCCCTGGCCATTTAATTTTTCGGTTACGCTTGAAATTATCCCCTCGTCAAGCTGCACAGTCTTTACATCAACTGTTACATCACCACCCACTGCCGCTCCGGAGGTAGTTGCGTTTATCAAGCCCTTAGATGTAACTACCAAGGATCCACTGTCGACAATAGAAATCTTAGCCGTTGAACTAGACGGTTGCGTTGAAGCAGATGCCTGGATAGATATTTGTGTTTGAAGGTTAGGATCTTCGTCTCCATTTTCATCGACAATCGACTGACCGATTAAGCTTATCGTCTCGCTGTTTTTGATTGTCACACTTCCCGCAGCTCCACCTCCATCACTACTGGAGGTTATCTTGCCGCCAGTATTAAGGGTTAGCAATCCTCTACTTGTTTCATCACTCCCGGGATCAACATTAGTGTTGTCAATTACCACTTCACCGGCTGGCCCACTACCTGTTGTTGCACTTTGAACCAAACTTAAATCACTTATTATCAGTTCAGGTGTTTCCACTGTAACTGTACTAGCACTACCAGCATCGGATGTACTGGAAGATACCGAGCTTCCATCTGTAAGAAGAGTCGAACCAAGTGGTGATTGAATATCTACCGTACCCGCACTACCAGAACCACTGGTTTCACTGGTTACAAAAGACTTTGACAAAATTACATCGCCAGTTTTTGCAACAAGAATAACCTTTGCCGACTCAAGATCAGCAGATCCAGCTGTTGCTGTATTGGTTGAAATAGTGCTGGATGCCAAATTTATGTTGTCAACGGCTACTACTTCGACCTTACCCGCATTGGCGTCGTGGTCTTCTGGCTCTACATCACTGTTACCAATCACCGTAGTACTTTGAATTTCACTATTGTCTGACAGGTTGACATTAATCGCATTTAGAGATACTTCACCAGCATCCCCAAGACCTTCAGAACTCGATGAAATCGAACTATTCTGGGAAAGTAATACATCCCCGTCGCTCGCGCTGATTTTGATACCTCCAGCCTCCCCTTCACCAGATGTCTCACTAGTTACAGAAGAATCGGAGAGCAATATATCTCCGCTAACAGTGGTAATTTCCACCGCAGCTGGACTCATTCCGTTTGCAACCGTATTAGTTGAGATACGGCTTTTGTCTGATAACTGGATATCTTCGCTTACATTAAGCGCGACCGTACCTGCATTAATCTCCGATGAAGCTGAAAGAGGTTTCGATGTAGAACTCTCTATAACACTTGCTCCCGATAAACTCGCTGACTGTGCCGCTACCGAAACCGAACCGGCACTTCCATCACCAGATGAACTGGAAGAAACCCTGCTCTCAGATAAAAGTGTTAACGAACCAGCTGCGAGCAATCCGATCTCCCCGGCATTTGCACCACCGGATGTTTCACTGGTAATTTCCGATTCGTTGATGGTGATATCAGTAGCAGCAATATCAATTCGTCCGTCTACGATTGTGCCGTCAACAGCTGGCTTATCACTGACTGTAGATGTTGAGATACGGCTGTTGCCACTTATCGTAATATTTTCCTTCACGAGAATATCCACGGTACCTGGCGCGGCGCTGCTACCCTCAACATTGGCTGAGCTTTCTATTGCGCTTTCATCAGATAAAGATAAGCTTTTCGCTTTAATGAAGATACTTCCAGCGTCACCTGAGCCCCCAACGCCTCCATCGGGCTTATTACTAGAGGAGGATATTGAACCACCCTCCGCTATAACAAGGCTCTCATCAATATTTATGGAAACATCTCCGGCTGGCCCACTGCCGTTTGTCTCCAGACTGATGCCTGAGCCACCGGTAATTATCAACTCATCACTATCTTCTATAGTTACGCTGCCACTCACCACGCCATTGGTAGCCTCGGTAGAGATATCTCCTGAAGATATTTCACCAAACAAGTCCGTTGTACCTGCCAACAGTATATTGCTGCTGTTCCGTATTGTTACACTACCAGGTGCGCCCTCTCCAATAGCACTTGAAGAAATCCCTCCACCGTCGGTTACCAGAATTCTTCCACGTCCCGGGCCTTCATTTTCAGGACTCGAAGCATTATCAATAATTATAGCCCCGGCCGCGCCTGTACCAGAACTATCACTCTGAACAGTGCCGCCAGAAACAAGTACCTCACCAGATAGAATAGAAATCTCGGCAGTTAGTGCCTGTCTTCCGTTAGTGTTTGTATTGGTGGAGATTGAACTCGCCTCAGACACCAGGACCTGGTCAGGAGCATTAACTGTTATAGACCCAGCAACAGCATTTGACGGGCTCTCGCTTGTGGTTTCGCTTCTTATATTACTTTCACCAATCAGTGTCAGTGTATTTGTACCAATATCTATCGTTCCAGCATCACCGAAACCAATGGAACTTGAAGAAACAGAACCATTACCACTAAGAACAACGGTTGTTTCCGTTTCGGTAGAAGTTTTGTCAATTACAATGTTTCCAGCGTCCCCACTCGCTGACTCAAGGGATAAACTGTTAACTTCGCTATTTTCTACAATCAGGGATTCAAACACACTTATTTTTATATCGCCGGCATTTCCACTTGTATTCGTATTGGTAGATATCATACTTTCACCAGCTATCAACACTTCGGTTCCACTGATATCAACAGTACCTGCGTCCGCGGGACCACTGGTACTACTGGTTACTTCACTATCAACAATTTGAAGACTATTGCTTGCGTTAATCGAAATATTTGCTGGCAGTTGACTATCTGTTTCAGTCTCAGTCGATATCTGTGTACCCCCACTAATCACAATATCTTCCGCACTAATAGTGACGGTACCTGCATTTGCTTTTGAAGGAATACCGCTTTCATTAATCGTCCTGCTCTCAATGACAGTACCTTCTGTCAGCATTAGCGTCTTTTCTATATCCAGTGAAATGTTTCCTGCGTTGCCAGTACCCTTTGAGCTCGTGCTTAATCTTCCACCCGCAAGCGTCAACTCCTCCAGCTCAATATCGATATTTCCGGCCGCGCTTTCCCCGTTGCTTTCCAGACTGATTACACCGCCTTCGCCTAGTATTAATCCCGAGCTATCTCGGATAGAAACATTGCCGCCAAAAGCACTGCCACCTGCTATTGCTCCAGCTTCCGTAGAGATGTTACCGCCAACCAAAATTCTCTCGCTGTTTTGTACGATTACTTGACCAGGAGCACCCGTACCGTCTGAACTGGATGTAACAGTTCCACCATCCTCAATCGCAAGCACGCCACGCTGAACAAATGCACCTTGCTCATCCAAAACTGCATTATCAATCGTTACAATACCCGCATCACCGCTACTACCACTTTCTGCAACACTGGCGATGGTGGTCGCGACAATGTTGATATCACCGGAATTAAGACTCACACTACCAGCATGCCCGGCTGCTGATGTAGAAGTAGATACATCACTCGAAACGAGGTTCGTCTGATTGACATTTATGGTGATGTTGCCTGCGTCACCAGAGCCAAATGTGCTGCTGGTTATTTTTCCGGAATCCGCAATTAGATTCTCTGCTGTTATCACCACTTCACCAAGTATGGCATCAGGTGAATTGGAAGTACTTGTCTCAGTAGAAATACTACTATCCGTCAGAGTGATATTATCCGTGACCTCTATCGTTACTTTCCCTGCATCAGCACCAACAGAGGTATTAGCTGACGTGCTTTCACTAGATATTTCGCTCCCCTCTACTACCACCAGATTTTGAGACTTAATTTTTACCTCTCCGGCATTACCGGACCCTGCGGTACTTGAAGTTATATTGCTCGCAGTCACAACAGTATCAGCGGTTGACGTCAGTGCAACTTCACCAGCATCACCCGTACTGTTTTCGCCTGCACTACTAGTGATTTCGGTAGACACCACCGAAATACCTTCAGCATCTATAGTGATGTCACCTGCACTACCTATGCTGCTGGTTGATGTAGTTATTTTACTGTCAACAAAACTAGCTGTCTCAACATCAATGTCAATGCTACCGGCATCACTGGATTTAGTCGTCTCGGCCGTTATTTCACCTTTATCTACAGTAAGGTTTTCGGCAGTGATCACCACCTCACCAAGTGTGGCATCTGGTGAATTGGAGGTGCTTGTGGCCGTTGAAATATTACTATCTGTCAGAGTGATATCTTCTCTGACTTCTATCATTACTTTACCGGCATCAGCCCTTACAGAAGTATCAGTTGACGTGCTTTCACTGGAAATATTACTCCCTTCTTCTACAACCAAATTCTGAGATGCAATTGTCACCTCACCGGCATTACCGGACCCTGCGGTACTTGATGTTATATTGCTTGCAGTCACAACAGTGTCAGCGGTTGACGTCAGTGCGATTTCACCAGCATCACCAGTACTGCTTTCGTCTGCACTACTAGTAATTTCAGTTGACACCACCGAGATAACTTCAGCATCTATAGTAATGTCCCCTGCACTACCTGTACTGCTGGTCGATGACGTTATCTCACTATCAACAAAACTTGCTGATTCAACATTAATATCAACGCTTCCAGCATCACCGGAATTAGTTGTATTGGCAAATATTTTTCCGTTATCCGTAACTAAGTTCTCTGCAGTAATCACAACTTCACCAAGTACTGCATCATCCGAGTTGGAGGTGCCCGTTGCTGTAGAAATACTACTGTCCGTCAGCGTAATATCCTCCTCCACTTCTATCACTACTCTACCCGCATCTGCTTTTACCGAAGCATCTGTAGATGTGGTTTCACTCGAAATTATGCTACCTTCCGCTACAAGTAGATTTTGAGATTCGATTGTCACCTCACCAGCGTTTCCACTACCAGCGGAACTAGAGGAGACAGTACTTGCCTGCACCACCGCATCATCACTAGAATTTATAGAAATATTTCCCGCATTTCCTGTATCGGTGGTAGTAGTTTCAATTTTAGATTCAATAAGCTTTATTGCATCAACGTCAATAGCGACACTGCCCGCACCACCAGGACCAGTCGTCTTACTGATGATACTGCTGTTATCTGTGATGTCGAGAACAGCCGCACTAATTTCAATCTCACCAAGGCTTTCAGGTGTATTACTCCTGGCTGTTGTACTCGTAGATATTTTTCCCGCAGACAAGGTGAGTGTGTCTTCTATGACGAGCTCTATTTTACCCGCATCGGCTCTGTAATTTTTATTAGAAGTGGTCGTTTCACTTACAATCTTGCTTGAATCCAGAATATCTAGATTATTTGCAGTCACCGATACTCGACCGGCGTTACCACTACCAGATGAGCTTGAGGAAACCTCACTGGCAGCAGTGAGAGACACATCGTCATCCACAACTATTTCGATATTTCCAGCATTGCTTGAGCCTTTAGGGCCGGAAGTACTTAATACATCCCCGCCTGACAATTGTGCTTGTTTGCTTTCAATCCTTATGTCACCGGCGTCACCGGGACCCGTGGTGCTTGTCGTAACCTCACCATTCGTCAACTCGAACATGTCTAACTGTATGAAGACATCTCCTCCATTGCCGGCGTTCAATTCTTCACCAACAGCTTTACTACTAATTGCAAATTCGTTTAACTGTAATTCTGTAATATTTATCAGTGATATATCTCCCGCGTCTATCTCGCCACTGGAAGACGCATCTAACACAGCATGTGGATTCGTTTCTTCACCCACACCAGTAAGCAATATTTCACTTACGCTAGAATCACTGCCAATAATCCTTATATCACCAATTTCTTCTATACGCGTTGGCGCTAAATCACCCAACGTAGCGTGCCTACCCGAAGAAGTTGTAATTTTGGACCGTACGCTTTCGCCTGTGTTTGGATCAAGAGCATCAGCATCATCACTAATATGATCGACAACATCCGGATTTAACGTTGCATCAACCTCAACAAGCGTGGTGTCCCTAATTATTATTCGCCCCGGCGCTCCAGTGTCGGCAACATCATTGACATCAGTTCGCGAACTACTTGAGTCAATTCTGCCACCTGTATTTAATTTAACCGTACCTCCCTGATTGTTTATAGTTATGTCACCCGCATTACCAGGGCCGTCGGTTCTCGTACTCAACAATCCGTTATTTATAATTACTAGCTCGGGAGTAGTCACGATTATATCAGCTGAATCACCAGAACCCGTACCGGAAGAGGCAAACACCTGATTGTCAAGAATTACCTGATCCGCACTAAATTCAAACGCCCCGGCATCAGTGTCCCCTCTGTTTACACTGACTATGTCAGTCCCGGTTAAATCCAAAGTGCCATCTATAGCAGTAGTTGTCACTTCTCCAGCTAGCCCTCCTTCCCCAGGCGTTACGTTTATATCTGTATTAGTGACAGTAACATCGTTGTCACCAGTAATGACCAGATCACCAGTATCATCTGAACCTGTAGTGACCAAATTAAACGTTGCCTGGTCAATAAAGACACTATCATCTGCCACTAATTCTATGTTGCCAGTTGAATTACTAATGGCTACACCACTATTCACTGTGATGCTCTCACTCGAAGAGAGGTCAATCAAACCACCATTCGCGGTGATGTCATCCGACACCTCAAGATCTCCATTTTCTGATCTAGCTTCTATAGATACTACCTCTACCACTCCTAATCTGAGACTATCTATATCGGTTATTGTTACTTCACCACCAACTATCTCAAGCGCAGCTCCACTTCCTACATCCGGAAAGTCATTAGGCCCATCTAGCGTAACGCTATTAGTACCGGCATCAATATTTGGCATTCCAGAGATAATCAGCCCAGTCCCCGCTAACTGCGAAATCGGGCCCGCTGAAGTAACTTCGAAATCTCCGTCACTACCATTGTTTATGGTTAAATCCACCAACCCAGCTGAATCATCATTTGTTGTGATTGCACCTAGCACAGTACCGGTAGGCGCACTGTTGGTTATCAACACATCCTCTGCGTCAGGTACTGTGATCGCTCCTGTGATCGCATTCCCTATATTGGTGAGTTCCACATCATGGAAGTCTGTTCCTGCAGCATTTTGAGCCGTTATATTGACTGTACCAGGAGAAGTCAGAGCGCCACCCTGTAAGACAGTACCGCCTGCCACCAGATTTAGATCTCCATTACCGGTATTTATGGTCGGATCGATATTGGAATTCAGTGTCACTACCCCCAGCTGAATACCATCCACGTCCTCTACGGTGATATCTCCACCCGTTGCATTGAAGTTTTCCGTTTCCGCAAAATCATGTGCTGCTGAATTATCCAGCTGTATATCAAACACTCCTGCGTCTAACGTGGTCATACCAGTTACTGTTATGGCTTCAGTCGTTGTATCTGTTACGGTTCCATTTGATGTCACCGACAGATTGCCGACCGCATCTATATCACCTAGTGTGATTGCACTCGTATCTGCCAGCGTGACATCCGCACCATCCGCTGATACCGCTCCTACAAACTCATTCGTATTGTCGTCTACTGTGATATTCGCTCCACCGCTCGACACCAACATACTCGTACCTGTGACATCGACATCTCCCTCAAGACCTGTTTCGGCTCCGTCGTCTATTGAACCTGCGGCTGTGACTGTTAGATTACCTGCCGCATCTATGTCTCCAAGCTCGATCGCACTCACATCCGCAACTGAGACATTCGCTCCATCAGCCGATACTGCACCAACAAACTCATTGGTATTGTCGTCTATCGTAACGCTTGCACCACCACTCGATAACAACGTAGTTGTACCTGCGACATCTACATCTCCATCAAGCGCTGTCTGAGCACCGTCGTCTATCGCTCCGACCGCTGTTACTGCGAGGTTTCCGGTCACATCTATATCAGCCAGCTCGATCGCACTCACATCACCCAGCACCACATCTGCTCCCGAGGCCGTCACCGCTCCTACAAAATCATTCGTATTGTCATCTACTGAAACGTCCCCTCCACCACTCGATACCAACGTGCTAGTTCCACCGGCGTCTACATCACCATCAGCTGTTGTCTGCGCACCATCATCTATCGTACCCACTGCTGTCACCGACAGATTCCCTGTCGCATCTATATCGGCGAGCTCGATCGCACTCGCATCTCCCAGCGCAACATCTTCTCCTGAGGCTGCTACTGCACCTACAAATTCATTTGTGTTGTCGTCTACCGTGACATTCGCACCTGATATGGACACCAACGTGCTCGTACCTGCGACATCTACATCCCCATCAAGCGCTGTTTGAGCACCATCATCGATTGCACCTACCGCTGTTACTGACAAATCACCTGTCGCGTCTATATCTCCAAGCTCGATCGCACTTACATCCGCAACTGTGACATTCGCTCCACCTGCTGATATTGCTCCTACAAATTCATTAGTATTGTCGTCTACTGTAACGTTTTCACCACCACTTGATACTAATGTGCTAATGCCTGTGACATCGACATCTCCATCAAGGGCCGTCTGAGCACCGTCATCTATAGCACCTACTGCTGTTACTGACAGATCTCCTGTTGCATCTATATCTGCCAGCTCAATTCCACTTGCATCTCCCAGTGCCACATCCGCTCCTGAGGCAGTCACTGCTCCTACAAATTCATTCGTGGTGTCGTCTAGGATCACATTCGCACCACCACTAGATACCAATGTACTCGTGCCGGTAACATCTACATCTCCATCCAGTGCCGTTTCTGCTCCATCGTCTATCGCGCCCACTGCTGTTATCACGAGATTACCCAACGCGTCTATATTGCCCAGCTCTATCGCACTGGCGTCTCCCAGAGTGACATCGGTTCCTGACGCTGACACCGCTCCCACAAACTCATTTGTGTTGTCGTCTAGCGTGACGTTCGCACCACTACTCGATAACAATGTACTTGTACCGACCACGTCTACATCTGTTGTAGTACCGGTCACTACGCCGTCATCTATTGCGTCCACTGCTGTGACTGACAGGTTCCCCGTCGCATCTATATCTGCCAGCTCT
>CALGJU010000087.1 GCA_937928685.1 uncultured Granulosicoccaceae bacterium
ACATAGGAAATCAAGTGTCTGCCATTGGCGACGGCATCGGCGATGCATTTGATATGGACATCGCTGCAGGCTTTTAGCCTGCATTATTCATGAGGATTCGGCAGCCAGAGGAAATCTCGCTAAACAGGTCAGCTGATCGCCTGAGAAGCGTGGCCCGCCACTAGCGATGCGGATCGGCTGAGATGTGACGCGAGGTTTTCTCTGGTGTCGAATAGACACACTGCTAAATCGAAATATCCCGTTTATCGCCTTAATACACTGCATATAAAGACTTAGCGCCTAATTAGCTGGTCGCCTTGTGAATAATGCAGGTTAGGTCCTGCAGGTAGGCGCAGAGGTTCACGGAATGAACCTCTGTGTTTTCTTCCCTGTATGCGCTAACACTCGCTCACGCGTCGGGTTTCCTGCAGAATGTTTGTTTGCAGTGCCCGTCAACACACCCGCCAGCGTGAGCCAGGGATGTATAGCTCGTCAAGCCACTCAGTTATGCACCTTACGCTATGCGTTGTGTACTACAAGTTGCGGATACGGTATTGTCCAGCCCTGCTCATTAGATACCTCTACACAGGTTTGCAGCATCAAACGTTGTAGCTTGTAGTAACTGCCCGCCAAACTATTATCAACAGTTGCGTAGGCTAGAAAATCTAACGAAGAGGTATTGGCGGCTGATAGCTCAACCATCAGGCCAAGCAACTCTTTTTCATAACCTTCGCTCACCAACTTGTTGTTGATTGCCTCCTTGAGCACTGCAGGTACTTCTACCACGCTGGTTTTTTGAAGGCTATAGTCCAGCCCGAAAGTAACTGACACACCGAAAGTGCTATGCCGGGAAAGATTAACGATATTCAATGCGTAAAACGCATCGGTTGTATAGGTAAGTGCCATACCTCCTCTTACTCTAAGTTCTACCACGTCAGGTGTCTGGTGTTTTATTTGACCGAAGGTGCCATCGGGAAGAATGATGTAGTCTCCACGACTGGTTGGAAACCAGATCTTGTTTTTTACCGGGCGAGATACCAGATCTTGAATAGCGCTCAGTGGAAGCCTGACAATGCCCTCAAGCGCTGGATTGTGTAACACCG
The DNA here is from genome assembly GCA_937928685.1 of uncultured Granulosicoccaceae bacterium. Classification (GTDB taxonomy): domain Bacteria; phylum Pseudomonadota; class Gammaproteobacteria; order Granulosicoccales; family Granulosicoccaceae. The sequence goes on from CALGJU010000087.1 coordinate 1,083, forward strand.
TATGAAGGTTGATTGACTTAACCTGCCAGGGAATTCCGTTGTAAATCACCCGTTCCTCTTCCCGAACACTCCCCAGGTTCAGCAGCAGTCGTGCCTCTGCCATGTACCCCAATATAAACTGTTTGAGATTGAATATGATTCCCGCGAGTATCAAAAACGCGAGTGCCAGCAACAGCAAGTCATCCCGCATGTAAATCACTACCACCACACTGAGCACGACCAGGAATCCTGTGATCAGGTGATAGCTATACGAGAAAACTCGAAAAAGCGTACTTTTTCTGCGCACATCTTTACTGACGAGTTTGTGCGAATACAGCCACCACCCTGCCCGCATTAAAAAATACACAGCAATGGCGGTAATCGTGGCAAGCACCAAGGTGAGCCCTGACCCGAGTGCAAATGCTTTTAGACTCTTCATTGTGGCGGAAAATGGTTCTTCATCATCGCCTAGAAGATCAGCCAGCTGACTTGAAATTATTAGATTCTCTTGCTGTAACTGTTGGAGATCATCCTGCCAGCCAACAGAGAGGTCATCAACATAGCCGGCAGCTTGTGCATTCAGCGTTTTCTTTTCAATGCGACTGAATTTCTCTATGGCATCTTCCAATCCGCGTTCTTTTTGCTCTACCGCCTCAAGCTGTGCCCGCAACTCGGCAATTTTTCTCGGCCGACGAGTAATGCTTTTTACCGAATCTGCCAGTGGCTTGAGAATGTCTACTACATCCTCCTGCCATGTGGTCTCTTTGCGTGGTGGCTCATACAAACGACCCAACGTTGATTCGCCGGTGACGGAAAGTAATAACGTTCTTTGCAGTCGTTCTATGTCGGAGGTGATCTCAGCAAAATCTGTCTCTTCATCACTGGTGAGTGGCCTGCTCTGTTGGCGGGCATCGGTGATCAGCTGGCTGCGCTTGTCTTTCTTTTTTTGGATCCGATCAGATAGTTCGTTCACTACCTGAGTCGGGTTTTTATCGACGCCAGAATCGCTTACTGTTTCTCCTGTCTGAGCAGTCGACACCGTGCTCACAAGCAACCATAACAGCAGGCACAAACTATTGACTAAAGTTGATTTCATTAATCAGAGCAACGGGGGTCAGTATCATGATCTGAATTTGATCGTGTAAAGAGGCGTTTCCTCTTCCGGACTTTCACAGGGAATTCCAATCGGTCATCCATAACCACTATTGTAGCGGCTTTTGTACTATTCAGTTGGAAATGAACTAAATTCGGAGTTTTGACTGCTGTAGTCGATTCTCTTGTCGTTTTTCAGGATCAGAAGTCAGAATGGCACACACACTGATTGCCCGGCAGGAATTCATGATGAGTACAGGAAATAAGTCGGTTAACAAAAACAGCCTACACCGGCGTAAATAATTTTTGTGCCAGTCAACCATACCAACCAACAGATGGGTGAATCGCCACATCCCGATAAAATGAACTAACCTATAGATGCAGCAATAGAACATACATTTGTTTCTAGTTTGTAAGCACCAATGTCTGCAGTGTACAACGCAGTTTGTTTTAAATATTGAGTACAGAATTTTGACATCGATTAACGGCTTTTTCTTCGAAGGGAATGTGTCTGCACGGGTTCCGGCATCGATCGAACTAACCCTGGATGGCTACCGTTTAAGCGCTAATAACCACCAGCTACGATCCGGCCGCCTAGATGACTTCACCGTCAGTGACCGCATAGGCAACACAGCACGACGTCTGCAATGGCCAGATGGTGCATTGTTCGAAACCATAGATAACGATGCACTAGACAGTGTCCTGAGGTCACACACTAAAGGGGTACGTGGGGGCATCGTGCATCGATTGGAGTCAAACTGGGGTGTAGCGGTAGGGTCTATCGCACTTGTCGGCATAATTGTGTTCGCAATATTTAAATGGGGCATACCGGCAGCCGCTCACAACATTGCATCCAGACTCCCTGTCTCTGCCCACGAGCTAGTATCCACCGGCGCACTGAAGTCACTGGATCAATTTATATTCTCACCGACCGCACTGGATGAAGACACACAAGCTGAAGTAAAAAACAGTTTTGCAAGCATGGTCGAAACGCTGGATGACACCGAGTTTAATTATCGCCTTCACTTTCGCAAGATGCATGGCATGCCGAACGCGATGGCGCTGCCAAGCGGTGAGATCATTGTCACCGATGCGTTTGTGGAACTCGCAGATAAAAAAGAGCTTGAAGCTGTTTTACTACACGAGCTCGGGCATGTAGAGGAAAGACACGGCATGGAACAAGTGATTAACGCGTCAGCCGTATCGGTCATTGTCTCTACCGCACTGGGCAACCTTGGTGGCGTTAATGAACTGGTGGCCGGCGTACCTGTATTTCTTCTTCAAAGCAGTTACTCACGAAAAAATGAAAGCGCCGCCGATGAATTTGCATTCAGGCAAATGGCCAGCGCGGGAATAGACCCGATCCACTTCGCTACCGTGATACGTAAGCTTGGCGCGTCAGGCCCGGAGAGTGAAGACGATGACACTAACAGCTACCTGTCAAGCCACCCTGGCACAGAGCAGAGAGCGCAGCGCGCCATAGAGGCTTCAGAGCGATTTAACGCTACGAGATCAGTCGGCGATATAAAACCTTAGCGACGGACTTGCGGGACGTTTTTCCGGATTTACGGAATTTTGAGTCCGGCTGGCAACAATAGTATGGATTTTTCACGAATTAGCAGGCTACTAGTGTACTGGAACAAATAGATTGCACATATGAGTCAATCAATCAAAGTGTCTAATTTTAATAGATAAATCGGGACAGCAGTAAGTCATAGAGCCTGCAACGACTGTGGTGTGCACTTTGATTAATCGCCCCTGCGGGAGCTCGGCATTTGGCTTGCCACTGCGTTGAAGCTCTTGAAAAGAGAATAACTATTGCCTGCGAACTTCGCCTTGTTGCAAACCAAATGACGAACTCTCAAATGCACACTCTATTTGGTCCAGTACACTAGCTGCGTGTGACGTGCTCGACGTGATCCACTCGCTCACGCGTCGGGTGGCTACGTGGGTAGTTGTCGTATACAACGGCAAGACTATTCCGGTAGTTTTGATCGATGCGGTGTCGCTCATGCCACCCTACGTTATGGTTCGTGTCAGTGTGTTTGCGATCTGCGTTTTGTGGAAGCCCGACGCGTGAGCGAGTGGTAAGCCGCCCTAAGCCGCCCATGTGTAAATTTTTTGTTGTACAGCTACCGTATACCATGCAGATACAAGGTGAGTAGGCACCAGGTAACCGCAACGCCACCGCAGTAGCTTGTAAGGTTAACGACGAAGCAGTGGCCTGGTCATGCAGGTTGGACCGCCTTCACAGCCAATACACAAAGATGCACCACTGAAGACTTCAACACGGACACCTGCATCTTCCAGTGTTTTACGCGTTTGTGGAATGTTATCAACCATCACACAATGCCCTGGTGCAAGAGCCAACACATTGGTACTTAGTGTTCCCGTGCTTCTAAATTCTTCAAATGGAGCCGCGATCAGCGTGTAATCATGCGCAAGCAAAAGTTCGTAAAAGGCAACCGGCAACAGCTCCATCACCACCAGCGCTTTGCGAGTATCCACCAGGCTGATCAAAGACATCAGATGCAAGCAGGCGGCACGCCCTCCATAAACCGGCATATCAAAAGCGTGCACTTCTATGCCTTGCCCTGCCATGATTCCGGTTAACTGTGTAACCCCTGCGGGATTGGTTCTGAAACCACGACCGACCGCCAGACAAGAATCATCAACCCACAGAGTGTCACCGGCTTCAGCGCGTGCAGAACCGGTTAGCTCACCCACAATCGGTATTCCCTGTGAATCGTAAAATTCTTTGTGAACCGTTTGCTCACCAAATCGCAGTGATTTGCCCGGCGCCATAAGCACCGCGCCGGCAGGTGTCACCAGTGATGCATCATAAGTGAATACCGCATCTGCAATACCCCGGTCATCCTGTTCGATAATGACAACTTCTGTACCTGCGGATTTCAATATACTGACGAAGTTATCGTGGTCACTGGTGACTTGGGCTGGATCAAACTCCGGGCCGTAATGCCACTTCAGAGGATCAGCCTGCAGCAGTGATGCAGACGGAGGATACACAGCCACGCGTCGAAGCATGGCCGTCATGGAAGACACGCCAAACATCATTCGTTACCCTGAACCCGCTCCAGGTGGGGGGCGTCTGCGTTGATCAGTGACAGTGCATCTGACGCACAGATTGCGGTACAAAATTCACCGTGAAGCGAAGCGATAGACATATCATGGACCAGCTCGGGTTCGTATTCCGTGCCATCAAACCCGGTGTTGGTTACCGTCGAACAGGCGTCGTGCACAAGATACGTATCAAAACCCATATTGCCAGCCATGCGGACAGTGGTTTCGACACAATAGTTTGTGAAAAAACCCACCACCACAAGACGTTGAATTCCTTTTCGACGCAGGCTTAGCTCCAGTGGCGTGCCCACAAAACCACTGTTAACGCTTTTAGAAACCTGTATTTCGTGATCAAGAATTTCCAGTCCGGGAAGCTGTTCCCCTGTTGTTAACGACAGTTTCAACGGTGATTGCTTTTCGATGGAATCATGACGCGTAAAGGCAACTGGCCGACCGGACGCTCGCCACGCATCAAGGATTTCCTTGATCAGGTGCCGTGCGTTCGGGTTATTTGCCCGTGCGTTTGGTCCACCATAGTACATGTGGTCATCAACACCTTTTTGAACATCAATCAGTAGCAATGCTGTGGTGTCGTCAAATTGAGAAATCATGCTGGTCTCCTGAATATGATAGGAGAATAAACGACCGCTATTGCCAACGCCAGCATATCAAGTGTTGTGTGGCGCAAGAGTTTGACTCTGCTGGTAATAGCGACACGGGTTTTTAACATGAAATGCTGAACGCCGCGTATAGCACCACCTTCTCAAGCCCAATGTGTTGTGCAATGCTATGTTTGTATGTTACCGAGGCTTTCGCGGGCTTTTTCATAACCCAGGTCTATTAGTTCTGACGCCAGATCGAATTCTAAAATACCGCACGCATTTCGGGCAATTTCCACATAATGATCAGCTGGATATGCAGACAATTGATGTCTTGCGATGCTACTTTGCATCGCATCAAACGCCTGATTTGCAACATCGAACGCATCCCATTCTTGACTGTATTTATTCGCCGTTGAACCGCTGAGGCCGGTTATAAATTCACTAATACTGTCCGTAAAAACACTTTTCTCTGTATTGTTTTTTACTTTCACTACTTTTTCGTTAACATTCACCTTACCACCGAGATTTACCGCGATAGTCAGGTCGGTTGTGTCGTTAAAAGTAGGAGCGATCGGCACGGGGTTTAATACACCACCATCTATTACGTCTACACCACCATATTTATAGGTAGTAAAAAATAATGGCAAAGATATCGATGCTCTTATAGCGTCAAAAAGCCTTCCGTTATTTATCCACACCTCTTTCCCATTATGAATGTCTGCGGCAACCGCAGTATATTTGATTGGCAAGTCTTCTATGTTTGCATTGCCGACAATCTCAATCAACGTATCGATGACTTTGTCACCTTTTACAAAGCCGTTTTTATTCCAGGAAATATCAAGCAGAGAGACAATATCAAGCTTTGTAATTGCACTTACCCACGCTTGAATTTCGTCTAATTTGCCGGCGGCATAAACACCACCAATCAGCGCACCAATGGAGCAACCGGAAATAGATTTAATAATATATCCATTCGCTTCAAGCCAGTGGATAACCCCAATGTGCGCTAATCCACGGGCTCCGCCACTTCCTAAAACAAGGGATACTGTTTTTCCGTTCTCCTCTGTCATAATGCTTACAGCCTTCCTCTATCGGTTTGACATCTAGGTTATCAATCTTGTCGATACAAAGGTTTAAGATTAGATTAATAATCTTTCGTCACTCGTTACCACTGGTATTGGCGATCAGGCTCGATGGCACCTCTCATTGAGTTGAATAAGATTTCATTGCTATCTCTCCGGGAAATCCGGGCCGCCATTGAGAATAGAGTTACCCCCTGCTCCTCCCACCTTGTTAGTTCGAAGAATCCAATTGCCGTGTTGCCCGCTTCCCTCTCGCGGGCGTCACCAAACTGATGCCCACCGTTGTCGATGAGACGCTAGCCGGAAAATTCTAACCGGCACGAACGAATTAATCCAAAATTAATCATTCTCATATATACCGTTAAATCCTCGTGGCGCATACTCCAGCTGTGCAGCAACCGATA
>CALGJU010000088.1 GCA_937928685.1 uncultured Granulosicoccaceae bacterium
GACTATCACGACAGGCTCAACGATCCTTCACTCAACATAGATGAAAACTGTGTTCTGGTTATGCGCGGCACTGGTCCGATAGGCTGGCCGGGCTCCGCCGAGGTAGTGAACATGCAGCCACCCGATGCGTTAATAAAAAGAGGGATCACCGAACTACCGTGCATTGGTGACGGCAGACAATCGGGAACTTCTGCAAGCCCTTCTATCTTGAATGCATCACCAGAGTCCGTGGCAGGTGGCGGTTTATCGCTGCTGCAAACAGGTGATACCGTTCGAATAGATATGAATGACCGCTCGGTAAATATGCTTGTCGATGAAGCCGAACTTAACAAGCGCACTGCACAAACCGATTACCCGGCAGATCAAACACCATGGCAGACTATCTACCGGCAAACTGTCGGGCAGCTGGCACATGGCGCCTGCATTGAACTGACAGAAGCCTATCACCGGGTCACTGAAGTGCTGCCTCGTCACAATCACTGAGAAAAACCGATGAAACTATTAATCACAGGCGGTGCCGGCTTTCTTGGTCAAAGACTGGCAATGGAATGCCTGCAACGCAATTGCCTGAATCTTGATAACAAACCAGGGCCCGCAATTGAAAAGATCGTACTGGCCGATGTAGCCGAACCACCCTTTTGGCATTCTGGCTTACGTGAAAATAACAAAGTCGAAACACGCTTTGGAGATATTTCTGATCAAAGCTGGGTGAACTCCCTTTTTGACCACACTTACGATGCCGTGTTTCACCTGGCCTCTATTGTCAGCGGACATGGCGAGCAGGATTTTGATCTCGCATTAAAAGTTAACTTAGATGGCACCCGCTACCTGTTTGAAAGTATCAGAGCACAAGATAATCTGACCAGAGTGGTATTTACCAGCTCACTCGCAGCGTTCGGTGGCGACAGCATGCCAGCTATTGTTGCAGACAACGCCAAGCTCACACCAATGACAACCTACGGTGCGACCAAAGCAATAGGTGAATTGCTAATTAACGACTACAGCCGCAAAGGCTTCTTTGACGGTCGCAGCGCTCGTTTACCGACCGTCATTGTGCGCCCGGGCAAACCCAATCTTGCCGCATCAAGCTTTGTCAGTGGCTTGTTTCGTGAACCCTTAGCAGGGGTAGCGTGTGACATCCCGGTAGAACCCGATCAAATGATGCCGGTGCTTGGATACAGAAGTATAGTTAACGGCTTAATCAGACTGGCTGAGCTACCTGCAGCCGATCTTGGAACAGATCGCGGTGTCGGACTGCCAGCCATCAATGCCACCGTACAACAAATGATGGATGCCTTAAAAAATGTTGCCGGCAATCGCCACCTCGGTGAACACATCATTAAACATGATGCCGTTATAGATAAAATCGTTAAGGGATGGCCTGAACAAACCAACAATGAACGCGCAATAGCACTGGGGCTACCACTGGACAATTCGCTTGAGGATATTGTTCAGCACTATATTGATGACTATGTTGGCGGAAGTGACACATGAGCAACAACGACTCACCAATCAACTGGGTCAAACCGACCTCCTCTTCCCAGTCAGATCTGGTCAGACTAAGCACCGAAGACAATGTTGCGGTTACCATACGCAATCTTTCAGGCGGAGAACAACTGGAAAACATCACAACAATTGATGAAATTCCGAAAGGACACAAAGTCGCGTTAAGTAATATCTCTTCAGGGACAGCAATAATTAAATACGCCCAAATTATTGGTTATGCAAAAAACGATATCCATGTCGGGCAGCATATACATACTCATAACATGGAGTTCAGAGCCACAGACCATCAGTATGAGTTCGGGGTCGACAATTCAGCCCCTGAACTGCTGCCTGAAAACGAACGCGCCACTTTTATGGGTTACAAAAGACCCAATGGCAAAGTTGGTACGCGCAATTATATCGCTGTGCTGGCAAGCGTTAATTGCTCTGCCACCGCAGTGCAACATATCGCCAATGCATTTGATCAATCTGCTCTCAACGACTACCCGAACATTGATGGGGTGGTCGGATTTTCCCACAGCACCGGATGCGGTATGGCCAACAGCGGAGATGGCTACAACAATCTGCAGCGCGTGATCTGGGGTTTTGCACAACACCCCAACGTTGCAGGAGTTTTGCTGGTGGGCCTCGGTTGCGAGGTGAACCAGATCAGCTCATTGATAGAACAATCAGAACTGACTCGCGGCCCGCTATTACGCACGATGAACATCCAGTCAGTCGGGGGACATAAAAAAACCATTGCCGCCGGCGTCGCTCGAATCAAAGAGATGTTGCCGCAAGTTAACAGCACGACTCGCGAGCAGTGCCCTGCGTCTGAATTGATGCTGGCGCTACAGTGCGGCGGATCAGATGCCTGGTCGGGAATCACCGCCAATCCGGCACTTGGCTACGCCTCTGACCTATTGGTAAAAAACGGTGGCACAGCCGTACTAGCTGAAACACCTGAAGTTTATGGCGCAGAACATTTACTTACGCGTCGCGCGACAGATGAGTCGATAGGCAGAAAACTTATTGAACGCATTGAGTGGTGGGAAAATCATGTCGCAGTCAATGGCGGTTCAATGGACAACAACCCCTCCCCTGGCAACAAGCTCGGTGGCCTCACCACCATACTTGAAAAGTCACTCGGCGCAGTGGCCAAAGGTGGTACCACCAGACTTAATGGAGTATACCGCTACGCAGAAGCAGTTGATCGCAACGGCTTCGTGTTTATGGACAGCCCGGGCTATGACCCGGCATCCATCACAGGTGAAGTGGCCGGTGGTTGCAATCTTGTAGCCTTCACTACCGGTCGTGGCTCAACCTATGGTTGCAAGCCAGCACCCAGTATCAAGATAGCCACGAACACGGAAATGTTTGATCGCATGCTGGATGATATGGATATAAATGCAGGTAAAATAGTCACCGACGGCGCAACTATCGCAGAGGTCGGGCAAGAGATTTTTAACTTGCTGTTAGAAGTAGCATCAGGGCGGCAACCGCTCAGTGAGCAACATGGACTGGGTGATCATGAGTTTATTCCATGGCAAATAGGCGCCACCATGTGAGCAACAGGAGCTTGTGCTAGAACCAGGATCTACTGCGGTCGCGATATTTTGGCCAGCTATTTCGATCCGAATTTTAAATTTACCCGGTCGAACAGACACCGACAATACACACCCCGACTTAAGCTTATGACACAGACTCCCGAATATATAATCGACTTCTGGTTCAATGCTATCGACAGCAAATCATGGTTTAAAAAAGACGATGACTTTGACTTGCTGTTAACGGCGCAGTTTAGTCAGTTGCAGGAATCCGCAAGCCAATGCGAGCTCTACCATTGGCGCAGCAACGCGGAAGGACGGCTTGCTGAAATCATTGTGCTCGATCAATTCTCTCGCAACATCCATCGCGACACACCGCGTGCTTTTGCCAGTGATCCGATGGCACTCGCACTGGCACAAGAGGCAGTATCATTGGGATGCCTTGAGGAGCTTGACGTGATCAAGCAATCGTTTTTACTGATGCCTTATATGCACAGCGAGTCAGAAGCGATTCACGAAATTGCGGTGGAATTGTTCAACAGCACCGGGCTTGAAAACACCATCAGTTTCGAGTTAAAGCATCAGGCGATCATCAAGCAGTTCGGTCGCTACCCGCACCGTAACCAGATACTCAACAGAGAATCTACGGAGGAAGAAGCAACATTTTTAGATCAACCCGGATCGTCATTCTGAAATCACAAAGCAATGAAAATGAGAATCCGGGATTTACCGCCATCATGTCCAACCAGCACCGATGTGTAACTGGATTCGCCTCATGCCACAAGCGTAATCGACACCATCAACAGCACTGCAATACCCACTACCAACTTTTGATTAACCCACATAACGTCTCCATACAATCGCTCAAATTCGAACAGGGCTCACGTTCCGTATTGAACCCACAACCGTACGAGTGTTAATTTCCTTGCACCCATCTATCGGCAACACAGAACTCAAACTACAATAGTTTTATGTAAACAGTATTGTCTTTGAACACAGCATCACATTTGCTCGATTATCAGGCAATAATCGCTCAAGCACATGCAGAAGCGTTCAACATAACTTTCCATCACTCTCAACGAGCACTGTCCTCCACTTCGCAGGCTGCTTTCATCGCAGCCATTAGCAACACACCTGCTAAACTATAGAAGTTACGTTACACAGCTAAAAACCACCAAATGCCGGAATTTAATCACGACAAAGCGCTTCACGATGTAATAGAGCAGCGTATCCTGCGATTTAATCGCCTTGAACAACCAAATAGCAACCTGACGCAAGCCGCGGTAGTGTTGGGCGTATCAAGCGTTGCTACCACGGGTACAGCCTGCCTGCTTTTAACCAGAAGAAGCAGCACACTGCGCAAACACGCCGGACAATTTGCGCTTCCAGGCGGTAAGGTTGACGCAGGCGAAACACCTATCGACGCCGCACTTCGCGAATTGTCGGAGGAACTACACCTAACGCCCGATAAGCGCAATGTTATCGGTGAGCTCGACGATATCGTTACTCAATCTGGCTTTTGCATCACACCTGTGGTGGTGTGGATCGACCATCACGATGACCTGCTTGCCAATCCCGACGAGGTAGCAGCGGTATATGAAATACCTTTAAAAGAACTGGCATGCGTTGACCTGGGCCTGTGCAACGAAGACGATGATACAGCCATCATTGCCGGCGCAGACGCTGACATAGAAATGAGTTCGCTAGCTGCACACGATGAAAATCAATCAGTAATGTCTATTCATCTGGCGAGTGTAGGCACTACCATCTACAGCCCGACCGCAGCGATCTTATATCAATTTAAAGAAGTCGCTTTGTGTGACAGGACAACACGCGTGGCGCATTTCGGACAACCGAAATTTGCCTGGAAGTAAATATTATAAAGCGATGCCCTACAGACTGGCTTCAGTCGACGGCAAACTCAGCTCCCGCTTCCACTCACACATTCTCTCTACCGCTGAGATCATTGAACCGGCGATATCTTTCCCGGTCGCTTCTTCTATACCCTGAAGACCCGGAGAGGAATTAATTTCAAGCAACAACGGTCCATTCTTAGAGCGAATCAAATCAACCCCTGCCACCACCAGCCCCATCGCTTTGGCGGCACGCAGTGCTACTTTACGTTCCTCAGGTGTGGGCTTGATGCTTGTTGCTGTTCCACCACGGTGCATATTGGCACGGAATTCACCAGGTGCAGCTTCACGCTGCATACTGGCTACCACCTTACCGTCCACCACAAACAGCCGAAGATCCTTGCCCTCAGCCTCTTCAATATACTGCTGCACCAACAGGTTGGCATTAAGTGATTTGAAGGCATTAATAACACTTTCCGCAGCCTTTGATGTTTCGGCCAGAACAACTCCTCGCCCTGCTGTGCCTTCAAGTAGCTTCACAATCAATGGCGCACCACCTACCATCTCAATCAATTCATCGGTATCCATAGGCGACGAGGCGAAACCACTTATGGGGATATCCAAGCCTTCTTTTAATACCAACTGCAGAGCATAGAGCTTGTCACGGGAGCGACTAATCGCCTGTGAAATATTTAATGTCGCAATACCCATGCTTTCAAAGTGACGTGTCAGCGCACAACCGTAAAACGTTATGGAAGGTTTAATACGGGGGATCACTGCGTCCAGGTTATTCAACATAATACCGCCACGGGTATGAACTTCTGGCGCTTCCGCATCGAGCTTCATATAACACTGTCGAATATCAAAAAACCGGATATCGTGGCCGCGCTCTCTACCGGCCTCTAGAATTCTCTGGTTGCTATAGAGTTTAGGGTTACTCGCTAACAAGCCTATACGTAAACCATCATTTTTATTTTCGTGCTTTGCATAGATCGCAGAAATTTCTTCATCAGTTCGTGTGCCCAACAAAAAGCTGGCTGCCGGATCTACCAGCACCCTTCCACCCATGCCTTCGCGTCCTATCAGCATTCGATAACCCATACTGTCACGATTGGCGAGTGTCAGCTCTATATCCCACCGATCGTCACCCAATCCAAAACTGGTTTTGATGACATAGCGCTTCTCTGAAAACCCACCGCTGTTCTTCACTGTGCGACGATCAAGCACTTGCGCCTCACAACGCAGAACAGTGGATCGTTCGTTTTGCAACGGGTGTACTTCAAATGACACCCAGCGGGCGTTACTTCTGGTGAATGGCCTGATGTTAAGCGCATGCAATGACGAGGTGCGAGCGCCGGAATCAACCCGTGCTTTGACAGCGGGAATACCGAGCTCCGGGAAAGAGCACCATTCTTCAGACCCGGCGATTACTCGCGAAGTATTGTCATTCATCGGCAATCCACTTGGCTAACCCGACATGCTGCTGCAAGTCAGTGTTCTTTATAGGGTCGTGGATTTTTCCAGCTTCGTTACATAGTTGCAAGCATTTTCATAAAACACCCGCACTCTGCAATGAAGAAGGTTTGCACAAGTGCATTTTGAATCATGGCCTGCATTGCAGGCCATGTTGAGTGCTAAGTGAGTTGAGTGCTAAGTGAAGAGATCCAGAATATCGTCTGTGTTGAGCTTGCCGAGACCTTGCTCCTGGCTCTCAACAACGATATTAGCCAGCTGTCGCTTACGTTCCTGCATCTCGACAATCTTTTCTTCCACCGTTTGCTCGGTAATCATGCGATACACGAATACTGGCTTGTCTTGTCCAATTCGGTGAGCCCGGTCAATCGCCTGATTTTCAACCGCAGGGTTCCACCATGGATCATAAAGAATCACAGTATCAGCGACGGTCAGGTTGAGTCCTGTACCACCGGCCTTTAACGAGATCAAAAATACCGATTTTTTACCTGACTGAAACTCATCAACTACCTCATCACGCTTTTTGGTTTTACCCGTGAGCTTGGTATAGCTGATTCCAGCTTCAACAATTTTTTCTTCAATCAGAGACAGCATTTCTGTGAATTGCGAGAACAACAATACCCGACGCCCTTCTTCAACAAAGTTCGGCAGCATCTCCATGAGTGCATCCAGCTTGGCTGAAGCATTGACGTTTTGCGCATGCGGCAACTTAACCAAACGTGGGTCAAGGCAGGTTTGGCGCAAACGCAACAACGCATCAAGCACCGTGATATGACTTTGAGCCAAGCCGCTTTCAGTGAGAGCGCGTCGCACCCGTGACTCCATCGCCGCTCTTATACCTTCGTATAATACCGCCTGCTCCGGATGCAGCGCGACGCGATGAATAATTTCGGTTTTTGCCGGCAACTCTGACGCCACAGCATCTTTGCTTCTGCGCAGCACAAATGGCTTTAGCCGGCTGGTCAGTGCTTTGGATGCTAAGTTATCCGAGGTTTTCTCGATCGGGTTTCTGAAGGTACGATTAAATTGCTTTTGATCACCAAAAAAGCCCGGCATCAAAAATCTAAATTGCGACCACACCTCACCCAAATGGTTTTCCACCGGCGTACCGGTCAAACATAACTTGTGTTGCGCCTGCACAGCGCACACCGCTCTGGCCTGTTTGGTGGCAGGATTTTTAATCGCCTGAGCTTCATCTAATATCAAATAGTGATACTGAGTGTTGCCGTGCACTTCCTGATCACGAGAGAGCAAAGCATAAGTCGTGAGCAGCAAATCATATTCCTGCAGTGACCCAAAATGCTCTGATCGTTCCGTACCATGCAACACAGCCACTTTAAGCTCTGGTGCGAACTTTTCTGCCTCACGCCTCCAGTTACCCATAAGACTGGTAGGAGCAACCACAAGCGAAGGATGTTGCGATCGACCGCTTTGCTTTTCAACCAAAACGGTAGCCAAAGCTTGAACGGTTTTACCTAGCCCCATGTCATCAGCCAGAATACCGCCAAAGCCGAATTCACGTAAAAACTGCAACCAGTTCAGACCATCACGCTGATAGTCTCGCAAATCTGCGGTTAATGTGGCCGGAACGGGGACATCTTCAATGCCCTTAAAGTTTTTAATTCGCTGCAGCAGCTCGCCCAGTCTGCCGGAGACTTCCCAGTCGAGCTCAACTTCACCAACGGCTTCAATACCTTCGGCGATATCACTGATCACCGAGGCCTGAAGATCAGAGAAACGCAGCTTGCCATCATCGTGGTCATGCATTTCGATCAGTACTTCAAGCACCGGTCGAATGTGATGGATAGGAAATTCAATCAAAGTTTCTTCATCAAGCCAGACCGTGGCGCAGGCATCAGGGTCTTCAAGATAACGCGGCAGATCAGGTCCGACTCGCTCAACAAAACTTGCCAATACAGGGATTAATGAAATCGCCTGACCGTCAATGACAAAATTCAGATCAAGATCAAACCAGTTGTTTGCAGGGGAATGATCAACATTCATTTGCCACTCTTTCGAGGTGACAATGCGGAACTCAAACTCCGGGGTACGCTCTACTATCCAACCGTTTTGACGCAACTCGGAAAGTTTGCCATCGATAAGGTCTTGCCACAGCACCATGTCGCGTGAAGTTTTCGCTTCAACGTTTAAAATTATGCTGCCACTTTGCTGCCGTGTGGTTACCCATTCAGGCAGGTTGGAACCAGTGAGTTCGTTGATCAACGATAGCTCTTCTTCTGCCATTCTGATCACGCGAACAAACTCACCATCCGCCTGGCGGTGTAAAAATTCTTTTTCACCATCGATCGCCATCATGTGCGGCAATCGTGCGCCATCATAATCTACCAGTATCTCTGCATAACGGTGGGTGCTGCCGCTCTCTTTACGGGCGGTTAATATCACCACACCACGCGGCTTGACTCCGGCAATCTGGCGAATATCAATCTTTGCCGGTAACGGCAGGTCAACTGTTTCAAGTGACTCGACCATTAACTCTGAAATACGCATGGCATCCGCTTCTGCGACAGGCGGCAGGTACGGTACACAGGCCAGAAACCGTGGCGGTACATCGGTGTCAATTACGCCGCAACGTGCTGTTTCACGAATCACATACCAGGGCGGCTGGGTGGGCAGACAAACAAATTCCTCTTCGCTGCCAGTCAATGACATTTTAAGGGTGCGCAAATCATCTTTCGTGTTCTGCCACTCAGCACTGATACTGCGATTTACGTCTATTCGCAGCGGTTTACTGTCAAACGCCTCGAAATAACATGATCCGCTTTCAATCATCCAGCGGAATACCATGTAACCATGCTCACCACTAAGATGAAGGCCGGAAGGACTGTCTTTTAAACCAATGAGCGCATTGCATATACGCGCATCGCGGCTGGTAAGATCTGACGCGTCAAAGTGACGTCGATCAAGCGGCAACGGAGATGACTTTCCAAGCCCGCCACTTCTTAACTTGCGCGCCGAGAAGGCTGCCACCGAATAACGCACGTCCTGCTTCATTCTGAGCTGACGGATGCGATATAACACCACCACCGGATCCAAAGACAATGACTGGTCTTCCTGCTCCGTTTGGTTATTCAGTGCCGTGTGCCAGATCTCCACCGAATCGGTACTGCCTGTCGGATTTTCTTCACTATCAAGCCAGGCAAATAACGCCGCACCGACATGTTTGCAATTTATTCGTACCGGACAATTACAGATGCCACGCAGGCTGAGATTCTCGCGGCCACGGGTAATATCTACCTTGAGCTCAAAGGTTTGCTCTTCGGCGCTTTTCACTGTGGCTGTTAGCGTCTTGACACCATTGAACTCGAGCTGATGGACAAATCCGGATTCCGCGTACTCAAGCGCACGCATCCGGGTTGCATCATCAAACTCAATTTCACAGGCGCGCAGAATGTCTGGCTTGCCGAAGGGATTAGGCTTCACCTCCCGAGCTGGCGGTGCCGGTGACACGGCCTCCGATACAGAAGACTCGGGCACAGAAGACTCGGGCACAGGTGTCTCTGGTACAGATGTCTCTGATACCTGTGAAGAGGACGCCGTTGGATTATGTGGATTAACTGAATTCATTTAGTAAACAAAAAGATAATTTAACTGCCCATTTCAACAAGAGGTGCATCACGAAGTAACTCTTCATAATGCGTGCTGACCGTTTTAAGATCAATGGTATTCAAAAAAGCGGAGTAAGCCAGATAACTTAACAGAAAACGCATATCACTGGCCCAGTTCGGTAAATATTTAGGTCGTTGACAGAGCCCCATTTGAGAGAGTTCACACAGTACCGGGATATCTTCCAAATCAAGCTTGCCGCAAAACAGCAACAACAAACAATCGGCACGACCATTGGCCACCAGCGTCCGAAGGAAGTTATGTACACGAATCAGTCCATCCAGGTACACAATGTCTTTGGTAAACGGTGCCCCACCACTCATTACGCCACCTCGAAACACTCTACGAGTGTTTTCAAACGCCTGTAATTCAACACCGGTCCGCTGTAGAAAATAGTCGTACACCTGCAGAAAGTCCGCCCCGTCGGCGGCCATTTTAATCGCCACGGTTCGATCCGCCAGCCGCCTGAGCCGATCAAGATCCATCGAGCCTGTAATAAACTCAGCAAACACCGCCAAACCTTCCTGGGTGCGAGTGGTGCCGGCATGACTGGCGGCCAGTATCGGCAGATCCGGCTGACTTTTTCCGTTTAGCGAAGTGGCCACATGAATACCCGCTTCATGATGAATCAACTGCGCAATATCTTTGTCTTTAAACTGCGCGTCACGACGAAGGCGAATACGCTCAGAGCCCGCCAGCGCATTAGCGGAAAGCTCATCAACCAGACTGACAACGGGTGCGTCCTCACCAAACAAATCGGCAACTGCCGCCTCAATACTGGCGGCCATCTTTTCACTGCTCACATTAAGTTCCGGCAGAAACGATTGATCAAATCCGTTCAAGCTGACCAGCGTTTTTTCAAAGTCCCGCGCAAGCGTCAAAGAAGTACTGCATCCATCAATTAAAGGGTCATCCGGAGCGCCGTACAACTGACGCGAATAATCAAAGAACGCTGGAGTTCCACAGCTCAATAACATACTGGCACTGTTGTGCAGTGCACTGGCCTGACGCTCCAGCCATTCATCTATTGCCGAGCCCTGCATCAGTCGTCGAGCTTCGGCCAGTTGTTCAAGCACAGGAGCTGCATTGAAAGCCGGGTACTCGACTACCGGCAGCTCTTTTGCGTTGGCCGCAAAAAATTGATCACGCACACTGCTATGCCAACCGAGATGACTCAGTACACGGGTTTGTTTTGCAGCGCTGTACAGAATTTCACTGATTCTGGTGATTCGTCGCTTGGCTTGACCACTCATCCTGACACTCTGCACACTTTGATTAACAGCGGTGAACGGGGAAATTGAAGCATCGTGAACCAAAGTCTACGTCTGACACGAACGACAACAATTCAGGAATAATATTGGACCGTGTTGATCACCACTCTTCATTTTATCTCTGAGGCTTGCGCTTACTTTGATAGATGAAGTGTTGGCGCCTGATCAGTCAGGATCTGAACGCCCGGCACAACAGCGAGAGTTTACATTGAACCGGCAAATATTCTCAACACCAAATGACGAACTAATTCATCACTCATTTCAGCTCGCAAAATACGCTCTTCATCATCTTTCGCCAGTACATCAGTCTGGTCATAGGTGTAATCGCGTATCACCGATACTGTCTGAGCCTGTTTGTCGGTGTCTTCGGCTGTCAATTCACCTGCTTTGACGCCATCATTTGATCGCAGAGTTAACAAATCAATGGAGTGCAGTAACTCGTATTCACTGACACGCCCTGACGCGCTGATGGATGCAACCCGGCGAGACAACACTTCGCCGCTGATGATAACCACGGTATCAGCCTCTTTACGAAATGCAGCAAACTGCACTTCCTGTGCGGTGAGGGCGTTTCGCAATGCCCGCAGCACACTGCCCTCACCCTCAACAAAAATCTGACCAACAAACTGACTGCCTGACTGCCGACCGCTGCCACGAAGATTAAAACCACATGCACTCACCAGCGTGGCAGTGGCCAATGCCAGCAGTAGAATATTTGCCGATCGACGATTCATCACGACACCACGATATTGACAATTTTGTTTGGCACAACAATCACCTTTCTTACTGTCTTGCCTTCAGTGTGACGCTGAACATTTTCATCCGCAAGGGCCATCGACTCACATGTTGCCTTATCGGCATCACTTGCTACGGTGATCTTACTGCGCAATTTGCCATTCACCTGCACCACCATTTCAATCTCATCCTGAACCAAAGCAGACTCATCTACCTGCGGCCAGCCGGCATCAACCACAGGGGTTGCATCACCTGCGTTCAGGCTTTTCCAGATTTCGTGACAGACATGCGGAGTCACCGGTGCCAGCATCAACGTGGCAGATTCAACCGCCTCGCAAAGCACAGCCTTATCAAGCTCTGTTTCAGCCTTGAAACGATTCACATCGTTAAGCAATTCCATGATCGCCGCAATGGCCGTATTAAAAGTATAGCGACGATGCATATCGTCACTGACCTTTTTAATAGTCTGGTGCGTCTTCAGCCGTAACGCACGCTGCGCATCATTTAAGTCAGCAGCGAGACTGGCCGACATTTTCTGCTCTGGCACGCCACTCTCAATAAGATCACGGCTAATATTGTAAAACCTTTTTATGAAACGACTGGCACCTTCCACCCCTGCATCATTCCATTCAAGTGATTGATCCGGTGGCGCAGCAAACATAGAAAACAATCTCACCGTATCTGCACCGTAGCGGTCAATCATCTCTTGCGGGTCAGCGCCATTGCCTAGAGATTTCGACATCTTCTGCATACCGCCGACGGTCACGTCTGATCCGTCTGTTTTACGTTTGGCAGCAACAATTTTACCCTTGGCATCACGCTCCACGTCTACTTCTGCAGGGGTAACATATTCACGTCGACCATGATCATCGGTGAAGTAGGTTTCCGCAACCACCATTCCCTGTGTCAGCAAGCGGTTAAAGGGTTCATCAGAAGTAACTAAGCCAACATCACGCATTAACTTGTGGAAGAAACGTGCATACAACAAATGCATTACTGCGTGCTCTATACCACCAATATACTGATCTACCGGCAGCCAGTAGTTGGCGCGCTCATCAAGCATGCTGTCGGCATCGGGGCAGCAGTAACGCGCGTAATACCACGACGACTCAAAAAACGTATCAAAGGTATCTGTCTCTCTGGTACCGGGCTCATCAGTGCCTGGCACTGTGGTTTCGTAAAAAGCCGGATCAGATTTTATCGGTGATGTCACACCGGAAAACTCAACATTTTCCGGCAATACTACCGGCAGATCTTCAGCTTCTGCAGGAAACACCTGATCATCTTTGTCGTACACCATCGGAATCGGACAACCCCAATAGCGCTGCCGCGAAACACCCCAGTCACGCAAGCGATAGTTGGTCTTGCGTTGGCCATCAGCTTTGCTTTCAAGTGCGCTGCAAATCTGATCAAAGGCCGCTTCGAAGCCAAGGCCATCAAAGTCGTGTGAGTTGCACAACACCCCATGGGCGACGTAAGCACCTTCACTGATATCTGCCGGTGTCTTTTCGGCATCACAAATAACCACACGTTTATCAATGCTGTACTTGTCTGCAAATTCCCAATCGCGTTGGTCATGCGCAGGCACCGCCATTACCGCACCGGTGCCATAACCCATTAGTACAAAGTTCGCGACCCACAAAGGCACTTTTTCACCGGACAAAGGATGGATCAAAGAAATGCCTAACGGCATGCCTTTCTTTTCCATTGTCTCCATGCTTGCTTCGGACGTATCGGTGCGTTTGCACTCTTCAAGAAATTCCGCCAGCTCCGGATTGCTTGCAGCGGCCTCTTTAGCCAGCGGATGTTCAGCGGCGACAGCGGCGTAAGTCACACCCATCAGGGTGTCCGGGCGCGTGGTGTAGACGGCCAGCTTACTGCCATTTTCAACTTCAAACGAAAACTCAACCCCTTCAGAGCGACCGATCCAATGCCTTTGCATTGTGCGCACCGAATCAGGCCAACCATCAAGCTTGTCAATATCGTCCAGCAGCTCTTCGGCATAGGCGGTAATTCTGATAAACCACTGCGGTATTTCACGACGTTCCACCAAAGCACCGGAGCGCCAACCACGACCATCCACCACTTGCTCATTAGCGAGAACGGTTTGCTCGACCGGGTCCCAGTTCACGACCGCCATTTTTTTATAGGCCAGATCCCGTTTTACCAGTTCTGTGAAAAACCACTGCTCCCAACGATAGTATTCCGGTGTACAGGTAGCGAGCTCACGCGACCAGTCATAAGCAAAGCCCAGGCTTTGCAGTTGCTGTTTCATGTAAGCAATATTTTCGTAGGTCCATGCTGCGGCAGGCACTTTGTTTTTGATCGCAGCGTTTTCCGCTGGCAGACCAAAGGCGTCCCACCCCATCGGCTGCAGCACGTTTTTGCCGAGCATACGTTGATACCGCGAAATGACATCACCGATGCTGTAATTGCGCACATGACCCATATGCAACTTGCCACTGGGGTATGGGAACATCGACAGGCAATAGTACTTCTCGCGGGAAGGATCTTCTGTCACTTCGAAACACTGGTTGCTATTCCAGTAATCTTGCGCAGACTTCTCTACCGCCTGGAAATTATAGGTTTCTTGCATGACGTGCTAATACGATTCAAGGGAACTGCGAAATCATACAGCAATCGCGCCGGTTTGTGCTTAACCCAGATGCTCTAGGAGCTTGTCCGAGAACTAGGGTCGTAGCGAGGGTGTGAGATTTTGAGTCAGATATTTCTGATCGTTAGAGGCGAATAGTCATTCTTCTTTAACGAAAAGGATCGTAATAGCTGGCCAAAATATCGCGACCGCAGTAGAACTTGGTTCCCGGACAAGCTCTTGGGCGGGTGACAAGCCTATAAAGTGGCCGACAATGAGCGGCGCAAATGCCGTGAGTCAGCCCTGCGCCTGGCGCGCTAACTCACGCGGCTTTACGCAGATCGTAAAGAGACACAACCTCTTCAAGCCCGGCACGGGACTCTGCCTTGAGCGTCGGCTCCAGACCAAGTTTTCCGGCAATCCTGGCGCGTTGCAATGCCGCTGCCCGATATTTGATAAAGGTATCGGAATCAGGCTTGGGATGAGCACTGGCAGATTTGGTGTAAAGCGCCACATAACATTCCGCCGGCACCACGCCATCGCGTATTTTGCTTTGCAGACGATGCTCTACCAGCAAAGAGTCGACTATCTCACTTTTGAAGCGAGCCTGATCAATACTTTCATCAAAAAAAGCATCAATCATTTGCTCACGTTCCCCGGCGCTCAATCCGTATTCATCAGAGATGATTGCGAGGTTCTGCACTGCATAGTTATCAGAGGAAGTCAGCGAAAAGTTAATCAGTGCACGCAGACCCACCACCAGATCTTCAGTCAACACGGACGTGGCAGTATCACGATTGGCTTCATAACGCTCAATCTCCTGAGTCAGCTTCAACAATAAGGGTCGAACCACTTTACCTTTTACGTGATAAGACCAATAGATTCTTATGCCACTATGACGCCACCAACTCGACATGACATCAGGGTCGCGAATGCCCTCTTCTTCACTAATGGCAGTATCGATAATTTTTGTAATGATGCCACCCAGGGTATAGGGCTCATGGGTTGCCGTCGGTTCAAGCTCCATCTCTGTAAATCGATCAAAATTATATTGCTGCTCCGGCAGAATTAACGTCTCACACAGAAGAGTTGCCTCTGCTTTCTGTTGAGCTGCAATACTGGATTCCGCATCAGTGAGTTCTGCCACCATAGCAGCCAACGGACCACCAAAACGACGTTTAATATTATTAAGTGACTGATCGTAGCCTGCTATCGGTCGTGAACCATCCTCCACTACATCATGCAGTACCGCAGTGACGGCAAACGAAGGCTCGAGAGATTCTCCGAAAAGATTTTCAGCCACCGCAGCAATTCGCAATGAATGCCCAAGCATCGTGCAAGCAGACTTACGCCGACCTTTTTCGAGATACTGCATCATCTCAAGTGCTGCAACATGCAAAGTCGCGATAGAGTTAAAGTTTTCCGAGGCGTTAAACGATTCTATTAACGGCAAGCTGTTGTGGGTCGCATACACCGCCTTGCCGCGACGGCCAACGAGACGATGGCGTTTATCGGGCTGTTCAAGCACATCACCCACAGCCATCATCAGAGATTGTTCCAACGGTTCTGCCAATGCACCATAGTCCACACCATCAAGTGCAAGTGCTGCTTTGGTGAGGCTATGATGAGCATCAAGCCAAACCCGTTCCGGAAACACTGAATCGCAGTCAATACCTTTGTCACGCACTTCAGCTTTTTTTATCGGATCAAGGTTGGCAAGAATCTCATCGCCTGCGGCACGCGCTACAAGACGCAGCTGAGCAGCATGAATAGCTGCAATTACGTTGGCATAAGGACGCGGCAACTCTAACTTGTGGGTTGTGCTATTTTGAAACGCATCAAGAAAGTCATCATGATAGTGTTTTATTTCCAACACATGCCTACTGATGTTTTCACCGAACATCGCGGTGATGGTATCCATTTCAATCGTTTTACACTTGCCGGGCAACACCGCTGAGTATCGATCAGTCAGCCCGACGGTATCACGCACCATTGCTGCGATGATGACATCATTGTCAAGCCGGCTCGAACCACAACGTTTATTGCCGTAACGCTGAACACCCAACAGCATCACACCCAGAAGCACTTCCGCGGCAATAGCGGGCTCTAGTTTGGCAAGACTGTTGGTGTTGACGAGTTTGTCAGAGCTCGGCACCTGACTCAACAGCGACTCCAGATCAATCGACGCCGGATTGGCATCAAGATCGGGCATCATTGCATCACAGAGTATTTCACGACCGCGCACAGTCGCCAGCACACCGGCAGAAATATCAGACAGTTGAATCCAGTCTTCCCGTTCGCTCTGCAGCCAGCCACGAGAGACCTGGCCGACGATCGCACGCTCATCATCTCGCGTCGCCACAAGCAAGTTGTAGGCGCGCAGCAGATTGCGAATATCTTTGGTGCAGCAGGGTGATGCCCGCATGCCGTTCATTATCATTTTTGGCAGTCAAAGTTACTAAGCACAACGATGACAGGGGGATCCTGTGCAAACGCTTAACGGTACTTTTTAGGAGGCCATATCGTGTGAACGGCGTCACCTGCGAAAAATTTGGCAGTGGTATAGAAAAGTATGGCCTGCATCACCAAAAGATCTGACGATTGACGGAAAACCAGGGTCTTCATACAATGAGCACAGGCAACACGAAAAGCTGACACGCAGGGCACAATTCAGCATTCAGTTCGTGTGGGTGAGTCGCGCCAGCATTACCCACCAGCATTACTCCCAAGTATCAGGTGAGCTCTGCACTGGCAAAAATATGCCCGCGCTCAATCATCCACTTACCGGTAATTTGCAAATGAACCGGCTTGCCATTGGCATCTTCACAATTGATCACTGAAGCGTGCGTTCTCGATGGAAGATCAAGGCTCACCTCACATTGTTTAAAGTCGATAAACGCCTGTACTTGAGGATAGCAACATTTATAAATTGCCTCTTTGATTGAGAAGATCAGCTTGTGCGTTGTTTCACTCACCACGTGACGGGCAGGCACATCACCCTCTGCGGTTGGCACTTCACCAACAGACTCACTTTCCCCCAACGGCAATCGGCCGGACTGCTCAAAAATCCGATCAAATTCACGGGTGGCCGCACGCTCTGTATCGGTGATCACTACATCAGCCACATCTGCATCAAGCGCTTCGAAAGGCTCAACATCAATCCCGATTCCAAGCAATGTGTTCGCCGGGGCAACCGCCACAGCACAGTACTTATCCGAGTGAGAGATACTGCCAATCACAGTGTCAGGCCACAGCGGCTGGCGGTAATCGCCAATCAGGACGGGCTCTGCAATACCGGTAAGGGCTGCGATTAGCTGCCTCGCCTGACTTCGACCAGCGGCAAACTCTGCATATCTTTTCTCACACACATCGCCGATTTGTATTTTTTCCTGCGGCGTGAGCTGATCTTGCCAGCCATCGCTATGATCGCATCGAGTCAGCACACCGGTCGAAAAAAGAGAAGATACATCGACAGACGAATCGTGCTTTTGCCGGTCCGGCAGAAATAAAGCTTCACCTGAGGTACTGAGTTGTGCAGAAGTTGCCATAACAATTAATTCTCCGTTTCCATGGCTGGTATTACGTGCCAATGCCGTCAAATCCTTACTCAGCCTGACGTTCCTGGCAAAGAGCTACTACCGGAATTCACCACAATCGAATCACACAGCTGCTGCCAGCACAGGCAGATCGCGCCAGAACACAATGCCTATACACAATGCCTATGCCCTGACAATAGGGATTGATTGCGCAATTCCAAGCTTCAGCGATATCGAGATAGTGAACTCCCCACCTTCTACCGGAAATTATAGGTGTTTCCGGCACCGGGATCAGAGCAATTTGTCACAGGCCGTGATTATATTGAGATAGGCCAGAAAAGGTAGTGTACAAATTGTAAAACTGTATGAATGTACAGTTAATGATCAAACTTGTTACATCACCCGGATCATCATGTCTACTCAATCTTCAGCAATAAAGACCTTGTCTGCCGCAGAAAAGTAGAACACTGAGTGCCAAACCTGCATTTAGTGCTGGCTTTTTTATTAACATAGTGTGATTCGGCTACCTTACTCAAACAGCTGAGCACATACTGACCTATCGTAGCAATCCCAGATGATTATTGATTTTATTCAAGCGCTGACATCAAGCGTAACCTCCACGCTTCACTCAACGTTTATGCTGTCGTCGGGCCGACATTACTGGCTATATATGGCGTGTTATGTGGC
>CALGJU010000089.1 GCA_937928685.1 uncultured Granulosicoccaceae bacterium
GCGTTTTGGTTTGAGCAACTATGCTGCCTGGCAAGTGGCTGAGATTGTAGAAATATGCAAGTCAGAAGGTTGGCTACTTCCGAGTGTATACCAGGGTATGTACAACGCACTTACGCGCGATGTTGAGCGCGAGTTGTTTCTGTGCTTAAGCAATTACGATATCGCATTTTACGTGTATAACCCGCTGGCTGGAGGAATGTTATCAGGCAAACATCAGAGTATTGACTCTATGCCTGATGACGGTCGTTTCGCTACCTTTGACGGCTATAAAGACCGTTACTGGAAGCCGAGCTATTTTAACGTTATCAATGAAGTTACCGCTATCTGCCGCTCACATTCTGTAGCGCCTGCAGAAGCTGCTATCAGATGGCTAGTCCACCACTCAGCACTGGCATCGTCCACTACTGAACACGGCGTTATCCTCGGCGCCAGCTCGTTAAATCACTTAGAGCAAAACCTTGTTGCCATGCAAAGTGAGAAACTACCCGACGAAGTGGTTAATGCTTTTGATGAAGCATGGGAAACCGTCAGGCCATCTTGCATTAAGTACTTCCGCCCATAAGCTTCGGCATATGTTCGTAGTATGTAATAGCCCGGCGCTTTAAATCAGGTCACTGGCAGATCTGTAAAGGTGTTTAAAAATTAACCATTCAGTCGAATATGAACTAAATCCAAACTTTGGACTGCTATTGCAGTCTTTGGGTAGCTTTTTAGGGTGGGCCTGTCGTATTCATGGGGTAGGAGTTCGCGCGTAATATACATGGGTATTTGAGCACGAACGACAACGCCCATGGATGCGACAGGTGCGCCCTGAATAGTTACCTGCGCAGTCTGCCAAAGCATCCAAATACCTACCAGCCCGAGTACAACTCCGACGATCCGGCGCAAGTATGTGGCTGGCAATCGATGTGCGGACTTCGCACCAATGGTGACACCTACAACCATTACTACGGCAATGCCTAAGCCGAGTTTAAAATCTACCTGACCATGGTTTATATTTCCAAGTGTTGCCAACAGCGAAACAGGAAGCTGGATCAATTGGCTTAAGCCTACCGCAGAGAGTACCGGCCAATTCATCCACACCAGCAGCGGCACCAGCACCAGCGGGCCACCGGTACCTGTCAAAGCAGAGCAAAACCCCACAAAAAGGCCAATAACAAGTAACCAGAACGCTGAATCCGATTTTGTATTACCTACTGAGCTTGGCGGTTGAACAAGCGCGTTGATACCAGCAATTACCACGAATATTGCTATCGCAAGCTTTACTGAATCTGCCGGCATGCGTGATACCGCCAGCGCACCGATATAGGCACCCGGCATGGCGCCAAGACACAACCAACCACCACTGGCCCAACGGATGGAACCCTTGCGCGCATACAATACTGCGCCCACCAAACCACTGAAAATATAACTGACCATTGCAGCAGCAATGGCGACGTGCACACTGACACCACACAGATAGGTTAACGCTGGCACCAGCAATACCCCGCCGACGCCAATGCTGCCGATCAACACACCGACGAAGACAACGATCAACACCAGTACGATGATTGATAGCGGCTCCATTGTCATAGGGAAATCTCTTGCAGAAACATGGAACTCATTCGCCCTCTATCAACTTACAAGCAACAAGCACGCTCTACTCAATCACTGCCTTACCATCAAAAAATGCCGTTAATCTGTTTGCTTGAATTAACTCGATATTATTTTCTTTAGCATAGCCGCGCGCCGCCTCTGATATTTCACCCAGCGCTACGTATAGATAACCCGTTGCCTCTTCCTTTTCACCGACGGCTACCAGCTGCTTCAAGGGCTCGACACCCGCATTCGCCGCTTTAAATCGTTTAGTAGACAACAATATCTTGCGATAACTACGGGCAAGTTCGAACTCAGCGCCGGCTCCCTTAAAAACATCTGTCTCATAGCCTTTTTCTGCGTACCGACTGACGATTTTCTCTGCCACCTCGGTAGCCGACATTTTGCGCGCCAATTGATCCACCTCCAGTATCCGTTTATGACTCGGTTGCTGAAACTGCTTGTAGCCAGCGTATCCGGCTATACCAAAAAACGGCAGGGCAATAAAAATTCCAAAAGGCAGGTATTGCCCGCGCGCGAAAATCACACTAAGCGTTATAAAAAACAGACCAATACAAACGCTATACCACCACGGCGATCGCAATAAAATTGCGAATAAAGAATTATTAGACATCCGAAGTGCCATAGAGATTTACCTTTTTTTAAAAACGTCATTAGCAGACATGCACTTTTGCATCTATTTCCCTTGCCAAAGCGATTCGGCTCTACTAATACA
Organism: uncultured Granulosicoccaceae bacterium; assembly: GCA_937928685.1. Taxonomy (GTDB): domain Bacteria; phylum Pseudomonadota; class Gammaproteobacteria; order Granulosicoccales; family Granulosicoccaceae. The sequence goes on from CALGJU010000089.1 coordinate 2,312, forward strand.
ACAGAGGAGAATCATGAACAATGTAAAGGAAAAAAACTTATCCGTACTCAATGGGACCTTACGAATCCCATGATGGCCTCCTGGCCGCAACTCTTGGCCGTAACTCTTGGCCGCTACTCCAGCGCGCTGCCCCTTAGAAGATCGCCGCCACGAATAGACACCCACGGTGATCAGGCCCATGCTATCTACCCGCATATTATACGTCTATCGACACTCCCTTTCAGCAATAGTCGACGCTTGCACACGGTTGATCCAACTGATGCAGAAGTGACAGATCTACAGAACCTTGCCATACTTGCATCCATCACATAACACCGCGACCTCTCATGTCTTCTGCTCTTAAATTAACCGTATTGGATCAAAGCCCGGTGCATCCTGTACCGGCGAATGCTGAGATCAGTAACGCTGGAATGATGTCGATTGAACTGGCAAAAGCCTGCGATGCTTTGGGGTACGATCGGTTCTGGGTTGCAGAGCACCACAACAGCCCGCAGTTCGCAGGACCAAGCCCTGAAATTTTAATCGCAAGCATCGCAAGCGTGACGAAAAATATGCGCGTTGGAAGCGGCGGTGTCATGCTTAATCACTACAGCCCTTTCAAGGTGGCTGAAGTATTTAATATGCTAAGCGCGCTGTTCCCTGATCGTATTGACTTAGGTATTGGTCGCGCCCCCGGTGGGGACGGGTTAGCCACATCGGCGTTGGCGTGGCCTAACCCGCCACAGGACGGCAGCAATTATCCAACTCAAGCGGCGACGCTCAAGGCACTCCTTGAAGGTCAAATTCCCGCTGATCACCCGTGGGATAAATTACATATCAGTCCACAACACAACTCCTGCCCTGAAATGTGGATGCTGGGTTCAAGCGGTGGCAGTGCAGAGCTTGCCGGACAGCTGGGAATGAATCTGGCGCTGGCACGTTTTATTTCCCCGGACCATTGTAAGCCCGAAATATTCGATGCCTACTCGCGCGCCTGGGATGCCGCCGGTCATACCACTGCTGCTAACCGCATGTTAGCCATCGGCGCTTTTTGTGCCGAGACGCAAGAGCAAGCCGAGTTACTGGCAAGTACAGCGATTTATCGAAAAATGATGAACGCCCTGGGAGACAGAAACCATTTACTGTCTCCGGAAGATGTACAAGATCAACGTGCACATTTTTCAGTTTCTCAGCATGCGGAATATGATCACCTTTTAAAGGGATACACCGTGGGCACACCAGAGCGATGCAAAGCCGAAATCGACGCACTTGCCACTTCATTCGACACTGAAGAAGTCGCCATTGTCACGGTAACCTATGATTTCCACTCGCGACTGGAAAGTTACCGACTACTGCAGAACAGCTGATTCTGAGCCACTGCGGGGGGTACTGCTACATTCTCGCTCAATGCGGGTGCGCATCGAGCGTAGATTTTTTTGGGCGGTAGTCCAGTCGTCGGCTTTTTTCGATGCCTGTATCTGATACCAAAAATCACTTTGCCAACACGCTGAACTAACTAAAGTCATTCCGTAACTTCGTTGCGCCCGCGGAATTATTCCTTTTAGACATATTGAGTGACCTCGCTGTCACTCCGCTCTCCCGTGGCCATAAACAATACAGCCCCTCACAGGTAGGCAGGCGCACGAATATGCCGTGAGTTAACCGGCGCGGAAGACTTTTCCCTGAACAATTCCAAAAGCGCTCACCACTTGAATCCCGCTCCGACACTCACTCTCACAGTCATACAGACAAACATCACAACGGCGACGAAAAGTCGTTAGAAATCGGTTAGAACTTGCGGCAGAACGATTTCTAATTCCACAACTCTTACCCTTGAACGCGACGAGAGGACATTACCTTAGCCCTTGAGTCACGGGAAACTAAACCATTTAATTTATTTGAGAAACTACACAATGAAACTTTTAAACAAAAAAACTCTTGCAGCCTTCGCAGTAGTTAGTGCGCTTTCTTTTGGCAATGCCTACGCAATGAACACTAGCTCAATGGCCATTAACTCAGTTGTTGGTGTCAACAGCGCTGACTTACAAGTTCGCATCACCGACGGAGTCGCGACACTGTTCGGCAATGTGGAATCCGGTTCTGAATCAGCCATTGCACAAGCGTACGTTGAACAACTTGATGGCGTAGAGAAAGTATTCAACCAAATTCTCGTTAACTAAACACATCTACACACTCACTTTAAATCACACACTTTTATTAAATATAACTCAGGAAATCACTATGAAACTTTTCAATAAAAAATCATTCGCAGCACTGGCTGTCCTTGGCGCACTTTCTATCGGTACTGCTTCAGCGATGAGCACGACATCCATGCCATTAACATCAATCGTCGGCGTGAGCAGCGCCAGCGTGCAGGTTCGTATCACAGACGGTGTAGCCACGTTGTTTGGCAATGTCGAATCCGGCTCCGAAGCTGCCATTGCACAAGCTTATGTAGCCAATCTTGACAACGTCGATAAGGTTATCAATCAACTTCTTATCAACTAACTGTGCTGGCAGGAAAATATCGAGTGGTGGCAATGATATGCACCACTCGATACAACCCGCCGTTACTTAACCACTGAAAGCATCGATCTTTCTATGGCGAAAACACTCCCCGACTGTGATCCAGTTCTTATAAACCCTCACAAGTTAACAAGTAAGTTCAATTAAATACCTTAACAAACCGATGCCTCGTTTATAGCATTGTGAAAATCTATAAACGAAGGAAGTAAGCGTGAAGTCAGTCATTAGGAATTTTTTACTCACCACTGCAGTACTCGTATCGGCACCATTGGCAGCTAATGGCCCGGAATTACGCTTTGGCCTTGATATCGGTGGGGCAGAAATAGGCAGACTGGAATTCATCGATGGTTCGTCATCGAGCATTGATTCTGGCTCTGGCGTTTATGTAGAGGCCGGGTATCAATTTCAAACGCCACTACTACACCGTGAAAATCTAAGCACTGAGTTATCAGTGGGCTATAAAACTGACGGCGCGTACGCCAGTAACCTTTCTGTCGATTTCTCCAGATTTACTACCAGCCTGACACAATACGTGTACCGCGGACGAGCTCGCTTCGGCCTCGGATTTACTGGGCACTTTCGAAACAAACTCAGTATAGAAAGCAACAATGGTGGTAACTTCGAGGACATGATAAATAATTCCTACGGCGTGGCACTACTTGCAGATATGAAATTAAGATCTGACTGGAGAATCGGCATGCGCCTGGTGAGTATGGACTACACCAACTACGGTGAAAAATTCAGCGCTAATAGCGCCGGTATTTTTATGGGCTACGCGTTTAAATAGTTACACCGACACTCGTCACGTTACACTTGCGCACGACCTGCAAAGCGGCAGTAATGCTTGCCTAAGCCCTTACGACCTAACTTGTATTGACCCAGTAACACCCATTGTACATAGGTGTTGCTGTTGGGTCCCGGCCAGTAGCGATACTTGCTACACCAGGGATATTGCTCTGGTGTTTGTCGAATCCGGTCGATCAAATAGTGCGCCTCACTACCAGACCACAATGCAAGCTGATAGGCGACACCATTGCCAACCCCTCTGGTTGGTGGCAGTAAATCTTTATGTAAATGATCCCAGCTTTCACCCACATCGTTACATATAGCGTTGGCTGTTTGCCATACCTCCCATCGCGATAGTTCACCACAGTCATTAATAACAAACCAATGATGATCGGCAATTTTACCGAGCATAGGTATTTTTGAAGCCCACAAACTCACTTCGTGACGGTCTGAGTTTTCCTCACCCATGGCCAATGATTATTCCTGCGGCAAAAACAAGCGCGCCACCAAGCAGGACCTGAAAAGCCGCTCTTCCCCACGGCGTGTCCATATATCGGTTTTGTATCCATGTGATCGCCCAAAGCTCCACAAACACAATGGCAATGGCGACTGATGTGGCTATTTTAAAGTTCGGTATAAGATAAGGCAGCGTGTGACCCAGCCCACCGATGGTAGTCATAATGCCTGATGAAAAACCGCGTTTGATCGGTGAACCACGGCCTGACAACACGCCGTCATCATGCGCTGCTTCGGTAAACCCCATAGAGATACCGGCGCCAATAGACGCCGACAAGCCAACTAAAAACGTTTTCCAGGTATCACCGGTGGCAAATGCTGCAGCGAAGATTGGCGCCAGTGTAGAAATGGAACCATCCATAAGACCCGCCAGTCCCGGTTGTATATAGGTCAGTAAAAATTGACGCTTTTCAACATTTTCTTCCTCATTGCGAACACCATCGGGTACCAATGTCTTTTCAAGTAACGCAGCGGATTCATGATGTTCCGCCTCTGCCAAAGCGAGATCCCCCAGCAAGCGACGAGTATCTGCATCAGTTGTACGACCTGCCGCTGCATGATAAAAACGTTCCGCCGTACGCTCCATCTGCTCTGCCTGCGCACGGGTTTTTTCTAAATTTAACGGGCGCACTAACCAGTCTGGCTTGCGCTCATAGTAGCCGCGCACATGTTCGCGGCGTATTAGGGGAATGGAATCACCAAAACGTTTTTTAAACAGTTCAATAAGCCACTGGCGGTGCAGATCTTCCTCTTCTGCCATGCCTTCGAAAATTTTCGCCGAAGCCGGAAAATCAGCCCGCAAACCATCGGCGTAGGCGCGATAGATTCTGCCATCGTCCTCTTCTGCAGATATTGCCAGGGCCAGAATTTCTTTTTCTGAAAGCGACTGAAAACTCCGACGCCCCGATGAGAAGAATTTAGTGATCACAGTATTACCCTGGTGTCTATCGTCTGCTGAAACATGCTATCCGGGTCCTATGCGGCGTTCGATGACGTTACGCCTTGTTATCCTGCAAATGCTGCCATACGCGGTAAGGTGTATACGGCATGTCCATAGGCCCGGCACCCAGCTGTCGTAAAATATCCATCATCGCGTTGGACAATGCTGGTAGCGAACCCGAACAACCTGATTCGCCTACGCCTTTTGAGCCCAACTCGTTTAGCTCAGTCGGCACGGCATAAGTGTCTGTCACCATGCTTTGCACCAGACCCGCACGGGGCATGGCGTAATCTAGAAAACTTCCAGATAATAGCTGCGCCTGATCATCATAAACCACGGCTTCGGTAAATGCCTGACCAGCACCTTGCACCACTCCACCATGTACCTGCCCTCTGACAAGCTCCGGGTTAATAACGTTACCGAGATCATCGACCGCAACGTAGGCGACAATGTCGACCACCCCTGTCTCAGGGTCAAGCTCACACTCTGCTATATGACAGCCATTGGGATAGTTCGCACCGGTGGTAGTTTCTGCTGTGGCATTGAATGGATGCGTGTCTTCTCCTGCCACCCGGCTCACCAGCTCACTTAGTTGAATAGCCGGTGTAGCATTGATGCCACGGAAGCCACCGTTGTCAAAGGTAATATCTTCAGCCTTAAGTGAGAGCGCATCAGCCGCGTACGGCATAGCTTTTTCTATAACCACAGAAATCAGATTTTTGAACGCTGACCCTGTGCCATAGAGAGACCTTGATCCACCGGTACCATTGCCGATCAGCTGCTGCTTTACATCCCCCGCCTGATAAGAGATTCGATTAACACTGATGCCGAGGCCCTCACCGACAATCTGTGCGAAGGCTGTTTCATGGCCTTGACCGGATGGACCCGTGACGGCAAACAAGACCAATGTGCCGTCGTTGTTGAATTTACAGGACACTTGATCTTTCGGTGCACCCCCTGCGCCGGACTTTTCAACGTAATAGCCCACACCCATGCCACGAACTTTTTGTTGAAGCCCGGCCGCCGTCTGGCGCTGTGAAAAACTACTGTGCTCAGCAAGGTCCAATGCCTTATCAAGTACCGCCTCAAAGTCACCGCAATCATATTTAGTGCCGTTAGCGGTGGTATACGGGAACGCCTCTTTAGATATAAGATTTTTCTTTCTAAATTCAACAGGGTCAAGTTGATGTTCAGCGGCAGTTTGATCAATCAGGCGCTCTATGGCAAAAGCGATATCCGGACGACCAGCACCACGGTATGCAGTGACCGGTACCTTGTTGGTGTATACCAGCGTCGACTGCATATATAACGCAGGGATTTGATATGCACCACCCATAGTGACTGACAAATTGTTGGTACCTATGAAGCCTCCGAAATAGCAATTGTATGCCCCGAGATCGACCGTATCGTCAAAGCGTAGAGCGGTAATCCGATCATCCTTGTCCAGCGCAACAGAGCCGGTAAGCGTCAGTGCACGCCCATGCCACTCACCAATAAACAGCTCTGAACGTTTGGCGACCCATTTGACAGGCCGTTTTAAAAGTTGTGCAGCCATCACCAGTAAACCATGCTCACATCCCGGCCCACCGCGAAGCCCGAAAGAGCCACCAACATCTTCAGTGACCACTTCTATTTCTGACGCTTGTAAACCCGTAATGCCTGCAAGAGAAGCACGCATGCCAAGCAAGCCCTGGGTGGGGGTATATACCCTGGTGACTTCAGTTGTGGCGTTATAGTCGACCAAGGCAGCGCGTGGCTCTAACGGTGCACCACACAATCGTTGGCTTTCTATAGTGAGTGTTGTTGTTCGATCAGCGATGGCAAAAGCCTGCTGTACTTTTTCGTTATCACCAGACTCATAAACCAACGATAAATTACCGGACGCATTAACGTGCAGTTGCTCTGCGTTCTGCACCAGCGCCTGTTCGCTGCTCGCTATCGGCGCCAGCTCTCGATACTTTATTTCTACCAGTTCCGCGGCATCGTGGGCAATGTCATCACTAATAGCTACCACCATAGCAATGGCCTGCCCGACAAACCGAACCCGATCAATTGCGAGCAACGGCATGGCATTTTTTATAATGGTTTCACCATCAGCACCGACAATATCAGGGCCGGACGGTATCGGTGAAAAACCGATCGCGGTGACATCAGCGGCGGTGTACACCGCTACCACACCGGCGACACTCCCGGCCGCTTCCGTATCAATTGACATGACTTCCGCATGCGCACGATCAGAACGAACTATGGAGGCATGTAGCTGGCCCTCTACATTCCAGTCTGCGGTAAACTTACCGGACCCCGTGATAAGCCTGTGATCTTCATGGCGTAGCAATGTCATGACTTTTGACCGGGCGAGGCGATACCACCACTTTGCTGATCACCCGCCGCAAGCTTCGTTTCCGCAGCACGAACTGCAGCTTCGATATTAAGATAGCCAGTACAACGACAAAGATTGCCCGACAAGCCCTCACGAATCTCTTGCTCCGTCGGATGCGGCTTCGTGCTAAGCAGTTCGATTGTTGCCATGATCATCCCGGGAGTGCAGAAACCACACTGCAGGCCATGACACTCAGAAAAGGCCGTTTGCACCGGGTGCAGTTGATCGCCATTGGCAATACCTTCTATGGTGGTGATTTGCGCCCCCTGCGCCTGCACCGCCAGCATTGTGCAAGACTTTACTGCCTGACCATTGACCCGAATGGTGCAACATCCACATTGGCTGGTATCACACCCGACATGGGTGCCCGTGAGCTGTAGCTCATCTCGCAGTGCATCTGCCAGCAAGGTCCGATCCTCGACATTAATCTGGACGGAATCGCCGTTCACAGTAAACGATACAGGGGTCATAAACACATCCAGTTGCGGGTTTCTGCTCTATCCGATTACTAGTTTACACCACTCATCACGGGCTTCGCACAGGTGCTGGACTCGGTATCGATGATTCTGCCAACGACGCGCTGGCGATATCTTCATTCCGGCCCACTGAAAATTTCCCATCGAACACCGACTACCGATATAATCCCACCGTCAACGCCCATTCAAGGGGGCATCGAGCTTTTGCAGTGGCTTTTAAAACGCTTGCCGCTATGCTGTGCATCTGCCCATTTCACAACCGATATTCGGAGGAATCCAATGGCAAAATTTGCCGTAACAGCAGTGACTATTGCGCTTCTGGCCGCCAGCAACCTGGTGCTTGCAGAAGACGACGTAGCAACACTAAAAGAAGAAATTGCCAATCTGCAGGCGAAACTCAGCAACGTCTCGCGTGGTCGTGACTATCTGCTTGGCGAGCTCAAATCTTCGAAAACAAAACTCAGCAACGTGACTCGAGGTCGTGACTACCTGCTTGGCGAGTTCAACTCTACAAAAACAAAACTCAGTAACGTCACCCGAGGCCGTGACTACCTGCTTGGAGAATCTACTTCTGCCAAAGCAGGCAAAACCGAGCTTGAAAACAGCCTGACCCTCGCGAACGAAAAAAACTCCACGCTACAGGCCCGGTTGAGACGTGCGATTGCCTACTCTAAATCAACGCGATCTACGCTTGAAGACCAACTGGCTACTGCAACGGCCGACCGTAAACACCTGCGCGCCCGGCTAGGACGTGCGATTGCTTACTCTAAATCAAACCGATCTGCGCTTGAAGACCAACTGGCTTCTGCGACAACTGACCGCAGCCACTTGCGCGCTCGACTGGGACGTGCGATTGCCTACTCTAAATCAACACGATCTGCGCTTGAAGACCAACTGACTGCTGCAACGGCTGACCGTAAACACCTACGCGCCCGACTGGGACGAGCTATCGCCTACTCTAAGTCGACCCGATCAAACCTTGAAGGCCAAGTGGCTGCTGTCACGACCGGACGGGACCACTTGCGATCTAAATTGCTCAGTACAATCAAAGCTCCGGAAGAATGGGCTTCGACGGTAAACGCTAGCCTGTCTTCATCTATTGGCGGCCTGGAAGGAACACAAGTCACTGTCGACGCCAATGATAACGTTAACGTCCGTGTTGGCAACAATGGCTTGTTCAGAACAGGCGGCACGATACTCAGTGCTGCTGGTAGCAGCTTGCTTGACCAGATCGCTCAGCAACTCGCGTTACAACGGGACGCTGACATCACGGTTGTCGGCCACACAGACAATATCCCGGTAGGTGAAGGCAATCGCTTCAACGATAACTCCGAACTGTCTTTTGCGCGTGCTTCATCAACATTGCAGTTTCTGCGTAACTCAGGCGTGCCGGCGGAAAACCTTTCTGCAGCGGGTTACGGTGATGACTACCCTATCGCATCCAACGATACTCCAGAGGGACGACAGCAAAACCGACGTGTAGAAATAGTACTGAAACAAAGATAAGTAGTTAACCCGGATTATTCATGAATAATCCGGGCTAGTGTACTGTCGATAAAAATGTTTTAGCAGGAATGCACTGTATAACCGTAGCTATCGTACTGCGGCTCCAGACTTTGGTAAGCGCCAAATAGTGCGGGCTGACCACCTGTGACAAGCCACACCGGCATGTCTGCTACAAACTCACTGAACCTGCCTTTGTAGTGCAACCAGTGCAGAAATTCCGAGTTGCTAAAATACTCACCCAGGTGCGGCACGATACCGCCTGCTATATAAATCCCGCCTGATGACCCAAGAGTAAGAGCCAGATCCCCCGCCACCACACCAAGATACTTGCAAAATAGCTGCATGACTTCGGTGCAGGCAGCACAACTTGAACTAATGGCGTTAGCGCTAATGTCTTTAGCATCAGAGAACTGCACAGGCAGTTTATCAATCTTACAGATCGCTTCATAGACACCCACTGTGCCCGGCCCTGAAAGGTAGCGCTCTGCTGATACATGGCCTAACGTTTTAGCCAGCTCATCGAGTATTGCCAACTCACGGGGCGTTTGTGCCGTCATCGTCACATGGCCGCCCTGGCCTTGCAGAGGAATCCAATGTGAGCCAGAGTAGACCAAGCCGGAAACCCCCAGTCCTGTGCCAGCACCCAATACCGCTTTTGGTGCATGACTAAGCCCCGGAGATTCCACACCAGAGTGTTGAGCCCCCTGATGAATGACTTGCAAATGCTCAGCGGGCAGACTAACCACCCCAAGTGCCGCTGCGGTAAAGTCATTAACCACTCGCGCCTGCTGCAAGGCGAAACGCTCTACCAGATCAGACACTTTAAAGCTGACGTTGTTATTAGTTAGCTGCATTTCATCGGCATACTCTGCCGTGCTCGCCACTGATAACGCGATTTTGGAAATAGACCCGCAATCACTTGCTTTTAAATAGGCAGCGATGGTGTCTGCAAGATCCGGCTTATCTGCGACCGGCAGGGTTTGCATACTTGATTCAATGTATTGGCCATCGCGAAATATGGCGAAGCGTGCGTTGGTGCCACCAATGTCACCAGTTAATACAGATTCCATCATTGGCCCTGTTAAAGTTTTGCTTGTGTGTAGTAATTCACACGCATCGGTTGCGTTAACGTATACGAACCATGACTATTTTCACAGGCATGAAACCTCTTTTGCACTTCTGGCTGGCGCACATCACTGGTGTAGGTGTTAAAGCCCTTGCCTTCATAGTATTGAGCAAAGCTGTCAAATGAATCGTGCGTGGTGTCTATGTCGTAGTAGATTTCACGCATGTGACCGAAGCGGTGGCTTGCGTGTTTAACCAGTGCATTGTAAGCGGCCAGGCGCACTGCGGTCTCATCATGAAAAGGTGCCATCACATATTGATGGCTGCCATTGGCGACCGGCTCAATGACATATAAAAAGCCTGTGCTTTTTAAAATTCGTGAGACTTCATCAAACACCACAGGGTAGTCAGGCGCATAGATATGATGCAGCGAATAAGAAAATATCACACCGTCAACTGAATTAGGTTCAACCGGAATACTACCGGCACCTGCCTGTTCGAACCCGACGTTAGCCACTACAGGCGCATTGCGGTTTTTTTCTGCCTGCTGTGGATCAGGTTCAATGCCCAGTACGCGCGCACCACGACCAGCCAAGTGCCGGCACAACGCCCCTGCACCACAACCTGCATCGACGATAAACTTTTCATTAACCTCAAGCAGCGAGTCAATTACATCAAAGTCGCTCTGGTAGCCCCAATCTTCAGCCACAGAAATCTCCACCGTTCTCTAATTACTGTTTACCGATTATAACGCTTCGTGGAGGCTTGCGTCTGATTACACCATTCTGACGTCACAGACCTCAAACGTTGCCCCGAATGGCGATACATAATGGGCTTGCCGCCGACCTCGCAACACCCTACGATGAGAACTCTTGTAAATTCATAGAGACTTACCATGTCCACAGCTGATCACGCAGAATTGGCAAAACAACTCGCAGATGCCCGCGCCAGTCACCAACAGATTGACCCGGCACCCTACGACGCCATTGCATCACTGGATGAGGCTTATCAGCTCCAGGCACTGGCGAACGATAGCTACCCGTCTAAACGTATTGGTTACAAAGTAGGCGCCACCAACGAGGGCGCTCAAAAACTATTTGGCTGCGATGCACCATTTTACGGCCCGATGTTCGAGCAGGATCGTTTTGAACCCGGCGCAAATTTACACCTTAATACCGGAGTGTTGGGTGGTGAGGCTGAGTTTGCCTTTCTATGTGACGCTGACTTTCCGACTGACCGGGATTTATCCATCGACGACCTGCCTGACCTCATCACTAGCTGCCACATAGCAGTAGAGATTGTCGGGCGTCGCACCGTGGGCAAAGGGCTACCAAGCCTGCACTGTGCAGTGGCTGACTTTGGCGCTAACGTCGCATTTATTGAAGGACCAGCAATAGAAAGCTGGCGGTCCATGGACCTTACTCAAGTCAAAGTTACCGCCACAACCAATGGCACGGAAACCAATAGCGGCACTGGTGCCGCAGTATTGGGGCACCCACTCAACTCCCTGCTATGGATGCACAACTCATTGCGGGCTAACGGGCATGGCTTAAAAGCCGGGGACTGGGTATCTACAGGCACCTGCCTGGGGGTAATTGCGCCTGTGGCTGGAAACGTTGAGATCGAATTCAGCGACTGTGGAAAAATTGGTTACCAATTCAGCTGACTCAGTGGTACCCATCCGTAAATAAATGGCTGGCGAGGTTGCCTCGTCTGCATGCGATTTCGCTTATTGCATACGGCCATACATCCTAAATTTAGCCAGGGCTTGCAGGCAGCATCCGGGCTACGCTTTAACAATACGAATCACGGAGATACATCATGTCAACGCTGTTCACCCCTGTCACGATACGCGGCATCACCTTCCCCAACCGCGTAGTGGTATCCCCTTTATGCATGTATTCAGCTGTTGAAGGGGTGGCGCAGCCCTGGCACTTTGCACATTTAAGTACGTTTGCTCGCGGTAAAGCGGGCTTGGTATTCGCAGAAGCCACTGCGGTAGAGGCGATTGGGCGCATCACACCTCACTGTCTTGGCATTTGGAATGATGAGCACGTTGAAGCATTAAAACCGATTACCCGATTTATCGATCAAATGGGTTGTGTCGCTGGAATTCAATTGGCGCATGCAGGTCGAAAAGCATCTACCGCGGCTCCCTTTCATGGCGGTCAGCCGCTGGCGACAGATGATCCGCAAGCATGGCCGGTGGTTGGCGCAAGCCCGGTAGCCGTGGCAGAGAACTTCCCGACACCACGTGAATTATCCACCGATGATCTACAACAACTGGTAGCGACCTTTGTCACTGCTGCAAAACGATCAATCGATGCAGGATTCAAAGTCATTGAAATCCATGGCGCACACGGATACTTACTGCACTCTTTCCTTTCACCCTTATCTAACTTTCGCAAAGATGAATACGGCGGTGACATTCAAAACCGTATGCGTTTCCCACTCGAAGTCACACGCGCCATACGCGAAGCTGTCGGTGAAGCAATGCCGCTGTTCTTCAGAATTTCTGCGATTGATGGATCTGACGACGGCTGGTCTATGGATGACTCTGTCACACTGGCCAATAAACTGGCCACCTGCGGCGTAGACGTGGTCGATTGCTCCTCAGGAGGCATCGGTGGTGCACCGCGCTTCCGACTTGATGATGATGGCAAGCCACTGACAAAAAGCTCTGCAAGAACGCCGGGTTTTCAGGTGCCATTTGCAGACCGGATTCAAAATGAAACGCCGCTTAAATCAATGGCCGTCGGCGTTATTATCGATCCGCATCAAGCTGAAGAGATCGCCGCATCAGGCAAGGCTGAGTTCGTAGCACTTGGCAGGGAGATAATGCACGACCCCTTCTGGCCATTACGAGCAGCACTGGAGCTAGGTGATGATCTTGATTATTCAATGTGGCCACCGCAGTACAAATGGGCCGTGGATAGACGGGCTCAGATTGCGACATTGAATAAGTAGGTTCAACGGACGGGGTTGACGCGCTAGGCTTGATCACTCGCGCACGCGCGTCCGGGTTTCCCTATTGTGCATCCCTGCTCACGGAAGTCCGAAGCGTGAGCGAGTGGTTATACAGCAGTGATCTACGCGCATGTCTGAAGTTAGTCGGAACCGTGGCCAATTCGAGAAAGATAATGGCAGGTTTTTTTAAGCGTGATGTTTGCTCTTAGCGACGATCGCGGCTTGCCACTCGCTCACGCGTCGGGTTTCCTTTGACGTGCTGAGCTTGACCCACTCGCGCACGCGTCCAGGTTTCCCATTGCTCGTGGAAGCCCGACGCGTGAGCGAGTGGTTATACAGCCGGCGATCTACGCGCGTGTCTGAAGTTAGCCGGAACCGTGGTCAATTCGAGGAAGATATTGGCAGATTTTTTTAAGCGTGATGTTTGCTCGTAGCGACGATCGAGGCTGGCCACTCGCTCACGCGTCGGGTTTCCTTTGACGTGCTGGGCTTGATCCACTCGCGCACACGCGTCCAGGTTTCCCATTGCTCGTGGAAGCCCGAAGCGTGAGCGAGTGGTTATACAGCGGTGATCTACGCGCGTGTCTGAAGTTTGTCGGAACCGTGGTCAATTCGAGAAAGATGGCAGGTTTTTTTTAAGCGTGATGTTTGCTCTTAGCGACGATCACGGCTTGCCACTCGCTCACGCGTCGGGTTTCCTTTGACGTACTGGGATTGACCCACTCGCGCGCGCGTCCGGGTTTCCCATTGCTCGCGGAAGCCCGAAGCGTGAGCGAGTGGTTATACAGCGGTGATCTGCGCGCGTGTCTGAAGTTAGTCGGAATCGTGGTTAAGAATACTCATTCTTCTTTAACGATATCGATCGAATTAGCTGGCCTAAATATCGCGACTGCAGTAGACCCTAGTCCTCAGACAATCTCCCAGTGCAGGATACCCGCCATGCTGGCGGGTTTGTCATAGCGCAGCAGGGTTGTAGCAATACTACGAAGTATGCAATACACGCTTGTTACGGAAAACATACTGTTGGATGTCTTCACGCATGTGTTGAATCGTCTGTTCACTCAACGGGTTACGATTTGCATCACGCAACTGACCATTGAGCTCTTCTGCCAGCCCACTCGCCTCTCGGATCAAAAAATCAAACGCGACATCAGCATCCAGTTCTATGGGCAGGCGCATGAACAAGGTGATTCCGGGCGTTTCAAATTTATCAAAACCGGCTTTATCAAAGGTACCAGGCTTGACCATATTGGCAATTGAGAACACCTTATCGCCATCAAGCGTGCAGTGATAGAGCGACATACGGCCGAACTTGTATCCATGTTGTTCAAACAGTGCTTTGAGATTACTGCCATAAAACCTTCGATCACGCTGCGCTACCACATGGACACTGACAAGCTTCTCCTCAAATTCATCTAGCTCTACAGGTTCTTCCTGATAAGTTTCAAACTCTTCCGAAAAGTTTCGCGCTCCTTGATCCTGATCATCCACTGCATACGCTGAATTTTTTACCGCACTGGCGAAACTGGTAGTACCGGTGCCCGTAACACCAAACTTACCATCCTCTTCATGCCCAAGATCAAACTCATCGCTGATGTCCAACTCTGCCTGCACCGATTCAACTTTGTAGGAATCGCTGGAGGGCAGTGCAGCGTCTATTTCTTCATCAGTGAGAAAGGGCTCATTCGCGCGCCGGTTATCGTGGCTATCGTATTGTGAGGCATATTGAGCACTATCATCGTTTGGCTCACCACCCTGCCAATCCGTCTCAGCACTATCAGCGAGAGTAACCGGTTCACTGATAGGAACACTGAGCTCGTCCAACGACGGATCGTAGGCGTCAGGCGTTGCGCGGTGATATACATCTGTCTTCACTTTTTTGCGGCCCATCAGGTAAGCCACACCCAACAAAACGACACCCGTCAAAATTAGCACCCAGCGAAAAAATTCCATCTAACTCTTGACCTTTTATTAAAGACTCACGACAACTATAAGTTTACAAAACAAACTTTTGCGAGTCGATTGACGTTACGGAAATAAAGTATGTATTAATACCTGTGCCTGTGCGCATTTGCACCATCAGGCAACAGCGAGCTCTACTGCTTCGTCAACATCTACCGTCACCAAACGCGATACGCCCGGTTCCTGCATTGTGACTCCCATGAGCTGGTTACTAAGCTCCATCGTAACTTTGTTATGAGTTATAAAGATAAACTGCACCTGGCTGGACATCTCTTCCACCATTTTCGCGAAACGGCTGACATTGGCATCATCAAGTGGTGCATCGACCTCATCCAACATGCAAAAAGGTGAAGGTCGCAAATGAAAGAAGGCGAATACCATCGCCACTGCTGTCAGGGCTTTTTCGCCGCCGGAAAGTAACTGAATACTGGTCACACGCTTACCGGGCGGTCGCGCCATAACAGCCACGCCTGCTTCGAGCAGATCATCACCAATGAGCTCAAGCTTTGCTTCACCACCGCCAAAAAGTTTGGGAAAAAGCTCTTGCAACTTGGTGTTCACTGCCTCAAAGGTCTCACTGAACATGGTGCGCGTTTCACGATCAATCTTGTGAATCGCCTCTTCAAGAGTTTCCAGTGCATCTGTGATGTCTTTAAATTGCTCATCCAGATACTCTTTACGCTGCAATTGCTCTTGATATTCTTCGATCGCTGCAAGGTTAATAGGACCTAACTTCTGGATTTTTCTCTCAACCTCAGCCAGCTGCTCTGCCCACACTTCAACACTGGCTTCCTCAGGAATTGTCGGCAATAACGCTTCTCGATCGATTTCTGCTTCAACAAGTTGCTCGTCAATGGTCTTAAGCCGCACACGTGATTCTTG
Organism: uncultured Granulosicoccaceae bacterium; assembly: GCA_937928685.1. GTDB lineage: Bacteria > Pseudomonadota > Gammaproteobacteria > Granulosicoccales > Granulosicoccaceae. The sequence goes on from CALGJU010000089.1 coordinate 18,297, forward strand.
CGATTCCATATTCACTTGCTGCAATAGCTCACGCGCTTGTGTTGCTGCCTGCTCTAAGCGGTGTCTGTTTTGTTCCTGCTGGCGCTGCTGATTATCATGCTCTTCAAGCGCTTTACGTGCAGATTGCAACGTAGATTCAATCTCGCTGCGACTGCGCAACAAGGTTAAATGTTGCGTTTTCAGTAACTCGATTTCCCCGTTATCGGGCTGCTGCTGCGAGTCGAGCTCCTGACGTCTCATGGTGAGCTGCTCCAACTGGCGCGTCATGCGTTCGCGGTTTTGCTCAATTGATTCACGGCCTGATTTCATTGACTCAAGCTTTACAATGGTGGCCTGGCCAGATTCACGCACTTGATCAAGTGCCTGGCGCGCTTCATTGCGTTGCTCAAGTACATCCTGTCGACGCTCATCCATTTCAGCCAGTCGCTGCTGCAATTGATGAAACTGTTTTTCTGCGTCTTCTGCACGTTTTGCAGCTTCCTGATGTTCACGTGTGGTTCGCGAAACAACGGCGTCGATCTCTTCCAGTTCGGAATCAACCTTTGACGTCCGTTCATCGGCCTGATCAATCTGTGATTGTGCAGATTCAATCTTACCGTTCAGAGTGCTGATTTCCCGATGCCGCGCATTGATCAGGGTTTGCAGTTTATCGCGATTGTTTTCACGCTCCACCACTTGTTGTTTCTGTTGCTCAAGCGCTTCTTCTATTGTGCTGATGTCTTGCTTTAGAAGCTTTACTTTTTGCTGCAAGCTTTCCAGCTCTTCCTGCCGCTCCAGCACGCTGCCATTGCCATCGGTCGGGCGCACACACAACCAATGCCGCCCCATCCATAAGCCATCACGAGTGACCACCGACTCACCGGGTTTAAGAGACTCTCTGGCTGCAAATGCTTCTTCGTTGTTTTCGCATATTGTCACGCCATGCAGAAGCTCTGCGATACCAGCCCTGCTATTTACGACAGTGGCCAGCCACTTTTGCTCATCATCAACGGAATCGTTTTTCACGCCGTCCCGCAGAGCATTGACACCCGCTTCCGGTAAACTGCTGAGCTTTTCACTGAGTGCGTCGAAATCGTCAACACAGATGGCATCAAGAAAATCACCAAGCACCACTTCTATGGCTTTTTCCCAACCACTGTCTATATCTAGAAGCTTTAACAGCGGCGGTGCATCTGCAAGGCCGTTCTTTTCCAGCCACTCAACTCGTTTCTTTTCACTGCCACCTGTGGCTGCCTGTTGTAGCGCTTGAAGAGACGCCAGTCGACCATTGCTACTCTGGAGTTCTGTGCGCTTAGTATCTAGTTGCTGCTCAGAATAATTAACCTTTTCTCTTACTTGCGTCAGTGCGATAGTCGCGCTGTCCAGTTGACCACGCATGGCCAGCTCTTCAGTGCTTTTACTTTTTTGATCCGACACCAGTTCGTTCAGATTGGTATCTTCGCCACGCTCTGAAAGCTCTGCTCTTTCACGCTGCAAGCGCTCCTGCCTTAACTTGAGATCGGTAACGTTCTTTAGTAATCCACCCAATCGCGAAGACTCAACCTGTGAAATCATTTCCTGTTCTGAGTGTTCGGAGTTCAGTTCTTCCCAACTGGCCAACCCGTCTTGAAAATCACTCTCGGCTTTTTCGTACCGCTGAGTTGCTTCCTGTTGCTCACGTTCTATTTTATCGCGCGTAGGTCCGGCCTCTGCAAGCGCCTCTTCCACTTCCATGATGCGTTGAACATCGTCTTCGATGTTGGCTTTTATCTCAGTGGTTTCTTCATCAATACGCTGCAACTCACGAGCGCGTTTTTCACGTTCATCACGGGCATGCTGAATTGATTGCTCGGCACGAGTGATCTCGGCACCCACCGCATAGAACTTTCCCTGCACATCGTTAAGCTGATCTTCAACCTCTGTGCGCTTGTCACGCATGATGGTGATATTTTCTTCTGCTTCAGCACGTTTTTCATCAGCAAGCGCCACGTTACTCTCGCGCTCTTGAACACGGGTATCGAAGGAATTAAGCGCTTCCTGATATTCCAGCCAACGCAAACCAAGTAGTTCACCGCGAAACTGTTTTTCATCAACCTTGAGGGTTTTATATTTTTCTGCCGTACGCGACTGGCGTTGCAAGTGTGCCAGCTGTTTATCAACTTCTTCGCGTAAATCATTCAAGCGGTCAAGGTTGTCACGGGTGTGGCGAATTCTGTTTTCTGTTTCGCGGCGGCGCTCTTTGTACTTAGAGATACCGGCTGCTTCCTCAAGATAGACTCGCATCTCTTCAGGCTTGGCGTCGATCAGGCGTGAGATCATGCCCTGCTCGATAATTGCGTAACTACGCGGCCCGAGGCCTGTGCCAAGGAAAATATCTGTGATATCGCGTCGACGGCACTTGGTGCCGTTTAAAAAGTATTGTGATTGGCCCTCGCGTGTTACCTGCCGGCGCAAGGCTATTTCTGTGTAACCCGCCCATTGTCCACCGAGTTTGCCCTCGCTGTTATCAAACACCAGCTCCACCGACGCCTGCCCGACCGGTTTGCGAGAGGAAGATCCGGAGAAGATGACGTCCGTCATCGAGGCGCCACGCAAATGCTTGGCTGAAGATTCACCCATTACCCAGCGAACAGCATCAATGGTGTTGGATTTACCGCAGCCGTTCGGCCCGACTATGCCGGTGAGGTTAGTAGAAAGCTGCAGCGTCGTCGGATCGACGAAAGACTTAAAGCCTGCTAGCTTGATTTTGCTCAATCGCATTTAGGCGGCCGAAATACGTAGACTGATATAATCGCGAATCATAACGTGCCGCGGCAGGTTTTTCTTCATTCTTTTTTAGATTTTCGTTTGCTTACGACTTTGCAAATCAGAACGAACTTATATGTATCTTTAATGCCGCAATCTGTACCATTTTTGATACAAATATAAATGGGAATTTCTGTGATCCGATCATTGCGTTTTTTTTCTGCCACCTTGCTTTTCTGCCTGGCTTTTGTGAGCACCGCGTCGACGGAGACAAAGCCGGATCACTTTCGCCTCCCGAGTGTGCAACATACCCCGGGTGGCGTTGCGATCATTGATCTTGGCGAAGCAGATGCCGCGACACCGACTGCCACATTTAACGACATTCCCGTCGCTGTGGTCAAAACCAACCATGGCTACCGCGCGCTGGTCGGTATTCCACTATCGGCCAAGCCGGGATGGCACACGTTAAAAATTCAATACACAGATGGCGCAAGCGCGCTGCACGAGTTTGAGATCGAATCAAAAGACTACCCTGAACAACACATCACCATTCAAAATAAACGTCAGGTCAATCCCAATGAAACTGACATGGTTCGAATCAGGAAAGACCGCACCTCGATTGCCAATGCCAAACGCTACCGGCACAAGACCACACTGGGGCTGCGATTTGACGTACCCGCAGAGGGCATTCAAAGCAGCTCATTTGGCTCACGACGATTTTTCAACAAGCAAGCTCGCAACCCGCACGGCGGCATGGACATCGCTGCACCAGAAGGTACCCCGATCTATGCACCAGCCGACGGCTATGTGATTGAGGCTGCTGATTACTTCTTCAGCGGCAAATGCATTTTTCTCGGCCACGGCCAGGGACTGCAAACCTTCTATGCACATATGAGCAAAATCGACGTGCAACCTGGTGAGACAGTCAAGCGAGGCCAGAAGATAGGCGAAGTCGGAGCAACAGGAAGAGTCACCGGTGCACACCTGCACTGGTCAGTAGGTTTAAATCGAACCTGGGTAGATCCTGAACTGTTTCTGCTTGAGTAACGTGACAGTGTTCACTTAATTTGCCAGAGCGGAACTCAAACCCGAACCTGAAGCACTGAATCAGTGCCTGCCACAACAGTTTTCATCAAGTAACAATTGCCCCGGCCGTTACAGTGCCCCAGAGCGTACAGCCACTTACCGTAAGTGTCCGTGCCCATGCCCGGTGACCATAATAATTATTAACACACCAGGCAAATTAAAAGCCCAACAAAGGCCAGGGGTTGAGTTTGAATATTTGTATATCTAGTTTTTCACCGCGCGCAGCGCTTGCTATATCTGTGATATGTACGTCAGTAGCATCAACGACTGTATTTGCGGAAAACGATGAATCTGCACAGGCGGCTAATCAGCCGTTCGACAGCTTCTCACAAGTTATCGTGCCGATGGCATTTCGCAATGGTGAGACCCACCTGCGAGTGTTAGACAACATCAATGGTGTTGCTATTGCAGAGGGCGATATTATCTTCGGCGATGCAGAGCAGTACTTTTACCACACCAAGCAACGATCAGTTCGTGGCTTAAGTAACTATGTCTATGGAACCGTCTGGCCGAATGGCGTCGTGCCGTATCGCATCAGTGATCAACTCTCCGCTTCAGCAGTTGCCAAAGTCAATGCAGCGATTGAGCGTTGGAATGATACCGGTGCAATCACATTGATTGAACGAACCGATGCTACTGCAGCTGCCTACCCGAACTACATAGACTTTATAGATGCCAATCAATGTGCGTCATGGGTCGGCTTTCAGAACACCGGTGCGCAAAGCATATATACCGGTGACAAATGCAGCGAAGGCAGTATGATTCATGAAATCGGTCATGCCCTGGGACTTCTGCATGAACATACCCGGCCAGATCGTGACAACTATGTTCAGATCAACTGGGATAGCATCACGACCGATAAAACTCATAACTTTGACATACTGACTGACGCGATCACGCTGGGTGAATATGACTACTCATCGATCATGCACTACGGCACACACTTTTTCTCTGCAGACGGCAGGGAAACCATTACCGCGCTGCAGAATACTGATGCGAAAATAGGTCAGAGAGAGTTCATCAGTGAAGGCGATGAGCAGTCTGTTATCGAACTCTATCAAAGCGACCTTTCAATCGTAAGTGCAGCACCAGGCAGCGCCGTTGCCGCTGCAGACATGCAGCTCGATATGTTTATCACCAACAATTCTGACATGGGCGCAAATCGAGTATCACTGCGCACCAGTGTTCCAGAAGAATCAAAGCTGGTTTCGTTTTCCTCTTCCAGTTGGATTTGTCAGCAAGCTGGTACAGGCGAAGACGTGGTATGCCAGACATCGGTGTTGGCGAAAAATGCCAACTCTTCAGTGTCTATGAATCTGACTACGCCAGCGTCAACCGGGCAGGCCTCTTTCACGGCCACGTTGGACTCCAGTACATTTGATACAGATCAATCTAATAATACTGATCGATCCAACACCACTCTGGTAGCGACTTCAAACGACGTACCGACTAACGAGAAAGCCGCAGCGCAGCCTCAGCCAGCATTTGCCGCCGCTACCGACCAGGCAGCAACTTCAGGCGGCAGCTCCGGTGGCGGTGCGTTCGGGCCGCTGGGCTTACTGCTGCTCATATGTCGCAGGAAGCTGGTGTAGTATTGTGAGACAAAACTCGCTATTGCTACCGTATTCGGCAGCAATAGCGACGTCTGCATTAACACCCGGCATTGAGTGGGTGTTGCCAATAGTAGTAACTGGCACAACCCCACATTCCGGCGGCTGTGATAACCTTCCTTCCATTAGATTCTTAACAGCACCTCAATGAAAGTAATGATCAGCGCTGGCGAGGCATCGGGGGACATGCATGCAGCTGGTGTCGTCGATGCACTGGTCGCAATCGCATCAGAAGCAGCAGCCGACTCACCCCCGATCGAGTTTTTCGGTATGGGTGGCAACCGTTTAGCGGATGCCGGCATGGAGATCCTCGTTGACGTGGATAAGCATGCGGTAATGGGGTTACTGGAAGTACTGCATAAATACCCTGCCCTGCGTGCAAACTTATCCACGCTTCGGAGCGCTTTATCAGAGCGTCGTCCTGACGTACTGGTGCTGGTCGACTACCCGCACTTCAATATGAAGCTTGCAACTACTGCCAAGTCTCTTGGCATTCCGGTGCTTTTCTTTATCGCACCGAAAGTGTGGGCGTCGCGTGCCGGCCGGATCGCTGAGCTCAGCAAGCAAGTCGATCACATGGCCCTGATACTACCGTTTGAAAAAAAGATTTTTGACGATGCTCAGATCCCCTGCTCCTATGTAGGCAATCCATTAATGGATAACCATTCACTGATTGAGGCGGCAAGTAATACCCCTGCTGATAAAAGTGCCACCAAGCGAATTGCCTTGTTGCCTGGTAGCCGCAAAAGCGAAATCAATATGCTGCTGCCACCGATGCTGAAAGCTTGTGAAAGTCTGGCCGAGCAGTATGCAGAGATAGAGTTTGTTCTGCCGGTTGCCGAAACTATCGAAGCCGCGCAACTGGAAAAGATGACCAGCGAGTGCGATGCACAAATAACATTTATTCAGTCAACAGACTACGAAACTCTTGCTGTTTGCGATGCCGCGTTAGTCGCCTCAGGCACGGCCACACTAGAGCTGGCGATTCTGGGGGTTCCGATGGTGGTTATCTACAAACTCAAACCACTAAGCTACAAAGTATTAAAGCGCTGGCTCACAATAGAACATATCAGCCTGGTTAACATTATCGCTGACAAGCGAGTGGTCCCTGAACTTTTACAAGACGATGTGACTGCAGAGAACCTGACGGCCGAGATTAATAAGCTTCTGACTGACAAAGAAACCAACAATGCGCAATTGACGGGGCTGGCAGCAGTATACAAACAACTCGGCGCTCAGGGTGCCAGCAAGCGAACCGCAGAGTTGATTGTGTCACTGGTAAAGAAAACCAAGTCAGATGCAAACCTTAAAGATGTTGCCTGCACATAACACTGGTTTATGTGCCAACTACAATCGCTATGCAGTGTTTAACTTACCGTGCCACGCTCGGCACTGCGAACAAATTCCAACATGTTTTTCACACCTGGAAACTGCTCTGCAAGTTGCTGCACTTCCTCAAATACTGACTCTTCAATTACCCCTTTCCTGCGAACCAGACTCAAATAACTTTTTTGTAGCGCGCTGATTTCTTCCTTACTGAAGCCGCGGCGCTTGAGCCCTTGTTTGTTAATACCCTTAGATTCAGCATAGTGCCCTGTCACCAGCAAATAGGGCGGTACATCTTTGTTTATCACCGAACCCATTCCGGAAAAGCTGTGTGCACCAATTCGGCTAAATTGATGCACCAACGTAAACCCACCCAGAATGGCGTAGTCACCGACTGACACATGCCCGGCCAACGATGCCGAATTGGCAAACACAGTGTGGTTTTCAATGAGGCAGTCATGCGCCACATGAACGTAAGCCATCAAAAGATTGTCATCACCGATTCGAGTCACGCCACCGCCGCCCGCAGTGCCACGATTTACCGTAACGAACTCTCTGATCCGATTGCGGCTACCGATTTCCAGCCGACTTTCCTTGCCATCAAATTTTAGATCTTGCGGGTCTGCACCAATCGATGCAAACTGAAAAATGTGGTTATCGTCTGCGATAGTGGTGGGACCATTGATCACTGCATGTGGCCCGATGGTGTTACCGGAGCCAATGACCACATCTGCACCAATGACCGCGTAGGGTCCAACATCACACGACTCATGAACTGTGGCAGACGGATCAATAATCGCGCTTGAGTGGATCACAACTCAATCTCATTTTTAGCGATGATAATCTCCGCACTGCTACAAAGGTTGCCATCGACCATCGCCGTCGCGTCAAACTTTGAAATACCTCGACGGGTTTTCTGATGTACCACTCTGAGTTTTATCTGATCACCCGGAATAACCTGTTTCTTGAACCGTGCGTTATCTATACCGACCAGCAGATAAAGCGTTTCATCACTTGGGTAACCACCGAGCTCACGGAATGTGTAGACCGCGCAGCACTGTGCCATTGCCTCAAGTATAAGCACTCCCGGAAAGACAGGGAATTGTGGAAAGTGCCCGGTAAAAATGGGCTCATTGGCGGTAACGTTCTTTATGGCGTTTAGTTCAACACCGGGCTCAAGGCTGGTCACCCGGTCTATAAGTAAGAACGGATAACGGTGAGGCAGGTATTTCATTATCTCGGTGGTTTCAAGCGCTTCCAAGATACTCTCTCATTTACGGTGCGGACTGCACTAGTGTAAATAATTTGGACGGTTATATCAGCGCTGTTAGGATTTCAGTTTACCCACTTGTCGGCTGATCTCATCAAGACGCTGCAGGCGAACTGCATTTTTACGCCACTGTGCTGAAGTCTCAAGCGGAAATCCGGATGAATAACTACCCGGCTGTACCACAGATCGATTCACGAATGAGTTGGCGGTAATCAAAACATCATCGCATATAGCGATATGCCCTACGATCGATACCGCACCGCCAATGCGGCAGTTCGCGCCGATAGTCGTGCTACCTGCGATACCCGTACATCCTGCAATGGCGGTGTTTTGGCCAATAATCACATTGTGCGCCACCTGAATGTGGTTATCGAGTATCACACCATCACTGATCACAGTGTCTTCAAGCGCTCCTCGATCAACCGTGGTACACGCTCCGATACTGACACGGTCACCAATAACAACCGCACCCAGCTGGTGTATTTTCTCCCAGCCATCGGGCGCTGGAGCAAAGCCAAAGCCATCTGCACCAACCACCGCCCCTGAGTGAATCTCACCATCACGCCCGACAGTGCAATCACGTAGGATAGTGGCGCCAGGGTGTATGACCGTTCCCGCCCCAATGGACACGCCCTCACCAATATAAGCCCCCGCACCGATCGAAACATTCCTGGCCAATCTGGCGCCGGACTCCACTACAGCCTGTGGCGCCACTGAAACGCCGGCTTCCAGCACCGCGGTACTGGCAACGATGGCTGAATCGTGTACCCCGCTAACACCAGAACCATACAATTTAGATGACCAGAGTCCTGTGAGCTTTGCGTAGCCAAGGTAGGGATTTTCCATCACCAATCGTATGGCGGATGTTTCATCGGCGAACGCCTCCGGCAAAATAACCGCTGTAGCTTCGGTTGCGCGCAACGCATCGGCAAATTTTTTGCCGGTAATAAAGGTGATACTTCCGGCTTTTGCTGTGCCAATTGATGCAATAGCAGTCACCACAGTGGCACCGTCACCACGCAGCTCGGCACCGATAGCAGTTGCTATCTCATCACACCTGAGAGTTACAGTATTCACTGATTACGCTTCATCGCTGGCAATCAGTTGGTTTTCTGATCATTCGACTGCGCGACAGATTGCTGCAGTTCAATCAGTACTTTGTCTGTGACATCGACGGTTTTATTGGCGAACAACACACCGTCACTAATAATCATGTCGTAGTTATGGCGTTTGGCAAAGGTCGCTATCGCGTCCAATACATACACCCGCACTTGCTTGAACTCCTGGTTTTTCTGAATGTTCAGCTCTTCCCGAAATTCTTGCTCGTCGCGCTTCATTCGGCGTTCGGTCTTGCGGTATTCCCGCTCTACTTGCGCTCGCTCCCCGGTGTTTAGCGAATCACCATCAAGATCGGCTTTGAGTTGTTCAAGCTCACTTTTCTGCTGTTTGATAAGATTTTGTCTGGGTGCAAACTCCCGCTCAAGACGGTTACTTGCCGCTTGTGCTTGCGGCGCTTTATCGATCAGATACGGGATATCCACAAAGCCGATTTTTATGTCTGCAGCAAAGCTTGCATTCGCAGCAAAAACCAACAGAAAAATTATCGCGGCACGCGCTGTCAAGCGTCACTCCTGTGAAAAAAATAGTTACTTATCATTGATTTAGTGACGTGTGCTTATCTAAGCAACTACATCGCCCAAGCACCTGCGAAACACTACGGTGTCTAAAAAATAGACCCGATCGTGAACTGAAAAGACTGCGTATTGTCACCGACCTGATCATTAAACGTCTCGGCATAGCTGAATGTCAAAGGCCCGACAGGTGCTAACCATACAAATGATAAGCCGTATGAGCCACGCAATTCTTTGGTATCAAAGTGTGTCACATCTTTGAATACATTGCCAAAGTCGGCAAACAAACTCAACCTTGTGGCGCCGTTAGACTCGGTAAATGGCGGGGGGAAGATCAGCTCGGCTGAACCAATCGTTCGAAAATCACCACCCTCAGCATTTTTCAACGTATCCTTAGGCCCGAGCGTGTTCCTTCTGTAGCCGCGTACTGACTGAATACCGCCCGCTGTAAATCGACGGAAAAATGGTAGCGTATCCAAACCATCTTCACCTTCTCCATAGTTAATCTTACTACTGAAGGCCAGCGTTAAACTGTCTGACAATGGACGAAAGTATTCAAAACTATAGCCAATTTTCAAGTAGGCAAGATCACTGTTAGGTGATGTGGCTTCCAGGCTCAGCGCATTTCGAGCACCAGAGGTGGCAAATACGGTACGGTTGCGAGTGTCATGTGCATAGCCAATTGATATATCGAACAGGTCGTATTCTGAACCATTCTTTTCAACGAAATTCTGCACTTCGTCCGAGGTAGTCTCGACACACAGCGGCATCGCGTCCATCTCGTCGGTCGCTACCACCGTTTCGACGGGTACAACCGGGCAAGGCTCATTAATGATGGCGTTTACCCTTTCGTAGCCAAAACCAAAACTAAAGGTGGAAAACTCACTCAACGGCACACCATACCGTGCCTTAACTCCATAGCTGTCCAATATATAGTTGGCAGTAGAGTCAAGCTGGCCTGTATCTGTTTTTCTAATGAAGGCTCGGACGTTACGACTTATTCCGTCGTT
>CALGJU010000090.1 GCA_937928685.1 uncultured Granulosicoccaceae bacterium
ATTATACTCTGTTACTCACGGCCTGCCTTCAGCATGATTGGGCACTTGCCCGTCCGGTTCAACCCAACAAGCTTTGTTGGCGGTATAGATATGAGCGTCTATTTCTACCGGAATATCATCGTCAAAGCATGCTATCGCCACCTCAAACGCATCAAAACCCGCACCTGCAGAACGAAAGCCCAGACTGGAACCACAACGTGTACAGAATGTTCTGACCGTACCATTATCTGCTTTATAGTCTTGCAGCAAGTCGTCACCGGACAACCACTTAAATTGCAGGGCTTCTACTAAAGTACCGAATGCCGCCCCATGAAATTTGCGGCACATCGTACAATGGCAAGCTGCTGCTTTCTTACTGAACCCGCCAGCCTCAAAAGTCACTTGCCCGCATAAGCAACTACCGCGATAAGATGATGCCATGATTACTACCAGCGCTCAGAGTGATGAATTCAGATTACTTTGAATGACAAAATGCCACAAGAATATTTTAAAGAACCATCACAAATACTACACACAACACGATGCCGAACAAAATTCACCAGGGATAGATCTTGAATAAGGGAAACAGTGCTTTGAGCTGTTAATTAATTTACCGCTTGCCCTTGATCATCAAAAAACAGTGTGTGCTCGGGGTCAAACGACAATCCGATCGCATCACCCGGTCTGAGTGGGGTATCACCGGGTAAGCGCACAGACAACTGCCCCAGTTGGCCTCCATCTACAAGAACAAATGTATCAGCCCCGAGATACTCTACAACTTCCACCAGCCCGTCACACTCACCTTGACCCGACTCAACAATACTCACGTGCTCAGCCCTGACACCCAGATGTACAGCGTCACGGCTTCGGCCCCCGTAGTGCCCTGATCTTGCAGCCGGCAGGTAAAAGCACGATTCATCAACACGACATGGCATGATATTCATTTTAGGACTGCCAATAAACTGCGCAACGAACAGATTATTGGGCCTTTTATAAAGCTCGGCCGGCGTCCCTACCTGCATGATCAAGCCATCTTTCAGCACCACGATCCGGTCTGCGAGTGTCATCGCCTCCACCTGATCGTGAGTCACGTAGATCATCGTGGTTTTAAGCGTTGTGTGTAGTTTGGCGATCTCAAAACGCATTTGCACACGCAATGCCGCATCCAGATTTGACAGTGGCTCATCGAACAGAAACCCCACCGGCTCACGTACAATCGCACGACCAATTGCGACCCTCTGACGCTGGCCACCCGATAGCTCTTTAGGCTTACGCTCAAGATAGGCGCGCAGCTCTAACACGTCTGCCACCTGCCCTACCTTCTGATCGATGATCGCTTTATCAACTCCTGCGGTTTTTAAACCGAAGCCCATGTTCTGACCTACGGTCATATGCGGGTAAAGCGCGTAGGACTGGAACACCATTGATAACTTGCGACCCGATGGTGGTAGACCGGTAACATCTCTGTCGTCAAGCCATATGGTGCCTCGACTGGTGTCTTCAAGGCCGGCTATCATTCGCAGCAAGGTAGATTTACCACAACCGGATGGCCCGACGAAAACAACAAACTCACCATCATTGATCTCTATATCAACGCCTTTGATGACTTGCACATCACCAAACCATTTTTCTACCTGTTCAAGACGTATGGCTCCCATTCTATGCTGCCATCTCTTGTTTACTGGGTGATGCCCAGGCAAGCCAGATCGCAGCCGTCCATGAGAAGTCAGTGCCGATGCACCCTTCACCACTTACCGGATTAAAGCATTCTCTAAAGCCGGATTGTTCAATCACCTGCCCCAGGTCACGACGGATGTTATTCGCCAACTGTGCGTGACCCTGCTCCTCAAGTCCGGTAGCAATGATGTAGTTCATCTGCGGCCACACCGGACCACACCAATAACGCTGCGGATCAAAATCATTCGCATCCGGATCCCAGCTTGGCATCATGAATTGTACTTTCGATGCAATTCTTGTCATGTGGTCAATGGTTCTGCTGCGCTGTTTCTCAGAGCCGGCACCAGCATAGAAACACAAGGCGCTGGCACTACTGAAACCATTAGAGAACTCTCCGTTGACCAGATTGCGCGCAGTAAATGCACCGAGTGATTCATTCCAGAAATATTCACTGGCATTGTTGCCATGTTCGACAAAAGTCTCAAGCTCTGCCATCGCTTCAACCCGACCCATCATTTTGGCTAGCTTTAACAGATCTTTATTCGCACGCAACAAGATGAAGTGAATACCGGGATCAGCCATAGTAAAAGGGCCATTGGCGGTGATAACACTCTGATTCCAATTTTGATCTCTACCAAACTTCACCATGGTCAGGTATTTATCATACTGTTCATGACTCGGGCGCTGATCAGGGTTCGCATGCTCGATGTCTTTTCTAACATAAGACTCAAGGTTCGGATCAATCTGCATGGTGCTGAGCCCAAGTTCCCAGTCGGGACAATTATCACGACCAGTCTCCCACGGATGCACCGTGCTAATCGCATTGGACACCGGTGACAGCCTTTCTGACTGAAACCAGCGGTGCGACTTAAGCACCTGATCAAATACAGCACTGGCACGACGCTTATCGTCCTCTCCACCGGTTTCCACCATGGTAAGTAAAATACTCGCCAACACCGGCGGTTGCGATATACCCGTGGAGGGAATTGAAGGGGCCGGATCACACGCTGTTTGTGTTTGCCACGAAGCGGGCCCGGGGAAATAGTCCGGATCATCACGACGGAAGATAATGCTCGGGATCATGCCGTTATCCCACTGCCCTTCCAACAGCAATTCAACTTCGCGCCACGCACGATTCCGATCAAAAGTCAGAAAGCCCAACGCGACGAACGCAGAATCCCAATTCCATTGATACGGATACAACCGTGCAGTCGGTACGGTATAACCGCCACGGTCGTTCTTTTGCAGAATGGCTATTGCCTGTTCATCAAGCTTTGACATTTAACTATCCTTTCACACTACCGGAGGTTAGACCGGCAACAAGAAATTTCTCAAACCACAAAAACAATACCAGTACTGGCAGCGTGGCGATTACCGCACCGGCCATGAGGTGTTGTCTGGGTATCTCTGATGTATTCAATGATTGAACCCCTCTGGACAACGTAAATATCGCAGGGTCATCCAGAAACATGAACGCGAATAAAAACTCATTCCACGCGATCATAAAAATATAGAGAGAAACAGAAGCTATTGCAGGCAGTGACAAAGGCAATGTGATTTTCATAATCACACCCACCCTGGTTAAGCCATCCATTAAACCCGCTTCCTCGAGTTCGTAAGGAAGACCACGAAAGTAACCCTGAAACATATAAACAGCCACGGGAATAGTCGTGGCGGGATACACAACGATCAGACCGAGCAATGAATTGCGCAGACCAAGTTGTGAAAATACAGCATAAAGCGGAATGACCAATACAATGGCCGGCACCATGTAGATAAGCAATATAGAGCGCGAGAGCACCTCTTTCCCCGGGAACCTAAGACGTGACACGGCATAAGCACCCGGAATGGAAAATAGCAAAGTAATCAGAACAGTTACCACTGAAACAATGGTGGAATTCAAAAGAAAGCTACCGAACTGGTACTTACTGAATAACTCTATATAACTGCGAAACAGCAACTTTGGATCTTGAGAGAAATCAATCGACAAATCTAACGGATTAGACAGCAACGACTGCTGGCTTTTTAAACTGGTCATCAGCATCACATAAAACGGTAACGCCACCACAATGCTAAAAAACACAAACCCGACACCTTTCAGCACTCGCAGCAATATGACTTCCAGCTGATAGCGCGCCTGACTCTCTGCTCCCATACCCTTCAGGCAAAGATGCCAACTAAAGGCACAAACCAGAAAGGTCACCACCGCTGTAGAAAACGTTAAACCCGAATAAACACTGTTGGCGCTAAACATAGTAGCAAGTAACACATAAGCTACCAGTGCCACCGATGCAGACACGGCTGCCCAAAACCACGAACGCCCTACTGGCGGGTAGAGCACATAACTGCACGCTCCAATCGCGCCACTTAAAAGCGCCACTCCAACATCGGGAATAATGGTATCGCCTGTTATCAGCATGGCCACAATGCTAAATACAACGGTGTAAATAGCGCCCCATAGAGCACCAATACCGAGGGCGATAAAAAATGTATTACCGATCCGCATCAGCCATCATCTTGAGGTGAGAACTTGAAGAGCAACAGTGCCGAGACAAGTAAAACAAAAAACACCACTACCGCCACCGCCGCCCCGGCGCCGAGGTTTGACACGGCAAACGCCTGCTCATAAATATCCACGGTTAAGGTACGCGTACCCGCAGCACCACCAGTGAGCAGGAAAATGTCATCAAACTTATTAAAAGTCCAAATAAACCGCAACAGAAATATAACCGCTAGTATCCCCGCCAGTTGTGGCAATGAGATATACCAAAACTGTTGCAGCGGTGTGGCACCGTCAATTTCCGCCGCCTCATAGGTTTCGCTAGACATTGATTGCATACGAGCGAGAATAAACAGGAACGACAACGGAAAGTAACGCCACACTTCAAACGAGATTACCGTCGTGAGGGCGACCGGGAAATTAAAAGTCAAACCTAATATAGAAATTGGCGTGGCGCGCCTGCCAAGAAAATTAATCGGACCTTCGGTCGCACCAATTTTCATCAATATTGCGTTCAATGTACCACCAGGACCTGCATCAAGAATCAACACCCAGGCAAACGCTACAGCAATAACAGGAGCCACATAAGGAAACAGAAAAAAACCTCGTAACACTCCACGACCAGGGAATGTGGTGCTTAACAACTGCGCTGCAAATAATCCGAATAGCAAAGCGCCAATGGTGCCAAATATCGTGTAATACAAAGACACACGTAGCACCTTCCAAAACTCACTGGCCGAGAAAACTTTACGGTAGTTCTTTAGCGTGAACACGTTATTGGTTAAGACGTTATCCGCATCACCAGTGATAACAGGCTTATCAGCTCGCGGGTTGACGGGGTTGTCCAGAAATTCCTGAGTTGCTATCACTGGAATTTTCAATGTATCTTTTTGTTTAGGCTCAAAGGTTCCAAGATTGCATTCGAGCACATCATTACTGAGTTGGCACCGACTATCCAATTCACCGTCAGGCACCAAACCGGCAGGCCATGAATCTACCAGGGTACTGTCTGCTATCTCGCCACGTTGAGACGTATTTCTTAACCGATAACTGATTTCAGCTCTATCACCAACCGCTTCGGGCATGGGTCGGATACGTTCACTGGAAAGCACCGTTGGGGCTCTTAGATCACCTAACTGAACCGGCTTAAAGCTGATCCAGAAATTCGCCAGTAGTGGCAGCAATACAACAGACAATACAATGAGAAGCGTTGGCAATACCATGGTATACGCCAAACGCATTTCGCCCGCGCCCAGTGGCCCGCGCCCTTTTGGCGGAACGGCTTGCGGCTCATATTGAGGAGTTGTTGCCCGAATGGGTACTTTCATAGCGGTTTTTGTAATCGCGTAAGAAAAAACGGCGAGGAAACCCCGCCGTCATTAACCTGGAACTCAGAGCACTTATTAAAGCGCTTTGTGCTTCTCTACGATCATCGCCGCAGCATCATCAAGTGAAAGCTCGCCATCAACAAACTGACGAATCACCTGAGACATCACCCGCGAATTAACAAGCTTTGATGCAGTGGCGAGGTTGCCCGATTTAACACCCCACCGATCACCTACAGAAAGTCCCGCTACGATGTCATCAATTACTGATTTCGGATAGATAGCACCCAATGGTGCTTTACGATCAACACCTACTGGCAATGTCGCCCACAACTCTTCGTACTTTGTACTTCCAGCAGAGTCACCACGACGAACCGGGAACTTACCTTCAGGTGCCTGACTCAACCACTGTCCATAACCTTCAGAAACCACATATTCTACAAATGATGATGCTACGTCAGTGTTGGCATCTGCAGTAATGCCGAGATAACGAACATCTGCAAAAGCCGCCCCTGCTTCATTACCGGGACCTGAGAATACCGTGACAAAACCAGTTTTCTCAGCAAGCTCTTTGGAAGTGGTGTCCGTCGCATAGGTGACCGGCGCGCTGTCACGCAAGCCGCCAAGCTCATCAAGTAATGACGGAGACCAGATAATCATTGCCGCTTTACCATCAAGGTACTGCTCACGTGATTGCTTCCAGAACAGCTCACCCTCGGGAGACGCATCAGTAATGACTTTATAAAAACTCAATACTTCCTTAAGTGCTGATGTATCTTCATTAATCGAGCCATCGGCATTGACAGGCATATACCCGGCCGCCAGCGAAATGTGCTCGATCAGTTGCATCATATAACCTTCATCAACCTTGGTCGCCGCTACAAAACCATACATTGCAGGCGGGTTGTGCAATTTCTTGATAGCCGCTTCAATGTCTGCAAATGTCTTTGGTGCAGCAAGACCGTTCTCTTCAAATAGATCTGAGCGGTAAACTACCAATTGCGTCCAACCATCGGTTGGAACAGAAACAATCTCACCATCTGACTTAGCCATATTAACGGCACCAGCGGCATAGCTATCTACGCCAAGCTTTTCAACCACATCAGTCGCAGCACCTGTGTCAAGAATACCCGCTTCCGCAAATGGAAGAAGATGTTGAACCGTGTGATTTAGCACGTCCGGAAGATCACCGGCAGCAAACGCCGCTGTTGTACGTGTTGCAATTTCAGCTTCTTCAACAGGAATCACTTCAACAGTGTGCCCGCTGGCAGCTTTAAAAGCTTCAGCCAGCTTTTCCTGAATAGCCATTCTCTCCGGCTGTATTTCCATCGTCCAGAATTTAATGGTATCGGCATGGCTAACTGGAATCGCCATCGCCGACGCAATCACAGCGGCCGAAAGTAACTTGGTTTTAAACATAGATAAATCCTTGTTTAGCGTTAATGGTAATTGCGATCCTTAACTACAGGACCGACGGTATTACGCAGAAGCAATTCTGCAC
>CALGJU010000091.1 GCA_937928685.1 uncultured Granulosicoccaceae bacterium
TGTCAACCGCCCTGGCGCATTTGCAGAATACCTTTGTCTGCCGCAAGACAATATTGTTGTTATACCAGATGACATCCCTGATGAAATAGCCGCTATTTTTGACCCCTTCGGCAATGCCGTTCACACCGCGCTCAGCTTTGAATTAATCGGAGAAGATGTATTAGTCACAGGAGCCGGTCCGATTGGAATCATGGGCGCATTAGTCGCCCAACGCGTGGGAGCTCGCAAGGTGGTCATCACCGATATCTCAGACTATCGTATAGAACTAGCCAGACAGATGGGCGTTAAACATGTTGTTAACGCAGAAAAACAAGACCTGAAAGATGTGATGATAGAACTCGGTATGACTGAAGGCTTCGACGTCGGCCTTGAAATGTCAGGTGCTGCCCCCGCCATGCGGGACATGATTGACAAGATGAATAACGGCGGCAAGATCGCCCTACTCGGAATCGCCCCGACAGAATTCGCCGTTGACTGGAACAAAATCATTTTTAAAATGCTGCAAGTCAAAGGCATCTATGGCCGTGAAATTTTCGAAACCTGGTACAAAATGATTGCCATGGTGCAAAGCGGCTTAGACTTATCCGGGCTGATCACACACCGGATCAGTGTAGATGATTTCGAGCAAGGCTTTGGCTACATGTTAAGTGGTGAAGCAGGCAAGGTAGTAATGGATTGGGAATAGTAGATTCAGGCACATCTTCTCTGCAACCCAACAAATAAAACAAATCCGATAGTCTCATGTACAGGTCAAGAGTGAGTGTAAAGCTGACGGTAAGTACTCGCCGCGATGTGCAGGCCACACGCAAATACCCTTTGTAAAACGAACTGAAAATTTCTACCTGACATGCCACTCGCTCACGCGTCGGGTTTCCTGCGGAATGTTTGTTCGTAGTGCCCGACAAACAAACCCGCCAGCGTGAGCGAGGGATGTCTAGTGTACTGGAACAAATAGATTGCACATATGAGTCAATCAATCAAAGTGTCTAATTTTAATAGATAAATCGGGACAACAGTAAGTCATAGAGCCTGCAACGAATTTGGTGTGCACTTTGATTAATCGCCCCTGCGGGAGCTCGGCATTTGGCTTGCCACTGCGTTGAAGCTCTTGAAAAGAGAATAACTATTGCCTGCTAGCTTCGCCTTGTTGCAAACCAAATGACGAACTCTCAAATGCACACTCTATTTGTTCCAGTACACTATCTCGTCAAGCTGCTCAACTATGTACCTTGGGTTGGTTTTGCTGCGGATATTCTATACGACCGAGAAAACGTTTCCAGATTTCAGCACGCTCACCACTTTCAATTGTTTTATTCAACGCGCCATCAATAGCATTTTTTAAATCAGTTGATTCGAGCCGCATAGCAGCCCCGAGAGTATAGAAACTGTTGGCAACGTTCTGGCGTGATTGCACTCCCGCACCATATGGCGTCTGCCTTGCTGGCCATTAGCTGCGACAGTAATCCGGAACTATCACGCCGTAGCTGCACGGAGAAATCAACTATCGCTTCGGTTAACACTAACCGTCCAAGGCTGTAGCCTCTTAATCAACGATTAATAGGCTACAGTTTACTAACTGAGATCTCTTTCTATGCTGTCCCTAAACCGCAATGAATCGGCCCCTTCATATTCTATATTTTCACGATACTTAAAACCCATGTGGTCAAGAACACGAACGGAGCCGGTATTGTCTGTCGCAACAATCGCCTCCATATTGTGGAGATTGAGACATTCAAGTCCGTACTGACGTACCGCCAGCCCGGCTTCAAGACCAATACCTTGCCTCCAGAATTTCTTGGCATAACGATAGCCAAAATCTACGTAGAGATCAGCCGGTCTGAATCCACAGATTCCAACCATCGTCTGAGTATTCCGTAATTCAACAATATATCGGCCTAAGCCAGAGCTACTGTGAAGCCCAATCATCTCTTCAAGGTACGCTCCCGCCTCCTCCTTTGTTTGCGATCCACCAAGAAATCGCATGACATCTGAATCTGCCACTAACTGGCAATATTGATTCAAATCACTCTCACGAAAGTACCTGATCAGTAACCGGTCTGTCTTGATTTCCATTTAGGCCCCGGGAAGTAATTACCTGATCCAGGTTATCGCAATCAGGTAATCAATGATTACGAAAGGCATTTACAGGGGTAGCTGCACTTGCATTCAATGTAACCTGCTAAGACTTATCAGCGTCTTTCTCGTCAGCCTTCTTGACACGCATGATGCTGTTGCCGACCGCTGTATTGTTAAGATTCTTCATTGCGGCTTTCGCTTCACCAACCTTTGGCATTTCAACAAACCCAAACCCCTTCGATTGGCCTGTTCCCTTATCCAGAACAATATCGCAAGACTGAACCGTTCCAAACGCCTGAAATAAGTCTTTCAACTCCTCTTCGGTGGTTGCACGATCCATGTTGCGGACTATTAATTTCATGAAAATTCCAACATTAGAATACCAATAAGCGCTTTGAACTGAATTTCATAGCTGATCATGACATTTATACCATGCTTAGGCTTCGCCGTTGCGAAATAGCCGGATCATGAAATGCTGAATCTGATACGTAGGTGCAA
Source organism: uncultured Granulosicoccaceae bacterium (assembly GCA_937928685.1). Lineage (GTDB taxonomy): Bacteria > Pseudomonadota > Gammaproteobacteria > Granulosicoccales > Granulosicoccaceae. The sequence continues at coordinate 2,575 of CALGJU010000091.1, forward strand.
CGTAAGGACGGTTGCGCATTGCTTAATACAGGCTATGCAGCACATAAAATCAATTATAACTCAAGACATAATTAAACCACCGTCAACATTTATCGTTTGGCCGGTGATGTAATCTGCATCGGCACTTGCCAGAAAAGCGACTAATCCCGCAACATCCTTGCCTTCCCCTGCACGCTTCATAGGAATATTCTGCACCCACTCCGCCATTAACTCGCCTGGTGCATATTCACCCAGCATTTCACCCCACACTCGATCATTGTAATCCCACATATCCGTGGAAATGATACCCGGACAAATAGCATTTACCGTAATATTGTCGGTGGCTACTTCTTTGGCAAGGCTTTGAGTAATGCCGACGACACCAAACTTTGAGGCTGCATAGTGAGGCGTATAGATAAATCCATCGCGCGCCTGACCAGACGCTGTATTAATGAGTGCGCCACCTCCGGATTTTCGCATGTAGCGGATAGCCTCCTGACAACACAGAAAAACGCCTTTTGTATTCACCTCCATCGTGTCATCCCATTCCGCCTCGGTGAGATCCTCGACTTTTGCGATGGTGATTATACCGGCATTCTGAACAGATATATCGATACCACCCAGTGTGCTTTCTATTGTGCTGTAGAGGTTTTTCACATCAGAAACTGATGTGACATCGCACACCACAGGCAGCACTGTCGCACCAGTAGCAGCTTTTAATTGCCCCGCTGCTTCATGCACCTGCTCATCAACCGATGCTATTGCAACACTTGCTCCTTCGCTGGCAAACCTTTCAGCAATGGCAAAACCAATACCCTGGTTTCCACCGGTAACAGCGACTACTTTTCCGTCAAAGCGCTTCATATCAGCCTCTTCAATTTATCTAACCAATTACCAACAACCCAATTACCAACAACAAAATCCACCATCTACCAAAAGATCTACCCCGGTACAGTAAGAAGATGCATCACTGGCTAAAAACACCGCTGGGCCCACCATCTCTTCCACTGACGCCATGCGTTGCATCGGAGTCTGTCTTTCGAACTCACGTGTCTGATGAATCATTTCAGGTCTTGTGTTCATGGGTGTCGCTGTATAGCCCGGGCTAATAGAATTAACCCGAACCCCTCTGCCGACCCACTCCATGGCCATGCTCTTACCTATGTGAATGACGCCGGCCTTCGACGCGTTGTAGTGACACTGTGATAATCCCCGATTACTGATAACCCCTGACATTGACGCTATGTTAATTATCGAACCAACACCGTGGCGTAGCATGGCATTGGCCTCCGCCTGGCATGAGAAAAATATGCCTTTTAGATTGATATCTATCATGGTTTGAAACTGTTCTTCCAGCATCTCCTCTGCAGGATTCGCATTCGCGATTCCCGCAGCATTTAAAGCAATAGATAAATCACCCAGTTCTTTTTCTGTTTGCACAACTGCCTCATCAAGTGATTTTCTATCAGTGACATCCACCGGTAACGCAAGTGCATTTCTCCCAGCCGTTTTAATCATGTTGACAGTATGTTCCAAGCCGCCGTCGTCCCGACTATCAAGACAAGCGACATCTGCCCCACACTGTGCAAAGCCCAATGCAATGCATTGCCCTATTCCACTGCCGGCACCCGTTACCAGAGCGACACGGCCAGTTAAATCAAACAGCGCGGGGGCATTAAGTGTAGTATCAGACATAGTCAGTCCTGCATTTATAATTTGTTGATCGAATAACAAGGTGAATCATGTGTTATCTGGTTGCCAACTCCATAACCGATACATCGTTAGCTGCACCCTGATCAAGAATACCGGTCGCTCGTCCCTGAGCCATCACCATGATGCGATTGGATATACCCAATACTTCCTCAAGGTCAGAACTTACGACAATCACAGCAATCCCTTTACTGGCCAGTTCAACAATCGTTTCATAAATAGATGAGCGGGCTCCAACATCGATGCCTCGGGTCGGTTCATCAAGAATGACTACCGCCGGATCCCTGGCCAGCCATTTCGCCAGAATCACTTTCTGTTGATTGCCTCCAGACATTTCATTAGCGCTTTGATGCACCTGCCCTTTAACACCGAAACGGGAAATGGTTTTATCGGCAAACGCTCTGATACTCCCGCGACTGATAAAACCGAACTTAGACACTTGTGAAAAATTAGCGTACCCGACATTATTCGCAATAGAATGGTCAAGTACCAAACCCTGCAGCTTTCTATCTTCAGGTACCATAACGATACGTCTGCGAATCGAATCCTGTGGCGTTTTAGGAGTTACCTTCTGACCGTTCAGGTAGATATCACCTAATGCTATAGGATCAGCGCCGGTAATCGCTCGAACCAATTCGGTACGACCCGCACCGACAAGTCCAGCAATACCAAATATCTCGCCCTTTTTCACATCAAAGCTCACCTCTTTAAAAGCACCGCCAGGTGATGACAAGTTTTTAACCTCGAAGCAGACGCCCGCGTCGGGTTCGGGAATCGGCGGGAACATACGATCAAGACTTCTACCCACCATGCTTTCGACAATGGTTCGCACCGGAACATCACCACTGTCAAATTCTTTCACCTTATTGCCATCACGCATCACAACGACCCGATCTGATATTTTTTGTATTTCTTCCAACCGGTGTGAGATATAAATTAACCCTACCCCATCGGCCTTCAGTCTCGCTATTTGCTTAAAAAGCAATTCCGTTTCTGCACCACCCAGTGCCGCAGTGGGCTCATCCAGAATCAACAGCCTTGCATCAAGTGCCAGTGCTTTCGCAATTTCAATCAGTTGCTGATTGGCAGTGGACAATCCATGTACAAGCCGTGAAGCAGAGATATCTAGTCCCAGTCGCTTGAGTTGTGCATGGGCCTGCTCTTCCATATACCTGCGATCAATCATACCTGCACGTTTCGGCCAGCGACCAAGAAATACATTCTCGGCAATCGACAGATGTTCAAGCAATCGCAATTCCTGATGAATCAGCCCAAGACCTGCATCAATGGCTTCTTTTGGACTGGAAGGAGCATACGGCGCTCCCTTCCATGTCATATCACCGGATGTAGGCGAAATGGACCCTGCAATAATATTGGAAATAGTCGACTTGCCGGCACCGTTCTCACCTAACAATGCCACTACCTCCCCTGCGTAGATGTCCAGATCAATTCCATGAAGGACTTCTGTAGGTCCGAAATTTTTCCGAACCTGCCGCAGAGAAAGTAGCGGCTCACGTTCTTCGGTCATAATGCTCTTCAGTCACAATACTGAATCGTTTCAGCGACTATGGATGGTCGTCTATGAATTGCTGAACATTGTCCTTGGTTGTTAACACCGCATCAATTATCTGCTCGGCAGGAATAGATTCACCAGCAGCCACTTTAATGGCTGAGTCCACTGCCAGGCGCCCCATAGTCCGCGTGCTCTGTGTAGCGGTAACATCAAACACTCCATCGTTCAAAGCCAGTAGCGCACCGGTGTCACCGTCATAACCACCCACAAAAATACGCTGTGTTGCACCCGCAGCACTCACGGCTTTTGCGGCACCCATTGCCAGACCATCAGCCTGACCGAAAATGATGTTCACATTCGGGTTGGCCTGCAGTAAGTTCTGAGCAATTGCATAACCTTCGTCTTGAGACCAGCGCTCACTCCATTGTTGGCCCACCAGTTCAACGCCGGGGTTTTCCGCTATCGCCTGCTTACAGCCTTTGGCGCGATTCACTTCAGGTGTTACCCCTTTCTGACCGTGAATCATCAACATCTCACCTTTGCCGTCAGCAAGATTAATCAGATGATTGCAAACTTCGTAGGCCGATTTAACACCTTCCCCTGCAATAAAAGTATCACCGGGCTCATCATCTGCATTTCGATCAACGTTAATTACCGGAATACCCTGCGCCCGCGCCAGTCGAGTGGGTACTGTAGCAGCCGCGGCTCCTGCAGGAATGTAGATAAACGCATCGATATTCTGCGTTAACAGGTCCTGCACCTGACTCACCTGTGTGGCGCTATCATTATTAGCATTAACAGTGATCACCTCTATGCCTTTTTTCTCACTGTATTCTTCTACAGACTCCTGAATCTGTATGAAGTAGTTAGCTGACAAATTAGGCACCGCCAGGCCAATTTTCTTCACCTCCGCGGCGTTGATCATGAATGAGGCACAAGCGGTTGTTGCAACCACAGTACCTGACAGAAACAATTTCATTAATTTCATGTATACACTCTCCTCTCTGTTAAACATTCCCGAGTCATTGCATCGCAATTCATCGAGCCGATTTAATCGACGATACTCGCCGAGTCCTACTTCTTTTTAAGTGCTTCGGCAGCCACTGCCAATGCGATCACCACACCAATCACCACCTGTTGCGTGAATGGCGAAACACCCACCAGATTAAGTCCGTTTCTTAAAACACCGATAATTAACACACCTATAGCGGTTCCTGTTAGGCCACCCGTGCCACCAGACAGACTGGTACCACCTATCACCACAGCTGCAATGGCATCAAGTTCATAGGTAAATCCCGCACTGGGTTGTACGGAATCAAGTCGTGCACCGAGTAGAATGCCAGCAAGACCCGCAAGTACTCCGGAGACAACATACACACCAACGGTATGTCGCTTCACATTGATTCCAGCCAGTCTGGCAACCTCTTCATTGCCACCAATGGCGTACAAGCTTCTGCCGCCGGAGGTGAACCGCAAGTACAGCCAACAAACCACAAATACGATCAACATGATGGCCACTGTTATCGTTAAGTAGCCTCCGTGACGAATGATCGCCATCAGGTTGAACCAGATGGGAAAGCTGATTATCTGATGGCCGTCTGTCACCATATTCGCAAGCCCGCGTGCGGCCGACATCATGGCAAGCGTTGCAATAAACGCGGGCACACGAAAGTACGCTATCAGTGTCCCTGACACACCACCGGCAATTCCGGCAACAACTAGCCCTGCAGTGATCGCGGCCCACATGGGCAGATCGGCTTCTTTGGCCAGATGTCCCATCACCATCCCGCATAGCGCGAGAATAGAACCAACGGATAAATCTATTCCACCAATCAGAATGACGTACGTCATGCCTATGGCAAGAATACCCAGCACGGTTATCTGATCGAGAATGTTGAGAAAATTTCGGATAGTGAAAAAGGTATCAGTGGCAAAGCTGAGGTAGGCCACCAACAGAAAAAGCCCAATCAACGGGCCTGTTGTTCCTGAAAAAATACGGGCGATACCACTTGCATAGCCTTTCACTACGTCAGTACGCATCGATGCCGTGACTCCCATCGCTTTTTGGACCATTTTCCAATTTCAATCCTACGGCTTGAACCGGATGAATAATTATTCCCCAATTAATTTAAATCCAATAGTGATTTTAAGTAAAGGAATATTTTGCAGCTTTAGGTTAATAAATTTATTGACTAAATCAATCTGTGCATGAAATCATGATCCTGTATAATTATTCATGAGGCGTAATACGAATGGATTTGAAGGGTCTCAGAGACACAGCCCGGAAGATTCGACTGCTGGATCTCGAAACGGTTTACAACGCCGGAGCCGGGCACATTGGTGGTGAAATGTCAGCTATCGACATTCTCACCACGCTGTACTTTCACACGTTGAATATCAAGCCGGAACAGCCGGATTATCCACTTCGCGACCGGTTTGTCCTCAGCAAAGGGCACACGGCCTGCGCGCTTTATGTAACGCTCGCGACGAGGGGTTTCATTGATCAAGCTCTTCTGCCTTCCTTCCTACAACCGAATTCAACACTGAATGGCCACCCCAATCGGGTCAAAGTTCCGGGTGTAGAAACCAACACCGGACCATTAGGCCATGGATTACCGGTGGCTGTTGGCATGGCAAAAGCAGCAAAACTATCCACTGAAGACTGGCGCGTATTCGTATTGTGCGGTGATGGTGAGTTACAGGAAGGCAGCAACTGGGAGGCCGCCATGGCGGCAGCACAATTCAAGCTCGACAACCTGACACTGATTGTCGATCACAATCGCCTACAACAAGGCGCAAGACTGGAAGACACCAATAGCCTGGCACCTATCGCAGATAAGTTCGCAGCCTTCGGGTGGTCCACCACGGAAATAGATGGCCACAATATCGAAGACATTGCCAATGCCCTGGATACAAAAACCGTTTCGAAACACCAACCCACTTGTGTGGTTGCCAATACCTCCAAAGGATGCGGCATATCGTTCATGCAGGATCGGGTGGAATGGCATCACAAAGTACCGAATAAAGAACAATATGAACAAGCCCGCAAGGAACTCGAAGGAGCAGCCATATGAAACAGCCTCCTGCACTACACGACTGCCGTGACGCGTTCGTCTCTACTCTTGAGAAACTAGCTCAATCAAATAATAACATCGTCGCCGTTTGTAACGACTCTGTTGGCTCAAGCAAACTGGCAGGCTTCTCTGATAAATTCCCTGAGCGATTGATCAATGTCGGCATAGCAGAACAGAACATGGTAGGTGTCGGTGCAGGACTTGCCAATGGTGGAAAAATACCTTTTGTCTGTGCCGCATCCTGTTTTCTTACCGGCCGCGCACTCGAACAAATAAAAGCCGATATAGCCTACTCCCAAACCAATGTTAAGTTATGCGGCATCAGCGCAGGCATGGCTTATGGCGAACTTGGACCAACCCACCACTCAATAGAAGACTTCGCATGGATAAGAGTGCTGCCGGGCATTGTTGTCATTGCACCAGCCGATCCCGCAGAAACAAGTGCCGCGGTAAAGTTTGCTGCCAATCACCCAGGGCCGGTTTTCCTACGGCTTTCTCGTGTCGGTGTACCGGATATTTTTGAATCAACCCATCGGTTTGAAATGGGTAAAGCCGCTTGTGTACGTGAAGGCAGTGACATCACCATTATTGCCAACGGAACACTCACACACCGTGCATTGGATGGTGCAGAATTACTCGCACAGCATGGCATTGAGGCGCGCGTATTAAACATGGCAACAGTGAGCCCGATAGATTCTTCTGCCATTATTAATGCTGCCAAAAATACCGGTGCTATTTTAACTTGTGAGGAACACTCAGTACACGCTGGTCTTGGCAGTGCGGTTGCTGAAATTGTGGTTCAAAACTGTCCGGTGCCTATGAAAATACTGGGTGTACCAGGAATCTTCGCACCTACCGGTTCTGCTAACTTTCTGTTAGATGAGTTTGGCATGTCAGCGGAAGGTATTAACGATGCTGGACGCAAACTAGTCGATAAAAAAAGGGTTTGAGAACTTGTCACATGATGTGATCCTGACTATCGATCAAGGAACAACCAACACCAAAGCGCTGTTGATCGACAAGCAAGCACGTATTGTGGCACTTGGCTCGTCGCCACTCGATATCTCCTACCCGAAGCCCGGCTGGGTTGAACAATCAGCAGACCAACTATGGTCAAGTGTGCTAAGTGCTATTAAGCAATGCCTAGACGTTGCGCCTGAGCACAATATCATTGCCATTGGCATTTCCAACCAACGAGAATCAGTGGTTATGTGGGACGCCAGTTCGGGTGCTGCTCTGGCGCCTGCCATAACATGGCAATGTCGCAGGACAACAGAACTTACAGAAAAATTGAAAGCCAATGGCCATCAAGACGAAGTACTGAAAAAAACCGGCTTACCGCTAGACCCGCTATTTCCCGCCACCAAAATCCATTGGCTACAGAGCCTTACCGGCAAACAATCCAAAAGCAAATGCATCGGCACCGTCGACAGCTGGCTCATCTGGAAGTTAACCGGCGGGCAGCGTTTCGCGACAGACAGATCCAATGCCTCCCGAACTCAATTATTCAATGTTCAAAGCGGAAAGTGGGACAAAACACTTTGCGCACTATTTGATGTTGACGACAGTATGCTTGCAGAGGTCACTGACAGTAAACACTCGTTTGGCTACACCAAAGGCGTGCCCGGCATTGCTGATGGTGTACCTATTACATCAGCCATTGGTGATAGTCACGCGGCACTTTTCGGCCACGGTGCCTTTACAGCTGGTGAAACGAAAGCCACCTTTGGCACTGGCTCATCAGTGATGATGGTGACACCGGAATTCAAAGTGCCGAAAGACGGTATGACTACCACCATAGCGTGGTCAATAGACGATAAAATAACGTATGCCTTAGAGGGAAATATACTTGTCAGCGCCTCACTGTTTCCCTGGGCTGCAACCCTTCTCGGCCTTGATGGAGACGTAGATCAACTGATGAAACTGGCAGAGTCCGTCACAGACTCCAACGATGTGATGATTGTGCCAGCACTGGTTGGACTGGGAGCACCACATTGGAATCCTGCAGCTCGTGGCGAAATCTCAGGGTTGAGCTTTAATTCAACGCCCGCACATATTGCAAATGCTGCAGCAATCTCAATGCCTTTACAGGTGGTAGACGTCATTAACGCAATGTTTAAGCAATCTTCGGTTTCAAACGGGCGCATATTCGTCGATGGAGGTCCGACTCGAAACACGCCCTGATGCAAACTCTGGCAGACTTGCTATCCCAACCAATAAGCATCTGCAAAGATCCGGAACTATCGGCCCTTGGCGCAGGTATGCTTGCTGGTTTGGAAACCGGGTTCTGGTCAGACATGAACGAGCTAGCGTCTCTTCAACGCGAGCGTACAACGATAGAACCCAACATGGCAGAGGACAAGCGTCTACACGTGCTGTCTACATGGAATGCTGCGGTGACCAAATGCCTCATCACTGACGAGAGCATAGCCACTTAGACAAATCGATTTCACTAGAGAATGTAATGTCGCGACTGGATGAACTGAGCTTTATGACGCGTGTCGCGCAACGCTACTATGTAGACGGACAGCGCCAATCCGCCATCGCCAAAGATTTGAGTATGAGCCAGGCCACTGTCTCGCGAA
>CALGJU010000092.1 GCA_937928685.1 uncultured Granulosicoccaceae bacterium
GAATGAAACGCCGCAAGCTCGAATTGAAAGATGCAATCGTCAGATTGCGTAGCAACGTGCTGCCGGACCTTCCAGCCTAGTGTACTGGAACAAATAGATTGCCCATATGAGTCAATCAATCAAAGTGTCTAATTTTAATAGATAAATCGGGACAACAGTAAGTCATAGAGCTTGCAACGACTGTGGTGTGCACTTTGATTAATCGCCCCTGCGGGAGCTCGGCATTTGGCTTGCCACTGCGTTGAAGCTCTTGAAAAGAGAAAATAACTATTGCCTGCGAGCTTCGCCTTGTTGCAAACCAAATGACGAACTCTCAAATGCACACTCTATTTGGTCCAGCACACTAGTTTCAATTCACTGACAACTGGTCACTTGCAGCCAGGCCATCTTGCCTGGCTACTAATGCACTATATTTTCTGAACCGTTTACTTAGCAAGCGCCAGTGGCTCACTTGCTTCAATCATTTTTATCAATTCAGCAGCGGGCTGATAACCGGGAATTTTAGTACCGTTATCAAGATAGATAAGAGGCGTTCCTCTTAATCCCACTTGCCGGGCAAGATCAACATGACTTTGAATGGGATTCTCGCAGGTGGCAGGCGTCACTTGACCACGACTTTTAGCGATAGTCATTGCCTCTTGCTGATCTGCTGCACACCAAACGCTTTCCAGTTCACGTGATGAGGCCGAGTCTATTCCCGCACGTGGAAACAACAAGTAGCGAACACGAATATTGGCGGCTGTGATGGTTTCAATTTCCGCGTGCAGCTTTTGGCAGTAACCACAATCTGAATCGGTGAATACGGTGATTGAGCGCTCGGCATCACCCGCTTCGTTGTTAAACACTACCATCTGATCTTCAGGTATTTCGTTGATCAGGCTCATCTGCAAACCACCGCGGCGCTGTTCGCTTATATCGACCCGATTTTCTAAATCAATGATGCTGCCCTCAACCATGTAACGACCGTCTGGTGTGAGGTAAAACACCTGTGCACCACTGATCAATTCGTACACGCCGGGCATCACTGATTCTGAGATCGCGGTGATCTCCATATCGGGTGCCAATCGAGCCATGCTTTCACGCAGCTGCTGTTCAGCCGTTTGGGTTGAGGCTGCCTCGTTTGGCTTGGCTTGCTCTTGTGCGTTGGCAAATCCACTACTCAAAATAAGCAGCAATCCGCAGATTGGATATAGTTTCATTATTCTTCCTGATTTCTACCTGACAAAAAATATTGCCGGATCACACTAGCGTATTGATTCGATAGCTGTCTGTACTGACCAGAATACGCACTTAGAGTTCGCAGTCAATTACCCAAGTTTAGCACTCAGACAAAACTGTTCAGCCACTATTCTACCCTCTGGGGTGATGCTCGCTGTGTAACTCTTTTAAACGTTCGGCGGCTACGTGTGTGTAAATTTGTGTAGTGGAGATACTGCTGTGTCCAAGCAGCAATTGCACCACCCTTAGATCTGCTTCGTTATTCACTAAATGTGTCGCAAAAGCATGCCTTAATGTGTGCGGTGAGAGATCTTGCTTAATGCCCGCGATTTCTGCATATTTTTTTACTCGATACCAGAACGCCTGACGGGTAAGTCCACCACCGCGTCGTGTAACAAATACCTGATCACAGCCAATTTGCCGCTTTAGCAAATCATCACGGCCCCAGTGCAAATACTGCTCCAGAAACTCGCGCGCGATATCACCCACCGGCAACAAACGCTCTTTATTACCCTTGCCATTGACCTTAAGCACACCGGCGGCCCGATTGAGTTGCGCCAATGTCAGAGAAATAAGCTCACTGACACGCAGGCCACTTGAATAGGTGAGTTCCAGCATTGCCTTGTCACGGATACCCTCAGGAGTTTCAAGATCCGGCGCCTGCAATAATTTTTCAACTTGCGCTTCACTGAGTGACATCGGCAATGGTCTGCCTGCCTTGGGTGCTTCTACCAGGGCGGTCGGATCCGTTTTAATGATGCCTTCACGTGAAAGTAAGTTATAGAATCTTTTCAGGCTGGATAAAAACCTTGCCGTGGTTCTGCTGCTTGCTCCGTCCTGCACACGTTTGGCTAAGTAGCCTAGTACATGCTCGGCTCCGACGTCATCTAACGTAGTTTGGCTATCGGTTAACCAATTTCCAAATAGTTTGATATCACTAGAGTAAGAATCAATTGTATTGTCGCTCAATCCACGCTCAAGCCAGAGGTAATGACGAAACCGCTCCATTAGTTCACGGTTACGCTTCACCAGCGGCTCTGGTTGCTGGCTTGCAGACGTCGAATTGTCACTCTGAGTAGTCACAGGCGTATAATCGTTGATAAGCCGCCGCAATACCATTGCATGGCTTTCACACAGAGCTTTATTCACTCTTTATTATCTATCACCTTGTGATTCGGCAATGCCTGACAGAACTAATCCAAACAACAATACAACCACTCATCAACAACCTGCGTTGACGATAGACGAGGCGCGCGCTGCGATTCTGAACCTCATACCGCAAACCACCAAAACCGAGACAGTCACACTGCCGAACGCAGTGGATCGAGTATCCATATCTGATATTCATGCCATACGCGATATACCAGCGTTTAGAAACTCTGCGATGGACGGATATGCCATTCGGCATCAAGATGCGGACAAAAATCGAACGTTCAAGATCATAGGATCATCTCTGGCCGGGCATCCGTATACCAAAAACCTAACTGAAGGTGAGGCGGTCAGAGTCACAACCGGTGCGGCTGTACCAGACAACGCAAGTGCCATCGTGATTCAGGAGCTTGTTGAAAAAAAGGCAGATACGTTCACAACCTCTGCAGAAGTGAAGTCCGGTCAATACCTCCGAAACATAGGTGATGACATCAACGTTCAACAGTTGTTGATTGCCTCAAATTCCCTGCTCACATCAGCTGATGCAGGACTACTTGCAGCTCAAGGCATGCAGCATATTGACGTTTTCGCTACACCGCGTGTTGCTGTGTTTTCCACTGGAGACGAACTGTGTGCTCCTCCAGATACACTTGAAAGCGGGCAGATTTTCGATAGCAACCGTACCACCATTCAGTCAATGCTAAAAAAAGCAGGCATAGATTCGACTGACCTTGGGATATGCAGAGATGATCCCAAAGACCTTCAACGAATGATGGAATCAGGTACCGACTATGATTTTCTGCTCTCAAGTGGTGGCGTGTCAGTCGGTGAGGCCGATTACGTCAAACAAGTACTGGAGAACAATGGAGAGTTACTGTTTTGGAAAGTTGCTATGAAACCGGGCAAACCACTGGTCTCTGGCAAGCTGAACCACGGCGCCTTTTACTTTGGATTACCCGGAAACCCGGTTTCTAGTATGGTTACCTGCCTTCAATTTGTTATACCCGCCATTCATGCGATGTCGGGCGCCACCTACCAACCACCCATGACCTTACAGGCGAAATGTCTCAGTGAACTGAAAAAAGAACCAGGTCGCTTCGAATTCCAACGTGGAAACGCCAAAGTACAAGAAAATGGTGAATTGGCCGTTTCAACTACCGGACTTCAGGATTCTCACGTTTTGAGCTCTATGAGCCAGGCCAACTGTTTTATTTGCCTTGAACAACATGCATCGGGTGCAAACAAAGGCGCGCAAGTATCAATAGTGCTGTTCGACTCCTACTCAGCGCTTTAATTTATCAGAGGGGGAGTTTTCCACATGCCGTTACGATAAGTAACATCCTCAACTTCACTATTCCTGCCTGATAATTTTAATAACTCCAGACACGACAAAGGCGGCATAAGCCACCTTTGTCATCATGAACAGCAACCGACCGGCGTCATCGCCGCAGCGGAACTAACCACTGCGCTTACAATGCGAAAGACGCTAAACCCATGATTAACAAAGGCTTATCGAAAAGTCAGCTACTACTTCTTCTTCCGTGAAGACTTCTTCTTCGAACGCTTCTTCTTGGAAGCCTTCTTTTTAGAAGCCTTTTTTTTGGAAGCTTTTTTCTTAGAGCGCTTCTTTTTGGAAGCTTTCTTTTTAGAGGCTTTCTTTTTAGAAC
>CALGJU010000093.1 GCA_937928685.1 uncultured Granulosicoccaceae bacterium
AAAGAGTGCGGTGTGCATGCATAGGCGGCACGGCGAGGGGCACCACAACATGTGTAATACGTCATTGGCTGCGTTCCCGATTCGCTGCAGCTCACTGGAATGGATAGAATGAAAACCGTAACCACGTCGCAGCTTGAAGTAGCCTGTTTTGATCATGGGCCGGAATCGGGTTGGCCGTGTATTTTGAATCATGGTTTTCCGTACGATATCCATTGTTACGATGACTGCATTGAACCATTGGTGCAGCAGGGTGCGCGGGTTATTGTTCCCTACCTCAGGGGTTATGGTGCAACGAGGTTTTTGTCTGCAGATACGTTGCGCTCCGGTGAGCAGGCGGTGCTTGCAAATGATCTGCTTGAGCTGATGGATGCGCTGGCGATCAAACAAGCTGTTCTGGCGGGCTATGACTGGGGTGGTCGGGCTGCATGTATTGTTGCGGCCTTGTGGCCTGAGCGTGTGAGCGCTCTGGTGTCAGGTAATTCGTACAATATCCAGAATATCGCCCGCTCAATGGAACCGGCCTCAGCGGAGGTAGAGGCCAGCTACTGGTATCAGTATTATTTTCACTCAGAACGCGGGCGTGCAGGGCTGCAGGAAAATCGCCGTGAGATCGCGCGATTGTTGTGGCAAATGTGGTCGCCAAGCTGGCGGTTTGATGAGGCGACATTTAACACTACCGCCGCCGCATTTGATAACCCTGATTTTGTCGAGGTGGTTATTCACTCCTATAGACATCGTTATGGTTTGGTAGAAGGGGATCCGGCGGTGGCGGGCATCGAGAAGCGCTTGCAGCAACAGCCAGACATATCGGTGACGAGTATCACGATTGATGGAGATGTTGATGGCGTAGATACCGGAACGAAGCATCAAGCGGTTAAATTTTCAGGGCTGCATGAACATCGGGTATTTCGCGATGCCGGACATAACCTTCCGCAGGAAAAACCAGAGCAATGGGTGCGGGCGATTCTCGATGCCAGGCGTATGTCGCTTCAATAAGCTGATGTTATAAATTAGCGGCCTCTTTTCAGGGAGGTGGGCTTTTGAGTAAATTGTGAATTTGTGTTGGGCTGAAGTATTTCCCCTTGATTCACAACGTCATCTGTGGTGGTTGAGCGGGCAGTCGAGATCGTATTGGGGACGTTCGTCAAGCAAAAAATAGGCTTTCTCGATTAAAAATTCGAAGTCTATGCATTGGCTGTAATAAAGCCGAAAAACGAATCGTGGTAGCGACGTGATAGGGCGGTGACAGGGCTGCAATCTGACGCAATCAATTGCCATTGTGGCCATCTGTCAGCGCTAGTATACGGCCCCTGGAGTCGCCTCAAGAAAAACAATAAACGTGTCAGATAATTACCTGGTTGATGATGTACTCGAAGTCGAATCACCGCAACAAACACAGCCGCTGAAGGACCAGGGCCAACACGCTGCCGCACGGGACGACAGCGGTAAGCCCATCCTTGATGCTGCAATGGCTTTTGTGCCAAAAACGGAGTCTCTGCTTCAGGAGTGGTCCGGCTCGGTGTTGTCTGAATGTTTGCAAAAGCACAAGCATTTCAATGATGTGGATCTGACTCGCCCAACAGAAGCTGACTGGCGCTGTGTAATCAACGGCGTGCAGCTGGCATTGTTGTCTGGTGACGCAGACCAAAACCGGCTTGATACGATGGATGCATGGCTGACGACCTGTTCGCATGCAGATGCTCAAGCGATGCGTTCTGCGCTGGCGTTTTTCGGCCATCAGCCAAAGCGTGCTGTTGAGTGGTATGAGTCGGCTTATAAATTGACAGGCAGTGTGGACTCCCATGAGTACTCTACCGACCTGCTACCGGGATTGTCGGCAGTGGTTTACGCCTTATCATTAATACAGCAGACAACGCAAAACACAGCAAGTAACAGCGCAGGTGAATTCTCTGAAGATGATCTGGCGCTATTGCAAAAGCTGATCAGCAAGCTGAATACTTTTTCAGGTCACTATCAGCGGCAGTTTTCCGGTGATGTGTTTTTACCTGTGCTGCATGTGCTGACTGATTTTGTACGAGTGGTGGCAGGAAAGCGCGAGAAGAAAGATACTTTCTGGCTGGGTGGGGTGCATATCGATGCCAGTCCGTGGCTAGATCTGTTTTTAAGTCTTATCAATCACTGGTTGGGTGAAAAGCCTGATGAAGCCCAGGTGGCCAGATTGGCAGCCCATGTTGATACCGCGTCAGTGGCGGGTTTGCACTGGTTTGTTGATGAGGGGCTAACACTGCTCTCAGCGTGTGGTTTGCAACGTGAGCGTTGTGAATTTCAACCACAGATTCGATCTACCGGTTGGTTGCTCACTGTGTATCAAAAGCAGTCTGACTGGCAAGCCGGATTGGATGCATTGTCGTTAACCGCCAATCGGCACGCGCGCGTTGCCAGTGATTCAGGTGCCAGGACAGAAGCCCGTCGGCTCACCTGGTGGGTGGAAGCTGCCGGGTCGCGTTTGCTTATTGAGCCGCGCGAACAGCGTTTGGCGAGAAATAAATCATGGGGTCAGGCTAAACATTTTCCGCTTAAATTATTGCTGGATGAATGCGGCACACTGGATTTTCTGTGTGATTATGATTTAAAAATATGTGCCTATCTGCGGAATCAGTTGCAGCTGAATCACGCATTGAATTTTGAAAAAACTTTCACTTTCTCAGATGCAGAGTCATTGGAGCTGATACTTAATCATCCGCGGCTCTTCAGGCAGGAAACAGTCGATGATGTGGAAGACCCGGATGATATAGAAGAACCGGTACGGATCACCATGCTCGAGTGTCAGTCCACCCTGCAGGTAGTGGAAGATCAATCGCAGCAGGAAATCAATATTACGATGGAGCCGTTTCCGTCTACCGGGATAACCTCATCGAGTGATTTTTCCTGTGAGTGGAAAGATGACAACGTACTGGCGATTAGCCGTTACACCGAAGGGCAACTTGATATTGCCCGCTCACTGACCTACAGCGGCCTGAACGTGCCGGATGATGCGGCTGAGAGCGTACTTGAATCGTTACGTGCGATGGCGGCACTGGTTGAAATACATTCTGATATCAATACGGTTGATAGCAATACAGTGGTGGCCAGCAAGCGTCTGGCGTTTCATCTGCGTCCGTTGGAACAGGGTCTTGATATAGCTGCGTGTCTGTACCCGCTGGGGGAGACTGGCCCGTGTGTGCTACCGGGGCAGGGCAGGCCCAGTCTCTATGCCATGGTGGGCAATCAACCGTGTAACACCATCAGAGACCTTGATGCTGAACTGCAACAGTCAAGAGAGTTGCTGAACACGTTACCGTTACCGAATAACTCTGCGGGCTGGCAATGGTCGATTGCAGATGCAGAGCCTGCATTGGAGCTGTTGGCTTCTTTGCAGGCGCTTGAATCAAGCGTTGCTTTAATGTGGCCGGCGGGTGAGAGCGTGTTGCTAAGTCAGGTTGTCGATAGCGACAATATGAATATTCACTTCAAAGCCAATCCGAATGGTGTGGGAGTGGCGGGTGAATTAAAAGTGGAGGAGGGTCTTCAGCATTTAACCACTGCGTCGTACAACGCGACCGGGCATTGCTCTTTTGCATCAAAGAAAATTGATTTGAAAAAATTACTCGCCGCTCTCGACAGTGCAGAGGGGCGATTTTTGCGTCTTGATGACGGTAAGATCCTGCAGCTTAGTCGTCGGCTTCGAATGCAATTAGATACTTTGAATGCGCTATGTGAAGACGGTACCGCCCATCAACTGATGGTTCCCATACTGGAAGAAGTTTCTCGTGGCATGGTGTTGCGTGATGATGATAGCTGGGAAGAACAATTGAGCAAACTGCATGAAGCCGAAGCGCTCATGCCGAATACACCTGTTGAGCTGCAAGCAGACTTGCGTGACTATCAGTTAGAAGGGTTTCGTTGGATGACCCGTCTGGCGCACTGGGGCGCTGGTGCCTGCCTGGCTGATGATATGGGTTTGGGTAAAACCATGCAGAGTCTGTCACTCATGTTGACCCGTGCAGCAGGTGGCCCGACACTGGTGGTTGCCCCGACCTCTGTGTGTGGAAACTGGTTGGCAGAGGCGGCTAAGTTTGCGCCAAGCTTGCGATTGCATTGGCTGGGTGATGGTAATCGAGCAAAGATGCTAAGTGGTGCTAACGCCGGTGACTTATTCGTTTGCAGCTATGGTGTATTACAGAATGAAATCGAACTGCTGCAGGAGGTAGAGTGGCACACCATAGTGGCTGATGAAGCGCAGTCTTTTAAAAACCCTGCAACGCGCAGATCAAAAGCCATGATGTCTCTGCGCGGGGATTTTCGAGTCGCAGCAACAGGCACACCCATTGAAAATCATTTGGGTGAA
>CALGJU010000094.1 GCA_937928685.1 uncultured Granulosicoccaceae bacterium
TTTGTTATTCGTTACAGTTATTAGTTACAGATCTATATCGCGCCGTACAACTGCGAGACCTTAGTCGCTATTTTCACAACAGCATCTTTCACTGTCTCTTCAAGCTCCCGGTTAAAACGCGCGGCCGGTGTTGCCACAGCCAGCGCGCCCACGGCGTATCCGTCGTAGCCAACTACAGGTGCAGCCACACCTACTACATCACTCTCGAACGATCCCTCTGCTTTAGCATAGCCGTTTTTCGTCGCGCCTTTTATCAGTTCATTCACCCGCTCCCTTGTATCGGGTGTTTTACCGGTAAACCGTACCAGCTTGTCCGCTAACAGTTCGTCTACCCGCTCTGCGGGAGTTTTTGACAAAAAAGCGATGCCTGACCCGCTTGCATGAAACGGCAGGGCTTCAGCAGGATCAACATAAACGCGGGTGCCACGTATCTTCGTTTCAACTAAGGCGACTGTGACTAACTCACTATCCACGCAGTGACTGGCATGCGCAGTCTCACCGGTGATCTCAACAAGCTCACTCAAGTGATGGTTCAGCTCTTGTGCCACTGGATGGGTCCTCTCCCGCAACATCGCCAAACGAGTGAGTGCCGGACCAAGGTAGAAGCTTTTATCGCGAGGATCCTGCTCCAGAATGCCTCTCGCTGCCAACCCGCTGACATAACGCTTCACATTAGATTTATCCCAATCCAACAAGCGGGCGATTTCTGCTGTGCGCAACATCGGCTGGCTTTCAGAAAACAGGTCTAGAACCCGCAATGCCTTTTCAACTGTGCTCATTTCGACATCTAACCTCAAATTGTCACTGTTCTGGTTGACTCGACGTTCAGTCCGAGGGATCATTATTCAAGCCAATACATCACATATTGACTCAAGAAGTCAAATATTGACCCACCCACACCCTGGAGAGAACCAAATGAAACGTGTCCTGATAGCAGCCATCACCGCTGTGGCGGTCCTTTGCGGAACCCCCGCAATGGCCGAGTACCCAGACAAGCCAGTCACTTTTCTTGTGCCCTGGCCCCCCGGTGATCTTGAAGATGTACTGACTCGAATGATCGCCGAAGATTTTCAAGCCGAACACGGTGTAGCCGCTGTTGTTGTTAATAAACCCGGTGGCGGCGGTGGCCCTTTCCCCGGTGCGATTGATGTTGCCAATGCAGCGGCTGACGGCTACACCATTGGATCATTCGTGATTGGCGTACCGGTAGTTGGCCACAACATTGGAATTCCGGAACTGGCACCAGAAAAGTTTGACCCGTTAGGTATTTTCTTAACCTATCCGTTCATACTGGCTGCAGCCAGCAACGCCCCGTACAACACCCTTGAAGAAATGGCGGTACACGCTAAAACAAACGAATTGGCTTTAGGTCACTTCGGTGCACCATTGATTCCAACCAAAGTATCACTTGCCTATGCTAAAACTGCAGGGTTCGAGTGGGGTTCAGAAGCGGCGTTTGATATGCTTGATTGCAATACGCTGGCCTCTGGTGACGCAGACGTCATCAACACTACATTGCAGTTGGTGCTACCGTGCCTTGATAAAGTTAAGGTACTTGCTTCAGTCACTGGTGACCGAATCTCACTCACTCCTGACGCACCTACTATGGGTGAAGTAGAGCCAAAACTTGGTGTTGCCCTATGGAATGGCTTGTTTGTTCATAAAGACACGCCACAAGAAGCACGTGACATCATCATCGCAAGCGCTAAAAAGACCATGATGAGTGATCGCGCGCAGAAGCTTGCAAAAGAAACGGGTGCTGGCGTTTACTGGACAGACGCCGAAGCCGCTGCAGCTCAAATTGTTGAGGACCAGGCTGCTATGGAACGCCTGGGTGGTTTATTGGAAAAATAGTTCTTTGCAGTCGGCTCACAATGGAGCCGACTGCATAACTAACCTCACGTGAATAAACAAGACAAACACCTGCAACCAGACGCAAGGCCTGGCGATACATTTTTTATTATCGCCTTTCTTGCGTTTGCTCTGTTTCTACTGTCGCAGCTAGGCACAGAAACCAAATTTTCTGCCTCTGGAAAACTCTTTGCTCAGCCCAGATTCTGGCCAGCCGTAAGCGTTGCCGGCATGGTGCTTTTCGGTTTTGCTCACCTGGCGATTGTTTTTTTCAATAGAAGCAGTTCAACAACAACTTCCAAAGGAGCACTATCTGAAGTGCTCAACTGGGCAAGAGCGCTTGAATTTCTGCTTTGGTTTTTAATTTATGTTCAAGCCGTACCGATCATTGGCTACCTGCCTGCCACTGTACTCTTCACTGTGTTGCTGGCCGCTCGGCAAGGCTATAGAAGCAGACGCCAACTGACTACAGCCGCTGCGGTGGGCGTAGGTATTGTGTTGGTATTTAAGACAGGACTATCGGTAAGGATACCGGGTGGTGCCATTTACGAATACCTTCCGCAGACCCTGCGCAACATAGCCATCATCTACTTCTAGCATGGAATTACTTTCAGATTCACTAGCCATTCTCGCCCGATGGGACGTAGTGGCAGCACTACTTGTTGGCTCCGTGGGCGGCGTGATCATCGGTGCAATACCAGGTGTCGGTGCCGCAGTCGCTATTGCCATACTGCTACCCGCTACATTTTCTCTTGATCCAATAGTTGGCCTGACCGCATTACTCGGTATATATGGTTCTTCCATGTATGGCGGTGCCATTCCCGCCATATTGATCAACACGCCAGGCACCGCTGTTAATGCGTTAACTACTTATGAAGGCACACCAATGACAAAGCGTGGCGAGGCACGTCGAGCTTTGTCACTTGCCTACTCTGCTTCATTTTTCGGTGGCGTGTTTTCCGTTATTTGCCTGATACTGTTGTCTCCGGTTTTGGCAAAAATAGCCCCCATGTTCGGCAGTCGGGAAATATTTTTAGCTTCCTTGTTGGGCGTTATTCTTGTCGTTCTTGCCCACCGGGGCCAGATAATGATAGCCGGTATGATGGCGTGCTTCGGCATCTGGTTAAACACCATTGGCCTCGAACCTATTCAGTATTCTCAGCGCTATACGTTTGGCCAAAGCTGGCTCGCGGGCGGTGTTGATCTGATTGTTGTGGTGCTCGGCCTATTCGCTATAAGCCAGGCGTTTGTGCTGTTGGTTGAACCCGACAAACGCAGTAAAGCCGAATCCATAACAGGGGGTTTACTTTCAGGCTTTAAAGAACTCGCACTGTATAAACGCGTAGCCACCGCCTCTTCAAGCTTCGGTGTCGCCATGGGAATGATCCCCGGTGTCGGTGAATTTACCGCACAGTTTATGAGTTACACCTACGCACAAAAATCTTCAAAAACACCGGAACAGTTTGGTAACGGATCACCGGAGGGCTTAATCGCTTCAGAGGCGGCGAATAATGCCGTACCAGCAGCCGCCATGATTCCGCTGTTAGCACTTGGCATACCCGGTGAAGCACTCACGGCGATGATGTTGAGTGTTTTTTATGTACACAATGTTGTGCCCGGCCCAGGGCTGTTTCAAAACCAAATGGACTTCGTCGTAGCGCTCTATATTGCGCTTCTCATGCTGAATGTACTCGTGGTTATTTTTCTCTTGTTTTCCACCAACATTTTACTCAAAGTCATTGAGATTCCCACCCGCTTCCTGGGCATTGTCGTATTGACGTTAAGTTTTGTTGGCGTCTATTCACTGCGCAACAGCCCGATTGACTGTGCCATTGCCGGTGCTTTCGGAATTTTTGGTTTTATTCTTAAAAGACTTAATCTGCCTATAGTACCGATCATCCTCGGCATGGTGCTCGGCGGCATCATGGAAGCCAAGCTTCGCACCTCAATGATGCGTGTGAAAACACCACTCGACTTCATTGATCGCCCCATCGCCTTTATTTTATTTCTTATTATTCTTGCAGTGGTGGCAAGCCATTTCTATGGAATGGCCCAACGTCGCAAAAATACCAGGAGCAACATCAAATGACCGATAAAACAATTCTTGTTGTTGGCACCTTTGATACCAAAGACGATGAACTACGCTACATGGCAGAACGCATCCACGCTCAGGGCGGCACTGCCATGACCATGGACGTCAGCGTGCTGGGTGATCCATCCAACGCCTGCGACGTTTCAAAGCATGATGTAGCCACTGCCGCAGGAAGTTCAATCCAAGCTGCCATCGACAGTGGTGATGAAAACACCGCTATGCAAATTATGGCTAAGGGCGCATCAGCTAAAGCAGCGGAACTACACACCCAAAACAAAATTGATGGCGCCATCATTCTAGGCGGCACCATGGGCACTGATCTAGCGCTTGATGTGTGCCAGGCCTTGCCGCTGGGTGTACCGAAGTACGTTGTCTCTACTGTGTCGTTTTCACCGTTAATACCTGCAGACCGATTGTCACCCGACATACAAATGATTTTATGGGCCGGCGGCCTTTATGGGCTGAACTCCGTGTGTAAATCAGCACTAAGCCAGGCCGCCGGTGCGGTACTGGGTGCAGCACGGGCTGTTGAACACCCTGTGGCTGATCGACCAGTCGTCGGCATGACCTCGCTCGGGTCATCGTGTTTAAGTTACATGAAGCTGTTAAAACCAGCGCTTGAAGAGCGTGGTTATGAAGTGGCTATTTTCCATGCCACCGGCATGGGCGGCATGGCCTATGAAAAAATTGCCAGCCAGGGTGGCTTTGCCTGCGTGATGGACTTTGCACTGCCGGAACTTGGCAATCTGCTGGCGGGCTCCGTCATTAATGCAGGCGCTGATCGCATGCTAAACGCAGGGGCGGCAGGCATACCACAACTGATCGCTCCGGGTTGCCTTGACCTGATTGACTTTGCAGGCTGGCAGGACATTCCAGAGCAATACAGTGACAGGCCATTTCACGCTCACAATCGTTTAATTAAATCATCCGGATTGAACAATGAAGAGCGACGCGAAACTGCTCGTGAAATAGGTAAACGATTGGCGCAATCATCTACACCGGCGCACGTCATACTTAGCACCCGTGGTATAGAAGAGTGGGATAAACCCGGAGAGCCGGCGCATGACCCCGAAGGACTCGCCGCCTTCATCGATGAAATGCGTAGTGCGATTAAAGCACCGGCAAAATTGACAGAGATAGATGCTCACATTAACGATCAAATGTTTGCAGATAAAGCACTTGAAATTTTTGATGCCTGGGTAGCAGATGGAACAGTAGTCAGCGCATGACAGAAACCGACGATCGTTATAGCATTCTATTTGAACCGGTTAAAATCGGCCCGGTCACAGCACCTAACCGATTTTATGCGGCACCGCATGCTACCGGCCATGGTTGGAACCAACCACATGGGGCCATAGCGCTGCGCGCAATGAAAGCCGAGGGTGGCTGGGGCACGGTGGCGGTGCAAATGACCGAGATCGCGCCTGATTCCGACATGGCTAACCACCCAATGGAGCGCATCTGGGATGACAGTGATATTCCAAGACATGCAGCCCAGGTAGAAGCGATTAAAAAACATGGCAGCCTCGCCGCCATCGAGATTGCACATGGTGGCATGCGGGCCCGAAACTTCACCACAGGCAGACCTATCATAGGTCCAAGCTCACTGCCGGTACTGCGTCCTGAAGTACCGGTTCAAGCGCGGGCAATGAGTGCAACTGACATTAAGTCCTTTCGTGAGTCACACAAGGCTGCAGTACGTCGCGCTAAAAAAGCGGGCTACGACATTATTTACGTTTATGCAGCGCATGACATTTCTATACTGAACAATTTTCTTTCACTAAAAACCAATCAAAGAACTGATGCCTACGGCGGTTCGTTTGAAAACCGATTGAGATTAATTCGTGAAGTACTGGAAGATACCCTGGAGGTAGCCGCGGGACACCAGGCTGTTGCCATTCGTTTTAGTGTCGCCGAGCCCGGCAGACCAGGTGGCTTAACGCATGATGGTGAAGGCCGCGATGTGGTCGAAGCCCTGGCGGAGCTACCCGACTTATGGGATGTGAATATATCCGGATGGTCTCAGGACAGCGCGACTGCACGCTTTAGTGAAGAAGGCTATCAACAACCCTATACAGAATTCGTTAAATCGCTTACCTCAAAACCGGTGGTGGGTGTCGGCAGGTTCACCTCCCCTGATAAAATGGTTTCCCTGATTAAAAAGGGACACCTCGATCTTATCGGTGCAGCACGACCTTCAATCGCAGACCCGTTCCTACCCAATAAGATCAAAGAAAATCGAATTGAAGAAATACGCGAATGCATAGGCTGTAATATCTGTGTCAGTATGGATGCCTATGGCGTACCGGTTCGCTGCACACAAAACCCGACCATCTCTGAAGAATGGCGCAGCGGATGGCACCCGGAAGCCCCTGCACTCTCAAAAAAATTACAGTCACACCTCATTGTTGGTGCAGGCCCGGCAGGGCTTGAGTGTGCCGTAACCCTCGCCCGCGCAGGTCATCAGGTTACTATTGCTGATGCCGCCAAAGAAGCTGGTGGTAGAGTCACTCGCGAAGCACGTCTTCCGGGGCTTGCAAGCTTTGCCCGTGTACGTGACTACCGCGTTTACCAAATTTCGCAAAGCGCAAATACAGACCTCTACTTAGACAGCGCGATGAACCTTAGCGATATTGAGGCCTTCGACGCAGACAACATTATTCTTGCAACCGGCGCCAGCTGGCGTGCTGACGGTGTTGGCTCACTACAATTCGATACGCAACAGATGACACACCCTCATGTGATGACTCCGGACGACATCATGGATGGTGCGTTAAATGATATGCCGCCATCCAGAATTACCGTCTACGATGATGATCATTTTTATATCGCAAGCTGCATAGCAGAGGCCGCTGCGATGGCCGGCCATCAGGTCACTTACTTAACACCCCTGCCAACTATCGCAACATGGACAGACTTCACTCTGGATCAGGAACGGATCATTGCGCGTCTGGCAAGCTTAAGTGTGCCAATGCTGCCGAATGTCTCCCTTACCACCGACGGGTCGTTTCGACACTCCCTATCAGGTGAGACTCTTGAACTAGACAGCGCGGCACTGGTATTTGTCGGCGCGCGAAAGCCAAATGATGATATGGCAGAAGCGCTGCATGAAAAACGCGCTGGATGTGTGTATAGCGCTGGAGACTGTCTGGCACCAGGTATTATTCAGGCGGCAGTACTGTCCGGACACAGCATTGCACAACAAATTTTGAATGAAAATAACCCGCACCATAAACGCGAACAAATTCTACTACAAACCAGCTAACTACCGTACCAACACCAGACCACCTAAAACAACACAGAGGTGTATAACGGAAACACGGCGAGAACACTATGAATGCACCACTGAAAGACTCCAATTTTCTCAAGGAAAATAACGCACGCCACATGTTTCATCCGATGGCGCATCCTGCGGACAGTCTGGCCAATCCGCCGAAAATAATCACCGGTGGTGAGGGTGTTCGAATTAAGGACATAGACGGCAAGGAAGTTATTGACGCGGTAGGCGGACTCTGGAATGTGAATCTTGGCTACTCCTGCGCGCCTATTAAGGAAGCTATAACCAAACAACTTGATGCACTGCCGTATTACTCCACTTTCCGCGGCACCTCTAACGATGCAGTGATCAACCTGTCCTATGAATTGGCAGATTTCTTTGCTGAAGACGGCATGGCCCGCTCGTTTTTCACGTCCGGTGGATCGGACAGCGTTGAAACTGCATTGCGACTCGCCCGCCAGTACCACAAAGTGAAGGGTGAACCAGGGCGAACCAAATTCATCAGTTTAAAGAAGGGCTATCACGGTACACATATGGGCGGCGCTTCCGTGAATGGTAACGCCAATTTTCGTACCGCCTACGAACCACTGCTACCCGGCTGCTTCCATATTCCCGCGCCCTACACGTATCGCAACCCATTCAACGAAACTGACCCTGAGAAACTGGCACTCCTATGTGCGTCAGCACTTGAAGATGAAATTGCATTCCAGGGTGCAAGCACCATTGCTGCATTTATTATGGAACCGATTCTCGGCGCCGGTGGCGTTATACCACCACATAAAAGCTTTTTGCCAATGGTTCGTAAAATCTGCGACAAAAGCGGCATACTGCTTTTAACCGATGAAGTGATAACCGCCTATGGTCGAACAGGCGCATGGAGTGGAGCAAGACTATGGGGCGTAAAGCCCGACATGATGTGTACCGCAAAAGCGATTACCAACGGCTACTTCCCCTTCGGTGCCGTGATGCTATCGCATGAGGTCGCCGATGTTTTTGAGAGTGATAAAACAGGCGCCGCAGCAATTGGCCATGGCTACACCTATTCCGGCCACCCTGTTGGTGCGGCCGCCGCGATTGCCTGTCTTTCTGAAACCAAACGGCTTGATGTGGTAACCAACGCTGCTGCCCGCGGTACGCAGCTTTATGAAGGCGCTAAAAAGCTGCTCGAAAAACACGAGATTGTGGGTGATGTACGGGGTGGTCACGGCCTAATGACCGCTATTGAACTGGTATCTAACCGTGAAACAAAAGCACCCATTGATAAAGTAACACCGGTTAAGTTACAGGAAGCTATTTATAATCATGGCGTGATGGTTCGAGTATCTGGTCCCAACTTAATACTGTCACCACCTCTCATACTGACTGAAGAGGATGCCAGCCAGATATTGACCGCAATCGATGCAGGCCTTTCTTCTCTTTAAAGCACAAGAATGTCAATGAACACACTAAATAAAACTGACAACTTCGTCGCGCTGCTCGGCACCAAAGGGGGTCCGGCAATCCGTCCGGGCTCTACCATGCCTACCTCCAATCTGATTCTGCTCAATGAGCAGTTGGCGGTAGTCGATTGCGGGCTCGGTGTGACAAAGGGACTCATCGATCAAGGCGTTCAACTAAAGAACATTAACCTGATCTTCGTTACCCATTTGCATTCAGACCACTACCTTGAACTTGGGCCATTACTACACACCGCATGGACAGCGGGGTTACGCTCAGAGGTTCAGGTATTTGGTCCGGCGGGCCTGGAAGACTATTGGCAATCATTTCTACAATCTATGCACGCCGATATCGCTTTACGTATAGAAGATGAAGGCAGACCAGATCTTGGCGCATTGGTGCAATTTACTACTACTGACGAAGGCACTGTATTTTCCAGTGACGCTTTTACGGTTTCTGCTATGCGCAATATCCATCCGCCGTTAATAGACACGTTTGCTTTGTCTTTTGAAGCCAACAGTCACAAGGTAGTGTTCTCCGGTGATACAGCCTACCTTCCCGCACTGGCAGATTTCGCTAAAGATGCCGATCTGCTCATCCATGAAGCCATGCTGAAAGAGGCGCTTGGACCACTCATGAAACGAATTGGCAATGCCGATGACCGACTCATGAAGCATTGGCTACGCTCTCATACCTACGCACACGATGCGGGAAAAATTGCCACACAGGCAAACGTGAAAGCACTGGCGCTGAGTCACCTGATACCCTCAGATGATCCCGACTTTACTGACGATCATTGGCATGCTGCTGTTAGCCCTGAATGGAGTGGTGCTTTGCATATAGGCAAAGATGGGATGCGGATTGATCTTTAAGCACGGAGTGGTGTGCCTGATTGACGTGGTGGGATTTATCCGCTCGTTTACGCGTCGGGCTTCCTTACGTGGTGGGATTTATCCGCTCGCTTATGCGTCGGGTTTCCTTGGTGTGCATGATCCACTCGCTAACGCTTCGGGCTTCCATTGTGTGCATTCCACTCGCTAACGCTTCGGGCTTCCTTGGTGTGCATTCCACTCGCTCACGCTTCGGGCTTCCTTGCGTGGTGGGATTGATCCGCTCGCTTACGCTTCGGGCTTCCTTACGTGTTTGATCCGCTCGCTTCGCGTCGGGTTCGTTACGGGCTTGATGCTCAGGACTCACGGGTTATAACAGTTCGAAACGGTTGGCCGCTACGTTCTTACGAACCTTTGATACATCAAACACCTGGCCATTCATGGCAATGTACGCACCGGGCGCTATTGTTTGCAGCGCCCCCATGGCACAGCCGATGTTAAACACGGCGTCCGTTTCACGAAATGCGGCGGGCTGTAATGCACCGGTCAGCATGACTCTTTTGTGAGGCACTTGTTCTTTGATCCATTTACCAGTTTCAACCATACTATCTGTACCGTGTGTTACTAGAATGTAGTCGCTGTCTGCTGATGCCACTTTATCTACAATAAGTTGTCGATCTGCATCAGTGAGATCAAGACTATCTTTACGCATTAGTGACGTTACAGAAAAATCTATTTCCACACCAATGCGCTGAAGCAACTCACCAATCACGGGATCACCAATCTGATAATCGCTTTTGGCATCAAAGTAAATTTTGTCGATAGTACCTCCCGTGGTAATGATATTGATTTTCATAGTGGGAATTCACCTCGAATAAGGGTTATTACTTTTGCTCTTCAACAGGCAGGTCGCACGCACATCAAAAAAAGCTCAACTTACATGCGCCACTATAAACCCAATGGGCAATGCAACCGCATTGCCATCATCTAATTACTCCACTACCCTAAATCGCCGCATACGAAGACAACACCTTAAGTTCAGCCACCAGCTTGTCAATTACACTAGCCTTTAATACCCGGTGTGCCATCAAACTTTTTATCAATACTGTCCCAACAATCAATGTAGTCATCTTGCAAAGGTGCTTTCGTGGCGGCAAATTCAGTGAGATGCTGCGGAAACCTGGTTTCAAACATAAACGACATTGTTTCACTCAAACGAACCGGCGCTTCCGGCGCATTGCTCCCGCCTTCAAATGCCTGCTGATCAGGTCCGTGAGGCAGCATCATATTATGCAGTGACAATCCACCGGGTACAAAACCTTCAGGCTTGGCGTCATAGATGCCAAATATATTACCCATTAACTCCGACATAATATTCTTGTGATACCAGGGTGGACGAAAGGTATTTTCTGCGGCTAACCATCGCTCTCGAAATAAAACAAAATCAATATTTGCCGTACCTTCTATACCGGAAGGTGCAGTTAATACCGTGAATATAGAGGGATCAGGATGGTCGAACAGAATGGCACCTACCGGTGAGTAAGTTCGAAGGTCGTATTTATAAACACAGTAGTTACCATGCCAGGCCACAACATCAAGTGGTGAGTGATCTATCCACGTTTCATGAAATTGCCCGCACCATTTAATCACTACTCGTGACTTCGCGTCTCTGTCTTCAAAGGCAGCCACGGGGCTTTTGAAGTCACGAGGATTGGCAAGGCAGTTAGCCCCTATGGGCCCACGGGACGGAAGATCAAACTTTTGACCGTAGTTTTCGCAAACAAAGCCACGACATGGCCCTTCAATGACTTCTACCCGATACACCAGGCCCCGTGGAATGATTGCGATTTCTTTTGGCTCCAGCTCAATTGTGCCAAGCTCAGTGCAAAATTTAAGTCGCCCCTCCTGCGGGACCACCAGCAGTTCTGAATCTGCTGAATAGAAATACTCATCGCGCATTGATTCATTAACCAGGTATACATGCGATGCCATGCCTGTTTGCGTGCTAACGTCTCCGGCGGTGGTCATGGTGTGCATGCCGTTTAACCATGTGAGCTTTTCTGCGGAATGCGCTACCGCGCCCCAACGATACTGACCAAGGCTTATGCGATCGTCCCCAATATCAGGCGCTGAACGCCAGAGCGGGTAGGATGTTTTCTCAAAGCGACTGGTATGCTTTACCGACGGTCGGATTCGATAGCACCAGGTCCGCTCATTCTGGCCACGCGGGGCCGTAAAGGCTGTGCCCGATAGTTGCTCTGCATACAATCCATAGTTGCATTTCTTAGGGCTGTTTTGCCCTACCGGCAGCGACTCTGGCAGCGCTTCGGTCTCGAAATCATTGCCAAAGCCCGACTGGTAGGCCGATTCGCTTTGTGCAGAACGTGTAAAGCCATCAGCTATCATTTTTGCATTCATAGATTGCAGCCCATTAAATTCACCAGCATTGCCGCATGATAACAGTGCCACGCTACTGATAAGTAACCAGTAGTTAAGAAACGCTTGCTGTTGAGAAACCTGCTCACGCAATTGCAAGTGCTGTTGTGTAAATATTTATTGCCTGGTTGGTAAGTTGTGACCCTTGTCAAACCAGGCTTATCTACAGGTTTTACCGCGAAAGAAATATCAGGTAGCATCAGCAGATTTTCACAGCGATTGTATCGCAGCAACAGAGGTCAATAGGCCTCCTCCAGGCCACCGCCACATGATTGAAAGAAAAAGAACAGCCAAAAAGCACCCACACCGTACATCGAGTGACTACTTTAGAACATTGCTGTACATGGCCGTCGTCATCGCGTGTGGTGGGATTGTGCTGATGAGTATCTGAGCCAGGCTCAAGCCACATGCACTGCCAGGGAGTGGCAGCAAAACCCGGCTGCGAACGCGATTGCGGCATTCACCCCATAGTGGCTCACTCGCCGCTCGCGCCTTTTAGCTCCCCAGACTCTATTTGTTCACGTTCAATAGATTCAAACAGCGCCTGAAAATTTCCCTCTCCGAAGCCGTCATCGCCCTTGCGTTGAATAAACTCAAAGAAGATTGGCCCTATGACCGTCTTAGAGAAGATCTGCAGCAGAATTTTCGTTTCCAACCCGTTGACCACCCCTTCCCCATCGATCAAGATGCCGTTTTTTAACATGCGATCAAGCGGTTCTTCATGTCCGACTACTCGCTCATGGCTCATGTCATAGTAGGCGGCTGGAGGCGCAGACATAAATTCTATGCCACGCTGATGTATCTCATCCGTACTGTCGTAGATATTTTCCGACCCCACCGCTATATGCTGAATTCCCTCACCTTTGTACTTTTTTAAATAGGACACGATCTGTCCTTTCTCACCGCGATCTTCATTTAACGGTATGCGAATTTTCCCACAGGGGGAAGTCAGCGCTCGACTAAGCAAGCCTGAATGCTTACCTTGAATATCGAAGAAACGAATCTGTTTAAAATTGAAGAGATCACCATAGAACTTAAACCAAACATCCATATTGCCTTTGAAAACATTGTGGGTCAGATGATCTAGATAGTAAAAACCGACACCATCAGGCTTGGACGGCGCTATCCAATCAAACTCTGCATTGTAGGGCGACGTATCAAAATATTGATCCGTAAAATAGATCAGGCTGCCGCCAATACCTTTGATAGCCGGCCAAGCCACTGTTCGATCTGATTCAAGGTAGGGTTCAGCGCCCTTCGCTACCGCATAATCGAATGCACGTTGTGCATTCGCGACACGCCACCCCATAGCGGACGCGCATGGCCCGTGCTCCTGCGTGAAACGCGATGCAAAACTCGAGGCTTCGCTGTTGATCAGATAGCTGATATCGCCTTGCTGCCAGAGTTCCACTTTTTTGGTTTTGTGATTCGCCACATGCACATAACCCATACTTGCGAAAAGAGTACGGAGCTGCATAGGCTCTGGATGTGAAAACTCCACGAATTCAAAACCGTCTGTGCCTGCAGGATTCGCCACAGTGATTTCCGATTGTGGTGCGCTATGCGGGAATGGGCCCATGACTTAACTCCAATATGTGCCAGTTAGATTAGCGTATTAATAAGGAATTTATTACGCATTAATGCAGCCACAATCCAATATAATGCATCTTTACCGCATCTTTGAGTGTATTCATGCAACATTCCCCGCTCAACAAAACTGACAAGAAATTACTCTCTGCCATCCAGGCAAATGCGGCCCTTACCGCACAGGAGCTGGGTGACACGCTGAATCTATCCGCAAGCCAGGCCGGACGTAGAAAACAGCGGCTGGAAAGCGAAGGGGTGATTCTTGGATATCAAGCAAAATTGAACCCACTCACCCTGGATCTGGCGGTTCAGGCCCTGATTCAGGTTGAAATGCAGCTGCACGCTTCAGACCAGGCGGAGGCGTTCAGAGCAATGGTTTTGACAACCCCGCAAATCACGTCAGCCTGGACACTCACCGGTGATGCGGATTACTTATTGCGCCTTTACTGCAAAGACCTGGCTGAACTCAATTTTATAATCCACGACGTATTGCTGGTACACCCGAATGTCGCCCGTGTTAAAAGTCAAATTGTGATGGATCAATTTAAACAGGATGCACCATTGCCATTGTAGAAATACAGTATTAACAATAATGCTGCCGGACAGCTAAAAGTATAAACGCCCTAAAACCCGATGTTACAGACTTGCACCAAAGCACCACAAAAAAAAAGGGGCCGAAGCCCCTTAAAATACACACCGAAGGGTGCACTGGAGTATTGCTAGTCTCTGGTACCTGTATCAGGCGCCAATATCGCCTGACCAAACAATGATGGATTAAACCACGAAGAGTCATCACCTGAAGGCGCATACCAGGCCCACTTGGTATCACGATCACCACCGTCATCATCGTCATTAACGTGAAGATCAAAGCCGAACTTCGAGCCGATTGGCAGCCCGACAGAATTCATGTCAATCCTGATTTCATAGCGTGAGATAGTCTCAGCACTGGTGTCTATATTACGGCTGGTGCCAAAGGTTGTGCGCATCACATTAGAAGAGCTACTACCCGTCGCTGAACTGCCCGCAAACGTATACACCTTTTGAAAATCGTTACTGTCATAGGTCTGGCCCTGTTCGTTACCGGCATCTATGTATACTTCTACAGAATCATCCTGCCATGCATCAGTTGAATCACTGGTGCGCTCATAGAATGGCTCGTTGTATACCGTGACTAAAAGATATAAGTATCTGCCGTCATGCATCGCACGCCAGTTTGAGCTGCCCCAATAATTGCGTTCTGATTCATCACCATTTTCATCAGCAATGATATGGCTCACACCAAGGTAGTTACCTTTATTATCGCACCGAACAGAGCCTGACCATTCAGACCAGGTAAAGACACCATCTAACGTTGGTCTGTTGTTGGTTCTTGGAATAACTACCAGCGAATCTTCCTGGTTATCAGGAATACCATTGCCATCATCGTCCGGGTCTGCATTATTGCCTATGCCATCACCATCCTGATCATTAAACTCATTGCGATCCAATGGAAAGGCGTCTTCTAAATCCGGCACACCATCTGAATCTGAATCTTCACGGCCGGTTATGTTGGGGTTTAACGGTTGCGGATCCGCCAAATCGTGGGTGTCATCGTTATCATCATCGGTATCTTCATTGTTCCCGATACCATCAGAATCTGTGTCTAGTGATTCCGAGTCATCGAGTGGGAAGCGGTCATTGATATCATTCACACCGTCGTTATCATCATCGGTATCTATTTCATCCCCGATGCCGTCACCGTCTGTATCAAAAGCAGTATTTGCATCCAGCGGGTTAATGTCATTGACATCAGATATACCATCGTTGTCATCATCGGTGTCTGCATTATTGCCAATGCCGTCACCGTCGGTGTCAACCGATTCTGCGCTGTTACGTGGAAAAGTATCTAGTCCATCGTCCACGCCGTCGTTATCATCATCGGGATCACTGTTGTTGCCTGTGCCATCCTGATCAGTATCTACCGTTTCGTTCGCGTTGTACGGAAACGCGTCTATGGCATCAGCTACGCCGTCGTTATCATCATCTGTGTCGACTGAATCCGGCGTGCCATCTCCATCGTAGTCACCATTACGGCCCGACGGATCTGAACCGTCTTCAAGTTCTCTTATGTTACTAAAGCCGTCACCATCAGAGTCTACATTTAGATTAATTTCGTTTTCCGGAATGTACACATTGATACTGGTGCTGGATGCAAGCTGTTGATGCTGCGCAGTACCCAGTAGCAAATTGTCACTTTGGCGACGAATAGACAGGTGAATAGTATGCTCAACATTAAACGGTAACTCATAATTACCCCGATACTCCGGACCACCGGAGGCACTCAAATCACTGGTCAGACCGCTGACAGTACCTTGAACAATGATCGGATCATTCAGGTTAGTGATACGCGACGGTAAATCCACCCGTACTGAAACATCTGACAATGGGCTGACGGCATCGCTGGCAAGTAAATTCGCCACGTCACCCTCAGTACCGCCGCCGCAGCCCGCTAATATCAATGCAGGTAAAATAGCCGCCAGTCGTGTCTGGCGAAAGTTAAAACGACCGATATCCACACCTTTTTTACTCATCTTTCCTCTGCTCCAAACGTCGAATAGCTGTTTAATTAATATCTGTCATGCAACTTTTATGTCATGGCGTGAAATGATTATGTCATGACGCGTAAATTTGTCAATAGAAAATTGAAATTAGATTTCGAGCGCTAAAATTTCTGCCACTAGCCATTGCAAGCGGTATCAAATGCGAAGTGCCGCTACTGCGGCTCATGAAACCACCGTCGGGAGTCCGGTACGGCGAAAAGCAGTATTGCGCTCGGAGTCGTTGTCGGCACAGAGCATTAGCTTGAGTCGAGATTCAATATGGTATGCTCGAAGCGGCTTCGGTCGGCGCCATGCGGCAGCAGCCAATACAGAAAGAAACCATCAGTTAATCCTGATCGCTTGGAAGCGCACAAGGTACTTTCAAGCAACACAATGTGGAGGACAATCGAACGTGTCAAAACGAGTTGCAATCATTGGTGCGGGGCCATGTGGCACTGCCGCATTACGGGCTTTTCAGTCTGCCAGGCAGAACGGCGAAGATATTCCTGAAGTAGTTTGCTTTGAGAAGCAGGAAGATTGGGGCGGGCTTTGGAATTACACCTGGCGTACCGGGCTTGATGAATATGGTGAGCCGGTTCATGGCTCCATGTATCGCTACCTATGGTCCAACGGTCCTAAAGAATGCCTGGAGTTTGCAGACTATTCGTTTGATGAACACTTCGGTAAACCTATCGCCAGCTTTCCGCCGCGTGAAGTATTGGCAGACTATATAAAAGGCCGTGTTGAAAAGGCTGGTGTGCGTGAGTGGTGCCGGTTCAGACACCCGGTTCGTCGTGTTGACTACCACAAAGAAACAGATAACTTCACCGTAACCGCGCACGACCTGGTCAACGATAAAAGCGTGGTAGAACAATTTGACTACGTGATTGTTGCCTCTGGTCACTTCTCTACCCCCAACGTTCCGCACTTTGATGGCATAGAGTCATTTGCAGGGCGTGTGCTACACGCGCACGACTTTAGAGACGCGCTGGAATTTAAAGGCAAAGACGTCATGGTGGTGGGTTCGAGCTACTCTGCTGAGGACATCGGTTCGCAGTGCTGGAAGTACGGGGCAAAGTCTCTTACCGCCTGCTATCGCACCAACCCCATGGGATTTCACTGGCCAGACAACTGGGAAACCAAGCCTTTATTAACACGCGTTGAAGGCAAGACCTGCCACTTCGTCGACGGCACATCAAAAGAGCTGGATGCCATCATTTTATGTACCGGGTATCTGCATCACTTCCCGTTTATGTCAGATGACATCCGGCTGCAAGCCACCAATCGCATGTGGACTCCGGATCTCTATCAGGGCATAGCCTATGAGCCGAACCCCAAAGTGATGTACCTCGGTATGCAGGATCAGTTCTACACGTTTAACATGTTCGATGCTCAGGCCTGGTGGGCTCGAGACGTCATCATGGGCAAAATTCCAGCAGCCTCAGACGCCGAGATGAAAACTCACAGCGACAAATGGCTGGCCCGTGAAGCAACTCTTGAAACCGATGAAGACATGATCTGGTTCCAGGGTGACTACGTTCAGGAACTGATCAGCCAAACCGACTACCCTACTTTTGACGTCGAGGGTGTAAACAAGGCCTTTATGGAGTGGGAACACCACAAGCACGATGACATCATGGGTTTCCGGGACAATGCTTTTGCGTCACTGATCACCAAATCGCAGTCTCCCGTCCACCATACCCAGTGGAGTAAGGCGATGGATGATTCTATGCAAGAGTATTTAAAAAGTTAGGCATCACTAACAAAACGGATCTGAAATGGCATTCGACACAGAATGTCAGCGTATATCGCCAAAACAAGATTGTTAAACATGTCACATTTTTGTTCTGAAACCAATATTGTCACGTTTCTTAAACACCCCGCACGCAAGATAGATTAGAATAAGGAATTCGGCGCACTGATCGTGTGCTAACCCCTTATTAATATACGGTTTTTTAAACACTTGAGGCCTGCGTGAGTAACTATACTGATACACTGAAACGCGGCGACAAAATCGGCTGCTACCAAATAGAAGAAGTTCTAGGGCGTGGCGGCTTTGCTGTCACCTATCTCGCCACCGACATGAACCTGGATGTCGAAGTAGCAATTAAGGAATATCTCCCGCGTGAAATAACCCACCGCGATGCCAATTTGCAGGTATCTGCGCGCAAACCCGAATTTGTCGAAGACTACGACGTCGGGCTGCAAAACTTCGCCAGAGAAGCCAAGACACTCGCAAGATTCAAACACCCGCATATCGTAAGAGTGCACCAGGTTTTGCACGCCAACAACACCGCCTACATGGTGATGGATTTCGAAACAGGGCAAGAGCTTGGTGAGATACTCGAAACACACAAGACGCTGCCGGAAGAAGAACTGCGCGCCATACTTTTTCCAATTCTGGACGGTGTAGAAGAGATACATCGCCACGGATTTGTGCATCGCGATATCAAGCCATCAAATATTTATATCAGGCAAAACGGCTCACCCGTGCTGATCGACTTTGGTGCAGCGCGTTACACAATGAGCGAAACAACACAGCAACTGACCGCTGTGGTGACTGTCGGCTATACGCCTATAGAACAGTACAACGTATCAGAAGACACCCAGGGACCCTGGTCGGACATCTACGCGCTGGCGGCGGTGTGCTACGAAGCAGTATCGGGTGACGTGCCTACGGATTCGGTCACCAGAGCATCTGCGTCAGTAACCAACGGCAACGATCCACTGCCCTCGGTTCGAAGCATGACCAAGCAGCAGTACACAGATGACTGCCTTGACGCGATTGACTGGGGCTTGCGTATGGAGGCAGAAGACAGACCCCAAGTGATTGCACAATGGCGCGATGCTTTCGACGGCATTTTCAATCCGGCCTCCGCCTACGTCGAACAAAAAGACGTATCTATTTACTCGCCACATCGAGTCGACAAACCCCGCAGTAGCCGTCAAAGCAACGACAAACATACGAACTACTCAGACGATGTAGTAAGCATTCCGCTGCATCAAACAGAAACACCCCTCGATACCGGCGTGGTGTCGCTGAACACAGATTCGGCCGTCACCCGATTACCACCGGTACCACCACGAGGTCGGGATACTGAACCCACCCATCAGGCTACAGGTGGCAACCAGTTTGCGACTCGCGACAATTCACAAGACGCCAGCAACAACAGGCCACCATCGGCAGACAGAACACAAGCAGCCAACGACATGGGCAGTCGCAACGTACTGCGCCGTGACACCCCGGAATCCACAAACCAACCTGAACAAGCACACGGTGAACAGCCAACACCACCTGAATTCCCTAACAGACCGCGCAGCAAGCTGGAGCGTCCGAGTAATGTTGATTACGAACAGGAACCAATAAGAAAAAGAACGCTTCGTGATGAAATCGAATTTGATGAGTCAGACTGGGACTACGTGCCGCCAAAGAAAAACTCACCGCTGCGCCTATTGCTGCCTGCACTGGGCTTAGCGGCTGTCGTAGGAGGCTCCGTCCTGTTCGTCAATTACCCTGACTTGATCAGCAACCTTGGCAAAGGCGGACCTGAACTGACCACCGCACAAGCGCTGGATCTGGCGCAGGAAAAAATGGCTCAATCTGACTTCATATTTCCAGCTGGCGAATCGGCACTGGATTACTACCAGCTGATTCTGGCAAGCGATCCGGACAACTCTGACGCGAAGGCAGGCATTGCCGCTATTGAAACTGCTGTGAAAGCAAAGATCTCTGACAACGTTGAACAGGATAACTTATCAGAAGCCAATCGCTTATTGACCCGGGCCAATAACAACGGTCTGCAGATTTATGGCTTGCCAGAAGCGCGTCAAGCAGACAATACATCGGCAACACCGGGCACACCCATTGTGCCAACCACCCAGGGCACGGTAGTCACAGCAGTGGATACCTCCCCTATCGAGCCAGTAAGCCCAAGTCAAAATACTCAAAGTCAGGTAGCGCAGCTTGACCCGGTACAACCCGCTACACTTGAAGCTCAACCGACCATAGCACCATTGCCATCGAGTGGAATCGACAACAGTTTGTCACCCTATATCGCGGGCAAAATCGCTGAGATTGAAACACTGGTAGAGCAAAAGCGCTTCAGTGAAGCACGCGAACTTTACAATGACACCGATAAATACATCCCGGATCAAACCGCATCCAGAAGCTTGTTGCGCAAGATTGAAGTGGGTGAATCAGAGGCTATTGTGCAAGCCAGCAGTAATGGCCCCGCCACACAGTCCTCCGCAGACACCACCGTTGCATTAGCGACGCCACAGTCGACGGGTAACACCCAATCCACCGAGACCTCCCCTCGCGCAGTGCCAACGGTAGACCGTTCTCAAACGAGCTTCATATCTGCCAGTGGATCAACTGCAGATCATTTGAACCAGCTTCGAATTGCAATTGAAAATAAAGACATAGACAAAGTCACCGCGATCAGTCAGGGATTACCTCCGGGGCGAACACAGTTTCTCACCCGAATGTTCCAACGCTATGATCGGCTCGACGTGTCAATAGATGATGTCAGCGCCCGCGGTAACGGGGTCACTGCCAAGCTTAACGTTTCAATGTTTAAATTAGACGAAGACGGTGCTTTTTATTCTGCCGGTAAGTGGAGCGGCGTTGCACTTAATTCAACCCGTCAGGATGGCACCTGGGAAAAGATCCGCTGGTAGCGCCTCCATAGTTTATTCACATCTGGTTTATTCACATCGCTCAACAACCACCCGCATGGCGGGTGGTGTAAAACCATCACTGGAAACAAACGCGATATCATTGCCATCATCTTCCTGTGCGATAACCAGCGTGAAATCCTCAGTAATCGCCGATGGATCAAGTGCAAAATTGTACGACACACCAGTGTCAAACTCACCGTCAATAGACGCCACTGGCGTTGTCAGCGCAGGTACCGTCAGTCGGTTATCGGTATCGCTCCAGGCAAATGACGGCAAAGAATAAATAGAAACCAACCCTTCCCCCGCATCTGTACCCACAGTCAGCGCGAGCTCGGCCCCCACGATCGACCCTCTGCTTCCATCATACTGATAACGGATCAGGCTGACCCGTCTGTCAGAGTCAACTCGAAGGATCTCTGAGTCAAAAACTCTTCCGTTCCACACATAAGCATCATCGCTTAGTGATAGAGAGATAGTCTCATTCACGGGAGTACATTGCGCCACGGGCGGATTAAACGGATCACTGCCCTGACTAAGTTCCAGGTAGTTTAACTCGCCATCGTTATCGGCATCGTGCAGCAATGAAAAGTTCTGTAGTTCAAAGCTCTGCCCAGCCGACGGCTGAAGCACATTGCTGAAGGAGGCCAATGTCAGCACCTGACCCTGGTAGGTATCATTCAGTGTGACCTCAACGTCCGCAGACTGGCCTTGTTGTACCGTGTCCGACGCGGTATAGGTGTTTGTATTACGGGATAGCATAACGCTCTGACCATTAACCAGCAGTTGTGCATACACCTGCGCTGGATTAACAATCTCATCCGGTATATCAAAAGTAAGTGTAAAAGGGGTCTGCGGGACAGCAGCCGGCGGTGTAAACGGATCTGAACCGGCGCTCAGTTCATCGAGATTGCTTATGCCATCAGCATCCTGATCAAACTGAAAGTTGTAGTCAGCGGCGGCCACAGTAAGCGACTGTAAATCTTGAACTCCGGCAATCTGCACCGTCTGACTGCCGATAGTCAGTTGCTGACCGGTGGATAATTCAAGAATGCGCACGCTAACACTGAGTGGGTCTTGACGCACAACAGTGAATGTTCTTCGATATTCACCGATGCTTGATTCTGCGGCATGCGATGAAGATCCCACACTTGCCTCTATTTGATAATTGGTAAATCCGATACTCTCAAGCTGTGAAGGTCGAGGCACAAAGACATCAATAGAGACAAGCTCTGGTGACTGCACAGAATCCAACGGACTGGTATTGTGCTCCCGCTCTAAAATGTTACTGACCCCATCACCGTCGTTATCAAACGCATAACTGTAATCACTACGCTGCAAAGTAAGCGTGGTGTCCTGCGTGCTGGTGTTTATGGCTTGTTCTGTTCGGGCCAGTGTGAGCTTTTCACCGGCATACAGTTCGTAGTATTCGATAGACACCGTGAAGTTTGATTGCGCCGGCACTTCGATTTGCCCCGCAAACAGACCAGAAGCATTTCTCTGTAACTCTGTTTCAACCCCGTTGACTAACGCCACAGCGCGCACAGCCGCAGGGTCAATGTCTCTAATTGATCGCAGGCGTAAGGGCTCAGCAATGCGCAACTCTGATCCGTTAGTCGAGGTATTCAGTATCTGGATCTGTTCACGGACTGGCGCTTCAAGTGCGTCACACGCGACAAGAAAGTTCAAGCCAAAAACACTGATGACCAACGCGCCCAGGTGCGCTACGCGTAATTTGGAACCACTGCCTGGCAATTGCCGGATATTTTGTACCACGTGCATTTCTCATAGTCTGCACCCGTGACTATGGTTCTATCCGTCTTTCAATCCGCTCTTTACAAGCTGATCAATTCACCACGGGCACATCACTAATAATAGTGAGTGTCACGGTATCGGGATTACCAGTCGTCGGGGGGCCTGTCGGGTTAGTCGGCTCTGATTCTCCACCTGAACCTCCACTAGCGAGCGCACCAAGTGCCAATAAGGCACCAACACCGATCAGTACTGCGGTGGTGTTGAGCTCAAAGGCAGGCTTTGTTGCAACCGTCTCAGGCGCACGTTGTGTGTCGACAATAGGACCGGGCGTCGTGGTTGGCGTGGTCGTAGCCGGCGCAGCCAGAGGCAAAACAATCGGAGCATAAGCGTAGCCTCGATTGGTTTTGTTGCCTGATGAATCCACAGCTTCAATGTAGTACTGCAAGCCAGGGTATTCACTTACCGAAGTTTCAATGGCAATCATGTATTCGCCAATTGAATCTATCAGTGGTCGCATAGCTAGCTCGTTGAATTCACCGACATCACCTTGCCGGTAATGAAGCGTTACGCCTTCAATGCCAAAGTCATCTGACACACGGGCAAGAAACGTTTGCAACTCACCAGCCACACCCGCATCAATTTGACGGTGGATGAGCACAGGAGCCTCAGTATCACCAGCTTGCGCCAACGCACCGCTGACGGGGCTAAGCGCTATGGCCAGAGACAACACTATGGACACTGAATTGGAGGAAATTCGCCGCATTGATTTCAACATGGTTGACGCTCTTTGTGGTAATCATTGAATAGTGCACTAATTAGCACAATGTACAACCCACTATGAGGACGGAGAGTAGAACCAGATGTAAACACTTTGCAAATTTCGGCGCAGACAACAAGCGTTGATGGTCGGTTGCGTCCGAACAGCCCATATTTTGGGCAATTATGAGTGTTCCGTCAGGAAATCACCCCGGATTCAACGGGACGCTGTCAGAGCAGAAGCGATTTAAGCTCAAAATTGACGTCAGCGGCCTGCTCTATGGCAGGGCTTATCTGCCCGCCGATCAACTTACGGGCCAGCATGTGGTCACGCGGGCTATTAACAGAATCTACACTCTGCAATTGACCGGCGCTGTAGTGAAAAACCGAGAAGCTCTCCCCTTCGATATCACCACGGACGACAAATTGGTTTGAGGAGTTCGAAAGTCCGGCCATCTGCAGAGAATGCCCGGCTTGATCAGACCAAAACCAGGGCACAGATTGATACGGTGTTTTGTTCCCGGCTATCGCACTTGCCACGACTCGCGCCTGATCAGTGGCATTCTGAATAGATTCAAGCCTGACTCTATTTCCCTGCGCGAAGGGATTGGGATGATTGGCGCAATCCCCTGCTGCGTACACATCGGACGCCGATGTTTCGCAAAACTCATTAACAACAATTCCGTTGTCGCAGGTAATGCCGGCAGCATTAGCCAGATCATCATTTGGAATCACACCGACCCCAATCAACAGCAGATCACACGGCAACAAGTCACCAGAGGCCGTTTTCACCTGGCTCACAGATGACTCACCGAGGATCTCAGAGATGGAATCGTTCAAGCGAATATCAACACCCTGACGTCTGTGCGTTTTTT
Organism: uncultured Granulosicoccaceae bacterium; assembly: GCA_937928685.1. GTDB lineage: Bacteria > Pseudomonadota > Gammaproteobacteria > Granulosicoccales > Granulosicoccaceae. The sequence goes on from CALGJU010000094.1 coordinate 24,153, forward strand.
CAAACCAGCTCGACACATCAGGTGATACAGCCCGCGCCATTACCCGATCAGCCATATCAAATACTGTCACGGCCTTATTCATTCCTGCCGCCACTGCGGCAAACTCAAGACCAATAAACCCCGCACCAACCACCACAATATGCTGTGCAGTATTCAGTGCACTTTTGATATTTTTCGAATGCTGTAAATCACGTAGCAGATGAACTCCCTCCAGACTGGCGCCCGGCAGTGGCAACTGTCTGGGGCGTGCGCCTGTCACCAGCACCAGAGACTGGTAACTTTTCTCACCGCTGGCAGTCGACACAGTGCGCGCACTGGTATCAATAGACCTCACCTGGGTATTGAGCTCTACATCGATCTGTTTTGAGTCATAGAAGGTTTCGGGCCGCATCAGCAGCTTGTCTTCATCTGTCTCACCGGTGAGAAATGATTTGGACAGCGGCGGTCGATGGTAGGGATATTCAGATTCCTCACTCATCATTAGCACCGGCGCATTGACTTTTTCTTTGCGCAAAGCCAAACACAGCTGCACCGCAGCCTGTCCGCCGCCGACAATGATGATAGGATCTGACATCAGTTAGTTTTGCTCAGGTTAATTTTGCTCGCGCTAATTTTGCTCAGACGGCAAATTAACTTCTATACCTGCCAGCTCATCAGACATTTTTATCTGGCAGCTCAACCTGCTGCTTGATGTGCGATCTACTGCGGTGAATCCAAGCATCTCGTCTTCATCGCTTTCCATCGCTGGAATGGCTGCAGAAAAGTCTTCCTCGATAAAACAGTGGCAGGTCGCACACATGCAGGAACCGCCACATTCCGC
>CALGJU010000095.1 GCA_937928685.1 uncultured Granulosicoccaceae bacterium
CTGCCAATACTGTGCTGACCGTGATGCAGAAGGGGTATACGTTGAATGAGCGACTGCTGCGTCCGGCAATGGTTGTTATAGCAAAATAGTGTTTCTTGCCAGTATCAGTGTGTTGAATTACGCCACTTGGGCACTAACTTAATAAGCATCAATTAATTAACACCGTCTTTGTGGCGGTGCGGAGACAAAGTAGCAATGGGTAAGATTATTGGCATCGACCTCGGAACCACCAACTCCTGCGTTGCAGTGATGGAAGGTGGCTCGCCGAAAGTTATAGAAAACACAGAAGGTGATCGCACGACGCCTTCTATCGTCGCGTTTGTCGATGACGATGAAGTGCTGGTGGGTCAGCCAGCCAAACGCCAGGCTGTGACCAACCCCACGAATACACTATATGCGGTCAAGCGTCTGATCGGCCGTCGCTTTGATGAGAAAGCGGTACAGAAAGATATTGATCTTGTGCCCTACAGCATTGTCAAAGCTGACAACGGTGATGCGTGGGTTGAAGCTGGCGGCAAGAAGATGGCGCCACCGGAAATTTCTGCACGCGTATTAATGAAAATGAAAACCACCGCAGAGGAATATCTGGGTGAAGAAGTAACGGAAGCTGTTATTACAGTGCCTGCCTACTTCAATGACTCACAAAGACAAGCGACTAAAGATGCAGGCAAGATTGCCGGTCTTGAAGTTAAGCGAATCATTAACGAGCCCACCGCAGCGGCCTTGGCTTATGGCATGGACAAGAAGTTGGGTGATGCCAAAATTGCGGTGTTTGATTTGGGTGGTGGTACCTTCGATGTTTCCATTATTGAAATTGCCTCGATAGATGGTGAGCACCAGTTCGAAGTGCTGTCTACCAATGGTGATACGTTCCTTGGTGGTGAAGATTTTGACAATCGTCTGATTGAATACCTTGCAGAAGAATTCAAGAAAGAGAATGGCGTTGACGTCCACAACGATCCACTGGCACTACAGCGTCTGAAAGAAGCAGCAGAAAAAGCCAAAATTGAGCTTTCTTCCAGCCAGCAAACTGATATTAATCTGCCGTACATTACGGCCGATGCCTCGGGGCCGAAGCACCTGAACATGAAGGTGACACGTGCAAAGCTTGAGTCACTTGTAGAAGACTTGATTAAGCGCACCATCGAGCCATGCAAGGTTGCATTAAAAGACGCGGGTTATAGCGCCTCAGAAATAGATGATGTGATTCTTGTTGGTGGCCAGACTCGTATGCCTAAAGTGATCGAAGAAGTACAAAACTTCTTCGGCAAAGAGCCTCGTCGCGATGTAAACCCTGATGAAGCGGTTGCGATGGGTGCGGCGATTCAGGCAGGTGTACTGGGCGGCGATGTTAAAGATGTATTGTTGCTTGATGTAACGCCTCTGTCTCTTGGTATCGAGACACAAGGTGGTGTAATGACCAAGTTGGTCGACAAAAATACGACTATTCCCACTAAGGCGCAGCAGGTATTTTCAACCGCTGAAGATAATCAAACTGCAGTCACCGTACATGTATTGCAGGGTGAGCGCGAGATGGCAACGGGTAACAAGTCACTCGGTAAGTTTGACCTGGCTGATATTCCACCTGCTCCACGTGGCATGCCACAGGTTGAGGTTGCATTCGACATTGATGCAAACGGTATTCTGAACGTGTCTGCGAAAGACAAGGCTACTGGTAAAGAGCAGTCGATCATTATTAAGGCATCCAGTGGTTTGTCTGATGAAGAAGTTGAGGCAATGGTTAAAGATGCCGAAGCCAATGCTGAAGATGATCGCAAATTGAAAGAGTTGGTTGGAGCACGCAATCAGGCTGAGAACATGATTCATGCAACTGAAAAGTCAGTGGTGGATCTGGCTGAGCAGGTCACCGATGATGAGAAAGCCGAAATCGAATCTCGCATCAGTGATTTACGTGAAGTGATGACTGGCGATGACAAAGACGCGATTGAAGCTAAGCTTGAGTTGTTGACTGAATCATCTGGCAAATTAGCTGAACGTGCCTATGCAAAGGCGGGTGCCGAAGGTGCGCCGGCTGATGAAGCATCAGGTTCTGAGGCACCCGCTGATGATGTGGTTGATGCGGAATTTGAAGAAGTCAAAGACGACAATAAATAAGACTATGGTGGCGCTCAATGCGCCCCGATGACTGTAATCCGGGAGGCGCTTTATGCACTCCCGGATTTTTTGCATTCAAGAGCTGAACAAATGGCGAAGCAGGATTACTACGAATTGTTGGGTGTCTCAAAAGACGCTGACAATGCAGAATTGAAAAAAGCGTACCGAAGACTCGCAATGAAACACCACCCGGATCGCAATCCGGGAGATGCTGTTTCTGAAGAAAAGTTCAAAGCAGCCAAGGAAGCATTTGAGATACTGGGCGATGAGCAAAAGCGTGCCGCCTACGATCGGTTTGGTCACGATGGTGTCAGCAATTCTGCGTCCGGTGGGGGCGGTGGGTTTGGTGGTGGTGACTTCAGCGACATCTTTGGTGATGTGTTCGGTGATATATTCGGCGGCGGCGGTGGTGGTGGTCGCCGTGCACGCGGTGGCTCTGATCTGCAATACAACCTTGAGCTAACGCTTGAAGAATCTGTCGCAGGTACCGAAAAATCGCTAAAAATACCCACTCAGATCACTTGCCAGCCGTGTGAAGGGTCTGGCGCCAAGCCAGGCACCAGTACATCAAAATGTGAAACCTGCGCTGGCATGGGTCAGGTGCGGATGCAACAGGGCTTTTTCTCTGTCCAGCAGACTTGCCCGTCCTGTCGCGGCGCAGGTGCCGTGATTACTGATCCGTGCAGCAACTGTCGTGGCTCGGGTCGGGTGCAGGAAGAGAAGACTCTGTCAGTAAAAATCCCGGCCGGGGTCGATACCGGAGATCGGATACGTTTGTCCGGCGAAGGAGAGGCGGGTGAAAAGGGCGCCGCATCGGGAGATCTCTATGTATTGGTAGAGGTAGCCAAACACAGCATTTTTGAACGTGACGATGACAATCTGCTTTGCACCATGCCGATAGACATTATTACAGCCAGTCTCGGCGGTGAGCTTGAGGTACCGACGCTCACTGGCAAAGTAAATCTTAAGATTCCGGCGGGAACGCAAACGGACAAGGTCTTCAGGTTGCGTAACATGGGCGTTAAGCCTGTGCGAAAGAACAATATCGGGGATCTGCTGTGCCGGGTTCAAGTGGAAGTGCCGATCAGCCTGACATCTGAACAAAAGGAGCTGTTTGAGCAGCTGCGTGCTACGTTAACTGGCAAGAAGGGCTCGAAGCACACCCCTAAGAGTCATGGTTGGCTGGATGGGGTGAAGAATTTCTTCAACCTGCGCGATGATTAACAACTGAACACATGCAGATCTGTTCGGACGGTCTGCAAATTGCGTTGAAAGTGATCTTCCATCAATGAAGATCCTGGATGAACCATCATTCTATTGCCCGTGCCACTGTCGACGGTGCTGTGAAGGTAGCCCGGCTTCCGGTCTATTTTATGCAGCTATTCACCGGCGCTAAGTCGTTCAGTGATAACCCCATTATCGGCAGCAAAATTCTAAATATCCTTGGCTTGCACGCTGTGCGAGTGGTGGTGGCGGCAGCGTTCACTAAAGTACGTTACCTCTGCCTGGCTCCGTTAATGGATAAGGCTGAGCGAGAGTCGTTTAAACAAAACGGCTATTTATTGATTGAGAATTATCTTCCCGAAGACAGTTTTACCTCCCTTGATGCAGAAGTCCGGTCGATGACCGATGTTGAAGTCAGGCAGTGTGTTCAGGGTGACACGTTGACGCAGCGCGTTCTGTTGAATGAGAAGGTGCTTGATGCGGCGCCTGTCTGTCATCAGCTGGTGAATAATTCAGATTTTCTTGATCGCTTGAAATACGCATCAGCAAGAAATAACAGTCCTATCTTTTACGTGCAGAACATTAAGAGCAATGCACGTGAAGCAAGCCCTGATCCGCAGCGACTTCTACACAGCGATACCTTTCATGCCACCATGAAAGCGTGGCTGTTTCTTGATGAGGTAGGCGCACACAACGGCGCGTTTACCTATGTTGCCGGATCTCACAAGCTAACCTGGAAGCGACTAAAGTGGGAGTATCGCAAAAGTATTGAAGGCAGTGCTCAGGAAAACAGTTACAGTTCCAGAGGTTCTTTGCGGGTGGCTGATGACGAACTCGCTGCCATGGGATTGCCTGAGCCCAGTGAGCTTTTCGTTCCTGCTAATACGCTAGTGATAGCAGATACCCATGGATTTCATCGCCGTGGTGCTGCCAGTGAAGTGAGCAGTCGACTTGAAATTTGGGCATACAGCAGAACGAACCCTTTTAATCCGATGGTGGGGTTTAACCTACAGTGGTATAACAAATTGTGTCACAAAGTAATCGATAAATTCTTACAGCGGCAAGATAGAAAAGCTGAGGCGAAAGGTATTCGTGCAAGCTGGCACATTGTTGATTCGTCAGAGATGTTTGCGCCAGCACCTGTTGTTGTTGAGAAGGCGTCAAATGATGAGGTCGCCAGGCAAGAGCCGGAGGTTGCTTAGACTTTTATATTATTAGACTTTATATTTTAAAACACCCTCACTGCAGAATTGGTGTGCTCTCTGTGGTGAAATGTAGATCGGGTTTTGTTGTAGTAGTATCGGGTTGTTCCCTGACAACCCCTGCCGAATTCCATTGAGCCGATACAGACCACCGGGTAAACCTTCGACTGCGTTAATAACAGCGGCTGGCTTTGATGCTTTGCAGCAGGAACAAAAAGCGTTGTGGGTAAGGCGCAGGGGAGTGACCGAGGCGATCACTGCGGCAGCGGCTGAAGGTGATCGGTCTGAGAACGCTGAATACATTTATCGCAAAAAAGAACTGCGAGAGATAGACCGGCGCATACGCTATCTGCAAAAACGTTTGGCGGTGCTGCGAGTGGTAACGGAGCGCCCGGCTGATATCGGTAAGATATTCTTTGGTGCGTGTGTGGTGCTGATCGATGAGAACGATGAGCTTTGCTCCATTCGGATCGTAGGGCCAGATGAAATAGACCCTTCCTGTCACTGGATCAGTGTGGATTCAGTGATGGCTCGTGCGCTGTTAAAAAAAGAAGCGGGCGATGAAGTGACGGTGAATGCCCCTGGCGGGGAGACCGTCTACCTCATTGAGTCAGTCAATTACGAATTCGATGACTAGGCCGTTTTTTTTTCTAGGCCGTCTTTAATATAACGTCGGTATTTTGGTCAGCCGGGATGGTGACATTCACAGGCTGCTGCTCCGGTGCGTTTTGTATGGTGTTTTTCGAAGGCGTGGCGGCGGCAATTAGCAGCAGCGCGAATGCAAACAGTGATAATTCGCGGATCGAAACAAGTTTTTCTGACATCATAGTAGTGAGCATATTTTAAAAGCGACAAGCGGGTTCGCGTAAGAACCGGCTGACTTCTCCGTAAGACAACGCTGGATTGGTTGTGACAGGGGGAAGAGTATATGCTGCACCGTATAATATCTGTGATTATTTGTGACGCAGTGGGGACTATTGGACGATCTTCACAATAAATAGGCGTTGCGGCAATTGTGTCGTCATGACATACTTATTTTATTCGCGGTAAAAACACCGAAAGAACTCACCTCTTATGCCAAAACTTGTCCGTGAAAAAACTCAGAAGATTGAGCTTCGAGTCACCCCGGAAACCAAAATTCTTGTGCTGAAAATGGCCCAGGATGATGACATCACCGTGACCAAATTTCTCGAAACTCTGATTCAACGAGAATTTAACCGCCGCTCTCGCCGGGATTCGAAAAAGACGGTCTAGTGTACTAGACCAAATAGAGTGTGCATTTGAGAGTTCGTCATATGGTTTGCAACAAGGCGAAGCTCGCAGGCAATAGTTATTCTCTTTTCAAGAGCTTCAACGCAGTGGCAAGCACAAATGCCGGGCTCCCGCAGGGGCGATTAATCGAAGTGCACACCACATTCGTTGCAGTCTCTATGACTTACTGTTGTCACGATTTATCTATTAAAATTAGACACTTTGATTGACTCATATGGGCAATCTATTTGTTCCAGTACACTAGTATCGGTGGTTTCTCCATCTAAGCTTCTTGACCATCAGACGGTTGCCCGGGCGCACAATGCTTAGGGCTGGGCAAGACTACAAAAGCAAGCGCCGCGATGCGCAGACCATGCGCAAGCAGACCGCACCCAAATAATCTTCGTAAAACGAGCTGGAAATTTCTACCTGACACGCCACTCGCTCACGCGACAGTTTCCAGTGGAATGTTTGTATTTAGTTCCCGGTCAACAAACCCACCAGCGTGAGCAAGGGATGTCTAGCTCGTCAAGCCGCTCAGTTACGCCGTCACCCGCTCACGCGTCGAGCCGCTCGGTTATGCTCCCTGCGTTGATGTAAATAGTGCGCTTTGGGCGTACACGAGTGACCTTACATGTTGGGGATCCCT
>CALGJU010000096.1 GCA_937928685.1 uncultured Granulosicoccaceae bacterium
AATGCTGGAAGTTGCCCGGTCATTGCGTCAACACGCGATCAGTTGTGAAAGAATCGAAAACATGGTCAGAGGCGGCTGTTATCGATCAAAGTTTCTCCGTGATCTATGTGTTGACCCATCGCTGACGGAATTGATGTGTGAGATTTATAACACCGACGTTGCACCGCATACCATGCCACTGCATTTAGGCCATATGAATTTCTCACCTGACGATCTGTCAAAAGCCGTAGACAAATGGCACCACGATACCCTGCCGTTGGATGTCGTCATGATGGTCAGTGATCCGTCCACGCTTGATGGTGGGCAGTTTGAGTACTTTGTCGGCACAAAAGACGAGATGGCGGTGCTGGCGGAGCAGGGCGAAACACCGCCCCGTGAACGGGTTGAAGCGCCACACTTCGCGGGACCAGGTTACGCGATAGCTTTGCACGGCAATATGGTGGTACATCGGGGAGCAGCACTTAACAAGCCGGGTGAACGCATCAGTATGGTGAACGGCTATGTATCAACCGATACCGCGCTTGATGATCAACACAGGCACTCAGACCTGATGCATGTTGATCCACCTGAGGCTTTGTATGCGGAATGGGCAAAGCATGCAGCATGGCGCGGTAAAAACCGGCTTGAAAAACTACTCGCAGAGCTTGAATTTAATGCTGACAGTCAGGCGGTTGCCAGCCGGCTTGAAGAAGCTGTTATGGATGTCAATCAAGCGATAGCCGAGATGAGGGAAGGTCCGAAAGAAATGCACCATTATGAAAAGCATACAAAAAGTTAACGACTGAACCATCAACCGCGGCGGAATTTTGTGAGCGAAGATAAGAATACAGTTTCTGATGGTAAGCCCAAGCCACGCCGCCGTCGCAGAGACAGAAGCAAACCGGTAGTTAAAATACCGCAGCTTGAACGGTGCCAGCTAAGAAGTCCGTTTACACCGCTCACACCGCTTGATGAAGAGCAGCTTGAGTTTATCCATGATATCTCGCTTCAGATTCTTGAAGAGCAGGGGATCGAAGTCATGGGGGATCTTGCGCTCGACACCTTTCGTAATGCCGGAGCTGATGTTTCAATTGGGGGCATGGTCAAGATGGACCGTGCACTGGTGCTTGAAACGATTGCTCACGCACCGAATGAATTTGATCTCGTTGCAAGAAACCCCGCTAACACCATGCGTTGTGGCGGTAATGCCATCAACTTCGGATTGGTGTCCGGGCCGCCCAATGTTCATGACTGTATTAACGGCCGACGTGCCGGCAACATAGAAGATTTTAAAAAATTATTAATGCTCGGCCAGCATTTTAATGTGATTAGTTTTTTTGGTAATCAGGCCGTAGCACCTACTGACTTACCCGTTGGTACGCGTCATCTTGATACCACCTTTAGTAGTTTAACGCTGACCGACAAACCTTTTCTGGCCACAGGCATTGGTGGAGGTCGTGCTCGTGATGCGGTAGAGCTGTGTGCTATCGCACATGGAAAAACCCTTGACGAACTCGCCAGTCAGCCTCCCGTTGTAATGACGAATATCAATATCAATTCTCCGCGTAAGCTTGATGACTCTATGGCATACGGTGCCATGCAAATGGCCATGCTCGGTCAGGCGGTTACCGTGACACCATTTACATTAATGGGTGCAATGACACCTGCCACCATGGCCGGTGCATTGGCACAGCAAAATGCCGAGGCGCTATTGAGTGTGGCGCTTACTCAGCTAACCCGCAAGGGCGCACCGGTAATATATGGCGGTTTTACTTCCAATGTAGATATGAAATCCGGAGCGCCTGCGTTCGGCACGCCTGAAAACTCTTTGGCAAATATAGCCGGTGGTCAGTTGGCGCGTAAGTATGGCTTGCCTTACAGAACCAGTGCCTGCAATGCAACTAATACGGTAGACGCGCAGGCCACCTGGGAAACCCAGATGTCACTGTGGAGTGCCGTGATGGGGCATGGCAACTTAATCTATCATGCGGCAGGGTGGCTGGAAGGCGGGTTGGTTGCGTCGTTTGAAAAACTGGTGATTGACTGTGAGATGTTGCAGCACATGTCTGCGATGCTAAAGCCAATGAAGATCAACCTTGAAGAGGTCGGGCTTGATGCCATGCAACAGGTAGGGCCGGGTGGGCATTTTTTCGGTTGTGATCACACGATGGCGCGATATAAAGATGCATTCTACGAGCCGTTCCTGAGCGATTGGCAAAATCAGGAAAACTGGCAGCTTGCAGGCGCTAAAGATGCCACCAGTCGTGCCACAGACATTTGGCAGAAGGCACTGCAGGAGTATGAGGTGCCCACAACTGATCCGGCAGTCCTTGAAGCGCTCGCAGAGCGTGTGGCGAAAAGAAAAGAGCAAGTCGGTAAAGACGAACCCGAACTAATAGCGACCCCTTTGAGCTAAACAATCTTAAATAGAGGCTTAGCGTATTCCTGAGTGTGGCACAGGAATGCCAAAAAGCTATACTGTGGTGAGATCAGGGATATGACCTAACTTCTGTTGCTGAGGGACCATATAGCGATGAATATCGGAGAAAAATGTGGCTAAAAATATAGCGGGAATGACGCCGGAGCAGATGCGTGATCCCAATTACTTCCCTGGCTTTGTCAAGGGAATTCCCCTGGGCATACAGCATGTGCTGGCAATGTTTGTCAGTAACGTAACACCTGCGATCATTGTCGCGGGTGCTGCCGGGTTCGGGTTTGGCTCCGGTGACATCGGCGACATGATCTATATGATCCAAATGTCGATGCTATTTGCAGGTATCGCCACTCTTATCCAGACCATCTCCCTTGGTCCGGTTGGCGCTAAGCTACCGGTAGTGCAGGGTACAAGCTTTGCGTTTATACCCGTGATGATTCCAATTGCGCTAACGTGGGGTATGGACGCCTTAATGGGGGCAATAATAGTAGGCGGTGTTTTTCACTTCTTTCTCGGCACCATAATTGGTCGTGTCCGACACTGGCTACCGCCTCTGGTGACGGGTCTGGTGGTACTCATGATTGGTCTTGCACTGGTTAAAGTAGGCATTCAGTATGCGGCCGGTGGCGTTCCAATGATTGGTAAGCCGGGCTACGGTTCTTTGCTGCAATGGAGTTTGGCGCTTGTTGTTATCTTCGTCACATTGGGCTTAAAGTTCTTTACCAGAGGCATGTTGTCTGTGTCTGCTGTGTTGCTTGGTTTGCTGGCGGGCTACGCAGTAGCATTTGGCATAGATGCCGTGACTGGTTCTGAGCTAATAAAGTTTGGCAACGTAGAAAAAGCGGCCTGGTCTAAGCTGCCTGAGTTTAATAAATTCGGTATCGAATGGAACATTACCGCAATTATTGGTATGTGCTTGATGAGTATTGTTTCAGCGATTGAAACCGTGGGCGATATCTCTGGAATCACTAAGGGTGGAGCAGGTCGTGAAGCCACTGATAAAGAAGTTGCTGGTGGCACAATGGCTGATGGTCTTGGTACCGCGCTTTCCGGTGCCTTCGGTGCATTACCCAATACCTCTTTCAGCCAGAACGTCGGGCTGATTTCAATGACTGGAGTGATGAGTCGGCATGTGGTGACCTTGGGCGCGATTTTCTTAATTATCGCAGGCCTTGTACCAAAATTTGGTGCAGTAATATCAACCATGCCAATCGCCGTACTTGGTGGTGGTGTGATAGTCATGTTCGGCATGGTTGCAGCAGCCGGTGTCAACATGCTTTCATCAGTCGTCTGGACTCGCCGCAATATGATGATCTTCGCTACCGCCTTGTCGATAGGCCTTGGGCTGCAGTTAGAGCCTGGTGCATTGCAGCACTTGCCAAAAGACGTCACAGTGTTGATGACATCAGGCCTTCTGCCCGCAGCGCTGATCGCTATAATCTTGAACTTGATTATTCCGGAAGATAAAGATGAGCTGGCACTGGTTAGTGGTGGTCAGTTGGGCGGTGGTCATGCAGATAATGGCAGAGATGCTGCGCGTGGTACTAACGATCTTGCAGGGGAGCCGTCTTATGATCGTGCACCTCGTGGTTACGATGAGCCGCGCTACGCTGACAGTCCGCGATACAGCGATGAGGCGCAGTATGATGATCGACCGCGCTATGATGATCGACCGGTTCGTGACGACAGACCTCAATACGAAGAGCGCCCTGTGTATGACGACAGACCGCGGTATGAAGAACGGCCGCGTTACGACGACAGACCGCGTTTTGAAGATCGACCGAACTATGAGGATCGTTACGACAACAGACCTCGTGATCCACGCGGACCTCGCGACAATAATCGTCGATAAGTAAGTTGTAAGTTTTATGTCGCTGCATATCGTGTGCAGCGGCATATTGCCAGATGGGTTTTTACATCAAACCCAAAGGCGAGCTATGTATGTGCTCAGCGCTTCCATGACAACTTCTAACAACGAGTTGGGTAACATATGAAATTCTGTAGGCTCTATTACTTACCATCTTTATTAATACGAACATCATAATTTTCAGGGAGCTCACGCACCAGTCGAGCAGGTACCTGCTCGTCAAGCAGCAGCTTCATTGCCCGAAGTCAATTGCTGCAAGGCGTGTTCAAGAAGCTTGGTAGCCTGTTCACGACTCACAGACGGAAAATCTTCGAGGAAGACTTCAAGGCTATCACCGGCTTTCAGATGTTCAAAAAGAATTCGAATTGGCACCCGGGTTCCACAGAATACCGCTGTACCGTTGAGAATCTCTGGATCACTATGGAAAATTTGCTCTGACATACTTTTCGCCCTCGGATAGCTGGTTAAGCCCTTCCAACGATCGGACCGGGCCTAGGAGCTACTGAATCGACAGCGCAAATTATAACGCATGAATTTTCCTAGATCAGTGCCTACTTGACAGGCCGGTGAGTGCCCTTTCCGGTCATTCGCATTATTACAACGAACGTCTGCTTTGGTGTTGTTGTAATAACTATACCTCCCATGGACTATTGTCTGAAGTAACATCGGCATCACTTTAGCAACTTATCCAAAAAAGTAGATTTCTTTTCAATTTGCTTGAAATTGTCTTCTCGTAGTCCGTTGACTTTCTCTTGCCATGCCCGTTGCTCCTCTGGCCAGGAGTTTGGCCAGTGCAATTATGGAAGACAATAGCCAATTAACTTACGCTATCTCAAGTCCGGGAAGCTTCAACATGTATCTAACAATCCGTCCCAGGCCATCGAAATTCTCAGGTTGTAATTCAGATCTGTCTACTTGAACGCTGCACCGATTCTCCAGATACAGAACTAATGACACAAAGCCGAGACTGTCGAGAACACCTGACTGTAGAAAGGATTTCTCATCATCGCCATCGATCAAAGTTTCCGCTTCACCGAAATGATAATTGTCATCTAGCCAGTCGATAACCAACCTGCGCAGCAATTCTTTTTGATTCATAAAATATATCTCTTACAGCATGTCAAACTGAGGTAGCAGCTTGGTTCTGTCGCTTCGCGGTCTTCAAGCCAATTTTCTTGGACCACGTAGCCATTGCGTTGTAATAATTTTTTTGCTTTTAAACCGTACGGACAAAAGTGCTTTAGCATCACCATTCGATGCAAAACCACTGTACTTACAGGCTAATCGGTTTTGACTTCAGTAGTATTCACTAGATTTTTCTTATAGCAAATTACTTACAACGATAACTGACTTCCACTAGTACTGAGAATATACCTGTGTACTGCCAGCTGTGGTAATTGACAACACTGTATAATCTTTGGGCGTTCGGCTATTCATTCCCGGTGACATCATTGGCATGCCAGGTGCGGTCAGTCCAGCGATGTTGGGCTTCTCTGTTATCAACCGCTTTATGTCACTAGCGGGTACGTGCCCTTCGACTATATAATCCCCTATTACAGCCGTGTGGCATGAATAGAGTTTAGGGTCGGTCATACCTAGCGACTGTTTTATTGGGTTTACGTCATCACTTTTTTTAACGTCAACCGTGAAGCCTTCCTCTTCTAGATAATCTACCCATTTTTGACAGCAACCACAGGTCGGGCTTTTATGTACGGTCATGCGTTGGCCTAAAACAGACAAGTCACTTTGAACAACTGGCTTTTCTGCAGCCACCTCGCTTATGACGACTTTAGACGTCGCTGCCTGATCTGATGATTCTGCACTGTTACAACCAGTGATAAATACTAATGCAATAGA
>CALGJU010000097.1 GCA_937928685.1 uncultured Granulosicoccaceae bacterium
GTTGATCCACTCGCTCACGCTTCGGGCTTCCTTTGACGTGTTTGGTTGATCCACTCGCTCACGCTTCGGGCTTCCTTTGACGTGTTTGGTTGATCCACTCGCTCACGCTTCGGGCTTCCTTTGACGTGTTGGGGTTGATCCACTCGCTCACGCTTCGGGCTTCCTTTGATGTGTTGGGTTGATCCACTCGCTCACGCGTCGGGTTTCCTTTGACGTGTGGGGCTTGATCCGCTCGCTTCGGGGTTTCTGACGGGCTCGAGGTGATCTTAAGTCGGTCTCTGTAGAAAGACTGATATCATAGCTGGCTGATTGTTCGGTATACTCCGGCCGTCGAATATCCTCCCACTTGAATTACCAGAGTACATCGTTATGGACGCTGAACCAGAGTTAGTGTTTTCCGATCTTGGCCAGAAAATAGACAGTGACGGAAAAACTGTAGAAGTTGAGATTTATCGTATGGATAATGATGAGCGGTGGTGTCTGGAGGTGACGGATGAATTCGGGAATTCCTCTGTTTGGGAAGATACCTTTGCCACTGATGTAGAAGCACTTGATGAAGTCAATACGGCCATCCGTGAGGAAACTATTGATTCATTCATTGGTCCGGCTGATGGGCAATCAGAGGGTGAATGGAAGTAACGCAGTTTGGACAGTAGGTAGATCAGTGGTGAAGCCCGGGCTTCGCTACTGAATATGTTTTGGCAGTGAGCGTCCGTCTTTTCTCAGTTCGTCTTCATCTACAAACCCGATCATAATGCCTGGTGGTTCTTTGCCATCAGTCATCTTTTCAACAATTTCAGCGCTGCGGGTGATGCGGTTATGGTGTTGGCGGCTCCATTCAAAATGCAGTTCTTTAAGGTATTGGAACAGCCTGCCCATCTGATCATCAAGTTCTTTGATCAACCCCATATACACCGGCGCCACCATATCCCGTACATCATCGCGGGCGAATGTTTTGCTGACCCGCATTTTCATCCACGCCTGCATTAACGGATGATCAGTTTGACGCTCTGCATCCGTGCGGTTAACCGGTGGTAAATCGGCGGCACTGTACATATCGTTGTACGGAGCAGGCACCAGATACGGCCAGTGGGGTTTGATATAACTCAGATGGCAGAGCCACGGCTGGCCGATTTTGTTTTGCGCTTCAATGTATTCAATACCGCGCGTGGTCAGCCAGGCGGTCTCTGAATGTTCTTTAGCTACCCGTGCTGCATACGGTGCATTTTCCAGTAACCAGCATCGAATTCCTTTTTCTTTAACACATGTTCAACTATACGAATCGCCTCGTCTTCTATGGCTTCGCGAATGGCAGGTAACGCCTTGGGTGACAATGGTTGAAAGGTGATTGAGCGCGTAGCGTCATGTTGCGGCGGGTCTGAATTAAGCGTGCTGCCGACAATAATTTTATTTACATTCTCATTTATCGATACACCGCGCGCCGAGCTGAATGTCTGGTGATCGCGTAACGCTGCAACTAATTCTTTATGCCCGCAGATGGCGTGCAGTTTATTTTGCTCTAGCCAGACCACCGGTCCCAGATTATGCATTTCGTTATACAGGCGCACAGGGTCAGAGATTGTCTGATCGCTATAGAAGTCAGCGTGGCAGGTAGGAGCGGGCATAGGTCTGTCAGCAATTAAAGTAGGTTTAACAGTAACAGACGACTACAAGCGTATCGACTGGGCAGACAATTTGATATCGAGCTGGAAACTACCTTCATTCACCAGCCAGCGTCGAATAGTGTATTCACGTGTGCCTGTGAGGTGCATCGGGTCAGCATCAGCCAGGGCTCGCGCTGCATCAAGTGATTCAGCGCGGTAGATGATCATGCCAACGCCCTCCATCATGTCGCCGCCAAGGTCAGATAATGGTCCCGCCATCACCAATTGACCCTCCTGCTCACGCTCTGCCTGATAAGCCAGATGTGCTGGAAGGTGTGCACGTAGCTCCTCCGGCGTTTTAACGGGTGTGCTGACCACTGCATATAGTTCCAGCGCCAGGGAGCCGCGATCGACGGCTGCTTTTTTGTATTCGGACCATGCTGGCATAGTAATCTCCAGAAAATATCGATATTATTTGACAATAACCCATATTATCGTCAAAACTGACGGAATTATACCAACACAATTTGCCAGGGGTGACATGAAATTTTTGGTCGGAAGGTCTGAGGCGGCAACCATAGCCAGTGTGTACGTAGTCAATGCTGACGACGCCATTAATCTCACGGCACTCGATGCATCCATTGGTTCTGATTTAATGAACCTGATCCAACAAGGCGATGCGGTGAACCGCGTAAAGGCACTTATCTCAGGTGCGCCGTCGGTATCAGTGGTGACTATCACGCCCGCCTTGCCAGTGGCGATGCCGGGTAAAACGATCTGTCTTGGACTTAACTACACTGATCATATCAAAGAGGGTGGCTACGACGTTCCGGAATACCCGGCGTTATTCATGCGCGGGCCGAATTCACTGATGGCAGCGGGAGAACCAATGATTCGGCCAAGCTGTTCTGAGCAGCTTGATTATGAAGTTGAGCTAATGGTGATTGTCGGCAAGGCGGGAAAGCACATTACCGAAGAGAATGCGCTTGATCATGTATTTGCCTATTCGGTTTTTAACGATGGTTCAGTGCGTAACTATCAACGTAAAACACACCAGTGGACACCAGGTAAAAACTTTGATTCAACGGGTCCGATCGGCCCTTATTCTGTCACGCCGGATGAACTACCGGAAGGTGCAGCCGGGTTAAAGATAGAAGCGAGGGTCGGTAGTGAGATTCTGCAATCAGCCAGTACCTCAGAAATGCTATGGCCTGTAGCGCGCACTATTGCCACCATATCGGAGTTCGCAACACTTGAACCCGGTGACTATATAGCGATGGGGACGCCGCCTGGTGTCGGTCACGCCCGTACGCCGCAGCGATGGTTGCGACCGGGTGAAACAATAGAGGTTGAAGTTGAAGGTATCGGTATCTGTGCGAGCCCGGTTGTCGCAGAAGAAGACCTTAAGGGGCATGCATAATGACAGCCTCTGAAGGCCAAGACCTCGAAAAACTGCGTCAACAGGCACAGGCGGATTACCGTGATCTACGTGCGCGTAAACCGCAGTTAGACGCAGACTCTATAGACGTTATTATTCGTGGAGCCCGTTCACACTACGCATGGCTTGATAAACCTGTGCCTAAAGAATTACTTGAAGAGCTGTATGAGATTACCGCCTCAGGTGCGACAAGTATGAACACTTGCCCTGCAAGGTTTACTTTTGTCACCAGTGATGAAGGCAAGCAACGTTTGGCAAAGTCACTTAAAGAAAAGAATGTAGAGAAGATGGTGTCAGCACCGGTTACTGCCATCATCGCCTATGATTTAGATTTCTGGGAGCACCTGCCGTATTTGTTCCCGCATGAAGATCGTCGTGGTTTCTTTAAGGGTAAGGCGGCCTATATTGAAGATACAGCGTATCGAAACTCTACTTTGCAAGGCGCCTATTTTATGATCGCAGCCCGTGCCTTGGGTTTAGACGTAGGGGCGATGTCCGGTTTTTCCAACGAGATCGTTGATCAGGAATTTTTTGCCGACACAAACCTTAAATCTAACTTTCTGTGCAATCTTGGCTACGCTGATGAAACCGCACTGTTTCAAAAGTTACCACGATTTGCCTTCGATGAAGTGTGCTCCTACTTGTAGATTACTTATTGTAGAAAACTATGGCCATCAAACAAAAAACCTCCGTCGTTTTAAAAGCATCTGCCGAATGTCCATCGCATTCACTGTCTAATATCAGTATTCGCGATTTGCTTTTCAGTATTGATGAACCCACCGAACGCGGCGGTAGCAATGCAGGCCCGACCCCGACCGATACCGTGATATCGGCATTGATTGGCTGCACCAATGTAATCGGGCATAAATGCGCAAGTAAGTTAGACATAGATATCGGCCATCTCAGCATTGATATCAATTGTGAGTTTGACCGGCGTGGTGTGACACTTGAAGAAGAAATAGAGCTGCCGTTTACCAGGATCATGTTAAACGTAAAATCGTCTGGTACTGCTTCTACAGAGCAGTTACAGCAAGTGGCCGGGGAAGTGGCCAAGTACTGCCCATTGTCAAAATTGTTTCGTCAAGCCGGTACCGAGATCGAAGAAAACTGGCAAAAGGCCTGATAACTTAATACTGCCTGATAATAGTTAAACCGGAGGAATACCATGAAAGTTAAATCGTTTTTATCTGTGGTTGCTGCCACATGCTGTCTGACAACCGTATTGCCAGCGGCCGCCACTGAAACCATTAAAGCCGTAGTGATTGACGGCTACCCGGCGAAAGCCATGTGGGTTAAAGAATTCAGTGGATTTTTTATACCGGAGGTAGACAAGCGTCTGGCAGAATCAGGTAACTACAAAATGGACTGGCAGGAAAGCTATGGCGGTTCCATTGTTAAACCCAAAGGGGTGTTAGAAGGCGTGAAGCTGGGCCTGGGTGATATTGGTATCGTCACCACCATTTTCCATTCTTCCAAGCTACCTAGTCAGGCACTTGCTGCGGTCACCCCCTTTATTGCTGCAGACGCGCGGGCAGTTGCCAAAGCGGTAGATGAAATCGCAAAAGAATTCCCCACCATGCAAAAAGAATTTGCAAAGCAAAACCAGGTGTACCTGGCGACAGGTGTGGTACTTGATACTTATCA
>CALGJU010000098.1 GCA_937928685.1 uncultured Granulosicoccaceae bacterium
GCTTCTGTTTTGTTTTTTGAAATCATCTGGAGTCGGGTCAAAGTGGCATGGATGCCACGTGAGCGCTAGCTGCACATGGATGTGCTTCTAGCGCGGCCCGATGGAGGATGATTTCAAAAAATGCCGCAGGCACCCGAAGGGCAAAATGGCAGCAAGAAGACTTTTTGCTTCTGTTTTTGGTCTTTTCAAAAATGAAGGCCGCCGGCAGGGCAAGCAACAAACGTCAGCTGCCTGCATGGCATGCAACAAACATCAGCCACCTGCAAGGCATGCAACAAACGTCAGCCGCCTGCAAGGCATATACAAACGTCAGCCGCCAGCCCAGGCCAATAGCTAAATAGCTAAATAGCTAAATAGCTAAATAGCTAAATAGCTAAATAGCCAAATACTCATGACGAAGCTGTTCGTTCTCAAGCACTTCTTTCGCAGCACCCTCGTACACCAGCTGACCGGTATCCAGTATGACTGCCCGGTCTGCAAGCTTAAGCGCTGCCACTGCATTCTGTTCTACGATTATAGTGGTCATGCCTTGTTCACGAATATAGTGCAGTGTCTTTTCAATTTCCTGAACGATGACCGGTGCCAGACCTTCATACGGCTCATCAAGCAACAAAAGCTTTATGTCACGCGCCAAGGCACGGCCAATAGCTAACATCTGTTGCTCACCTCCCGAAAGAGTTACTCCTTCCTGCTTGCGACGTTCACCAAGCCGTGGGAACAACTCGTATATCTGATCAAGAGACCAACCAACAGGCTCAACAATTTGCGCAAGTTTGATGTTCTCTTCGACCGTCAATCCCTGGATAATTCTTCGATCTTCCGGGACCAGACCTACCCCGGCGACAGATGCTTCGTGACTGGGCATTGAGTGTAAGGGTTTGCCATCAAGCCAAATCTCACCTTGCTGAAGCTCCGGGTCATCCATTCGGGCAATGGTTCTGAGCGTTGATGTTTTACCCGCTCCGTTTCTACCCAGCAGGGCAAGAATTTCACCCTCCTTTACTTCAAAGGTGACACCTTGAACAATGTAACTTTCACCGTAATATGAGTGAATATCGTTGCAGGCAAAGAAGGCGTTGCCGCTTGTTTGTGTATCGGTGCTCAATTCGCAGTCCCCAGATAGGCTTCCTGAACTTTCGGATTGCCTTTGATGTTGCCCGGCACATCTTCTACGATCACTGTGCCCTGAGCTAAAACGCTGATTTTATCTGCAAGGCTGAATACTACGTGCATATCATGCTCGATGATCACCATGGTAATACCACGGCTGTCACCAATATGCTTAAGCACGTCAATGGTATTGTTGGTATCCGCTCGACTCATGCCGGCTGTCGGTTCATCCAGCAGCAGAAGCTTTGGATCCTGCACCAGGCCCATAGCCATCTCGAGTCGTCTTTTGTCACCGCGTGACATTGACGATGCGGTCATATCCAGCTTGTCTTCAAGACCAATATCTTCGAGCACGTCAATGGCCTTATCACGCATATCGGTTTCCTGACGCATACGTCGAAACGGATTCAGCTTAAATGCCCCGTCGCGATGAGCCAACGCAGGAATCATGACGTTTTCCAGCACGGTTAGATCAACAAAGATCTCTGGCGTTTGGAATACTCTTGATACACCGACTTGATTGATCTCATGCGGCTTCATACCCAGAAGGCTGTTGCCATTAAAGGTCACAGAACCGGAGTCCGGGTTTAATCGCCCAATGAAGCAATTCAGTAAGGTAGATTTACCCGCGCCGTTGGGGCCGATAATCGCATGGATAGCGCCTTCAGACACACTTAGGTTCACGTCGTTAAGCGCCTGCAGACCACCAAAGCGTTTATTCACGCCCTTCACTTCCAGAATCTGCATGATTTACCCCTTGCTCTTACGACCGCGGCCGGTAAGTACCCGCCCCAGACTGGTTAGACCACCTATCAAACCACCAGGCAAGAAGATAACGATCATCATAAATAGTAAACCAAGTGTTAAATGCCAGCCTTTTCCGACGAATGGGTGCACGATAGCCACCATGAAGTTTTCCATACCGTCCGGCATAAACGCAAACCAGCTATGCAGCACTTGATCATTAATTTTGGAAAAGATAGCTTCAAAATACTTGATAAAACCCGCACCCAGCACCGGGCCTAACATGGTGCCCGCACCACCGAGAATAGTCATCAGCACCACCTCACCTGAGGCGGTCCACTGCATCCGCTCTGCCCCTGCTAACGGATCCATACAAGCCCACAGGCCACCGGCCAAGCCTGCATACATACCACTAATAACGAAGGCTGCGAGCATATACGGGCGAGTAGACACACCTGTGAAGCTGAGTCTGTTCTGATTGGTTTTAATCGCGCGCAACATCATGCCAAAGGGTGAGCGGGTAATGCGTAGTGCCAGATAAAACGCTATAACCAGAAAGAAGGCGCAGAAGTAATAACCCACATTGAACTGCGCTTCAAAACCGAAAAACTCCGGTCGCCAGAACACTTCATTCATTTTGAGACCGAACAGATTGGTGGTCAGCGGGCTGTCAGCGCCTTGCAGCCATTGCGGATCATCATTATAAATCTGCAAACCGGTTTCACCATTAGTAATTGGTGTGGCGACAGAATAGGCTACGTTAAACATCATCTGTGCAAAGGCAAGGGTAAGGATCGAAAAGTAAATACCTGAGCGCCGCAGCGAAATATACCCGATAACTACAGAAAAGAATCCTGCCACAACCACAGCCATCACCAGTGCAGGCAGCACGTTATAGCTTAATAGCTTGAACATCCACACCGCACCGTAGGAACCCACGCCAAGAAACACGGCGTGACCAAAAGACAAGTAACCGGTTAAACCGAAGAGAATATTAAAGCCGATAGCAAAGATGCCGAAGATCGCAAACTTCTGCAGCAAATCAGGATAACTACCGCCGAATGGAGCAAGTATGAAAGGGCCTGCTACCACCATAATAATAAAAAACAGTAAAAGCGCTGCGTCGCTGTATTTGGAGTTATTCATGATTAGTCTTCCATCACCCCTTTGTGACCCAGCAACCCGCGAGGTCGCACCAGCAACACGATAACCGCCACCAGATAGATCACAATCTGATCGATAGAAGGTATGAAGATGGTTTCAAAAAACTGTTTAACGACATTCATTGAAGCAAAGCTCTCAAGAATACCAAGCAGGAATCCAGCGAGAACTGCACCCGGCAATGACCCCATGCCGCCGACGACCACCACAACGAATGACAGTACAAGAAAGTCCATTCCCATGTGATAGTTTGGCGAATTGATAGGTGTGTACATCACCCCAGCCACGCCCGCTACGCAGGCAGCAAGCGCAAACATAATCGTGAACTTCTTGTTGATGTTTATACCCAATAAACCCACTGTCTCACGATCTGCCATGCCGGCCCGCACGACCATACCGAATGTGGTGAATCGCAAGAACGCAAACACTGCAAAAATGACCAGACAGGCGAACGCAAAATAGACCAGACGCCAGTACGGATAGGTTATCGCGTTTTGAGCAAAACCCAGGTACACGCCGATATCAAGCGTACCGACAAAAGCGCTCGGTGCCGGTGTCTGAATCGGGTTGGCCCCGTAAAAAGCCTTGATTATTTCCTGAAGAACAATAGCCAAACCAAAAGTCACGAGGATCTGATCAGCGTGAGGTCGCTTGTAAAAGTGCCTTATCAGCCCACGTTCCATTATGTAGCCGAACAGCATCATGATAGGGATAGAGATAATGATGGCGAGCGGTACAGACCAATCCATTACCGCTAAACCAAAGTCACCAAACCATTTTTCCAGATAGGGTGTTTTTACCTGCAACGGCTTACCGAGGAAATCCGTTTTTGTCGGGTCAATCGTGATTGCTGATATTTCGAATATCTTATTTAACGTCACAGCGCAGAAAGCGCCGATCATGAATAGCGCCCCGTGGGCAAAATTCACCACCCCCAGAGTGCCGAAGATTAGTGTTAGCCCAAGTGCGATCAGTGCGTATGCGCTGCCCTTGTCGAGCCCGTTTAATACTTGCAGAAGAACGGCGTCCATAGACCCCTTTCAGGAAAGGTTGGATGTCAAAAGAAAAAGGCTAGCTCTGTTAAGAGCTAGCCCATTAGTCTTACAAGTGCTTACGCGCCCGTATTACATTTACCAAGATCGCCACCTGCAAACATTGGATGATCCGGTGCGTACTCAACCTGTGCGCGAGGAGTTACTTCAACTACCTCAAGAAGGTCAAATTCTGTAGAAGGATTTTCTTTTCCTTTCACAACAAGAACATCTTTAAAGCACTGGTGATCTTCAGCGCGGTAGCTGGTCGGGCCGTTGCCAAGACCGTCGAAGTCAAAGCCTTCAAGAGCCGCACCCACTGCACATGGATCAAAAGAGCCAGCACGTTCACAAGCATCCGCATAAAGCAGTGTCTGTACATAACAAGTATGTGCAGCCTGGCTTGGTGGGAAACCGTACTTTTCACCAAATGACTTAACGAAAGCTTTAGAACCTTCGTCCTGTAGTGACCAGTGCCAGTTAGTGGATCCGAAGATTCCTTTAACGTTTTTACCAGCACCACTCGCCATCAGGCGTGAGTACAGAGGAACGATGATTTCGAACTGCTTGCCGTTAACCATCTTATCTCTGAGACCGAACTGAACAGCGTTGGTTAGGGAGTTAACCATGTTTCCGCCGTAGTGGTTCAATACCAGAACATCTGCGTCAGTCTTCAAAACCTGGCCAATGTATGAAGAGAAGTCAGTAGATGCGAGAGGTGTACGAACCTTCTCTACCGTTTCCCAGCCCTTGGCTTCAGTTGCCGCTGCAATTGATTCTTCCTGCGTCCAACCCCAGGTGTAATCTGCTGTCAGGTGGTAAGCCTTACGGTCTGAGCCGTAGTTCTTTTCCAGTACCGGAGCAAGTGCAGCCGCTGACATGTAACCGTTAAAGAAGTGACGAAAGCCATTGGCTTTCTTGTCTTTACCGGTTGTGTCATTGGAGTGAGTCAAGCCAGCCATGAAGATCACGCCTGCTTCCTGACAAAGACCCTGAACAGCAATAGCAACACCGGAAGACGAACCACCGGTGATCATTACTGCGCCGTCTTTTTCGATCATTGACTTGGCAGAAGAACGAGCCGCGTCTGACTTAGTTTGGGTATCACCAGTAACATAGGTCACTTTTTTGCCCAGGATACCGTTGCCCTTCAGTGCTTTGGAAGAGAAGGTATTCATCATGCCGCCGTCGCCGCCGCCATTCAGGTGCTCAACTGCAAGCTCGTAAGCGCGCAGCTCATCTGCACCCTCGTCTGCGTAAGGGCCAGACTGAGGTACGTTAAAACCAAGTGTGACATTCGCACCCTTTGGCTCGTTCAAGTAAGCGTGAGCAGTACTTGGAATTATCATCGGTGCGGCACCAACTACTGCAGATGCTGCACTGGCTTTAAGCATCGACCGCCGGGTAAGTGGCGTGTGAAGCGGATTCTTGTCTGAACTCATAGCGTTTTAATCTCCTCCGGGAGCGGGCCCCGTTGATTATTTGGTTCACAGCAACTGACTGTGAATATTAGTCCCAGGCTCGAATTCTGAAGCTGGCCTGATGAACCCGTCCATAGTAGATAGCTAATCTGCTGTAGTCCAAAACAGATATTATTATTTAATAACAATGACTTATATAGATTCACCACAATTGACAAACCATGAAATAGAAGACTGGAACACTGATTGTTACGAAAGGTAACGGGCAGAAGCATCAAGATCGTCGAAAGTAGCTAATCCGTGGGCCTACTGCACAATTTGTTCACTGCTTCACATCGACCGGAAACAGAATGCGCGAAACTATGCGCCGGAAGCGAATTTCCCTCAGATGAAGAGTAAAAAATGGATCTAATGAAAAACTACCGGCGCTATCGACATGAAAATAGATATGATGCGCCGCTGTTGATTTTCTTTACAGACGTCTGCCTGGGACTGGGCAAATTATTATTCCTGGCGATACTACTGGCAGGATTGTGGGTCGCTGGCAACCGATTGGCCGAGAAAGTTACTGCACCACCTGTTGCGCAGTCCGCAACACAGGTTAAAACGCTCTCACAAAAGACCAGTCAGACAAACTCCTCCCTGGAAAGCAGACTTGAATCGCTAGCCGCAACGACGGAAGTCGATTCCACCACATCTTCCTCTTTTGCTATGAGTGAAGGCACCGCCAAGGAAAACCGAGTAACAGAAAAATGGATATTGGAACAGAAGGCCTCGACATTTACCATTCAGTTCGGATCATCACCAGATCTGGAGTTGCTCGAACAGTTCATTCCAGTCATCAACACCGGGCAACCAATAGCCCTGTATGCATATAAGAAAACCCCGACAGGACGGAATGTTTATGGTCTGGCCACAGGGCTTTATAATGATCTGGACACGGCTTTATCAACAGTAGAGAAGCTACCGGCAGCCGCGAAG
>CALGJU010000099.1 GCA_937928685.1 uncultured Granulosicoccaceae bacterium
GTGTAAGAAAGCGCTCTGGCATTTCGAGTTGTAGTACCAGTTCATTAGTTTGTGAAAATTATAAAATCCGTCAATCATACGAATTGACACACAAACAACGGCGTTCACCTCTTATGGGACAAGTGGTTAAAAGTATCAAGGGCGTGCATGACGTGCTGCCTGAAGATGTGCACCTTTGGCATTTTCTTGAAGGTATCGTCAGAGACGTCATGGCGAGCTACGGCTACCTGGAAATCCGCACTCCCATTCTTGAAAAATCCGAACTATTCCATCGCTCCATTGGAGATGTCACAGATATCGTCGAGAAGGAAATGTATTCCTTCGAAGACCGCAATGGTGATCACATTTCGTTGCGCCCTGAAAACACCGCCAGCTGTGTGCGTGCAGCCATTCAGCATGGCATGCTGACAAATCAGCAAATGCATCGTTTGTGGTATCTGGGACCGCAGTTCCGAAGGGAAAACCCGCAGCGTGGTCGTTACCGGCAGTTCTGGCAGGTGGGTGCAGAGGTGTATGGCATCGGCGGCCCTTATATAGAGTCGGAACTAATTCTGCTCAGCGCCAAACTCTGGCAAAAACTGGGATTGGCCGAACATGTCAAGTTGCAGATCAATTCGCTTGGCAGCAGCGATGACCGGGATCGCTACCGAAACGTGCTGGTGGAGTATTTGATCGATAACGTCGCTGAGCTGGATGAAGACTCCAGGCGCCGGCTTAAAACAAATCCGTTAAGGGTGCTGGATACGAAAAACCCTGCCATGTCTAATGTGGTGGCCGCAGCACCCAGTGTGCTGGATCATCTTTGTGATGAATCACGAGCGCACTTTGAAGGCTTGCAGGCGTCACTGAAACAGTGTGGTGTGCCGTATGAAATCAACACTCGGTTGGTGCGTGGCCTGGATTACTACAGTCATACCGTTTTTGAGTGGGTAACAGATCAGCTCGGAGCGCAGGGTACAGTGTGTGCCGGTGGTCGATACGATGGGCTCACGGAACAGTTGGGCGCGAACCCGACACCCGGGGTGGGTTGGGCGCTTGGTGTGGAAAGATTACTTGCACTAATTACCGATGCCGGGCACGCACCGGAAGCGCCAGCCCCTGATGTGTATCTGGTATTGGCGGGCGATGCGGCAATAATTTCGGGAATGGCGTTGGCAGAAGAAATTCGTCTGGCAGCGCCCGAATGGCGGGTGGTAACAAACTGCGCGGGTGCTGGTATGAAAAGCCAGTTTAAAAGAGCAGATAAAAGCGGTGCTGCAGTGGCGTTAGTGATTGGCGAGGGTGAAATGTCTGATAACACCGTCGGCGTTAAATTACTACGTGAACAGACTCAGCAGCAAACGGTGTCGAGAGCACAACTGATGGGTGTTCTGCGCGGTATACTTTCATAATATGGCTTCCGGGCTGGTCATTCGATCGGTCCGCCCTTGGTACAGAGTAGATGGCTGAATACGAAACAGAAGAACAACAAGTCGAAGCACTTAAGAAGTGGTGGGCTGATAACGGTCGCGCTGTCTTGTTGGGGATTGGACTTGGGCTGGCACTGATATTTGGATATCGGGCGTGGCAAAGCTACAAAGTGTCAGTGGCGCAGGATGCTTCAAGCGCCTACACCAATGTGCTTGAATCGCTTGAAAAAGATGATGACGGTGAGCAATTCCTGGAGCTTGTCGGCAACATTCGCAAAGAGCACGGTGGTTCACCTTATGCTGCGATGGCAAGCCTGGCAGAAGCGCGTTTCCAGGTTGAAAATGATCAATTGCCAGAAGCAGAAACAGCGCTTCGCTGGGCGGTTGACAAGGGCTCGTTCCGGGAGATAGTTCCGGTCGCCAGGTTACGACTGGCTCGCGTGCTGAAAGCTCAGGATAAACATCAGGATGCACTCAAAATTCTAGATAACGTCAAGGCTGCGGCTTTCGCGGGTCATGTTGATGAGATCAGGGGTGACATCTACCTTGATCTTGGAGAAACCTCGCAAGCAGCCAGCGCTTATCGGCGTGCGCAAAGTTCTGGCTCGCCGACGAATTCCGGGCCAGATCTACAAATGAAAATCGATGATCTGGCAACTCCGGATTCCAACGACGAGAAATCATGAGTCGAGTGAGGTTTGAAGTCACAGCCGGAGTTTTGTTGCTGGCTGCATTGGTCGCAGGGTGTGCCAACGCGCCAAAAGCTAAACCGAACGAACTGACCAGGGTCGAAAACCTGCAGGCGGCGTCTGTACGCTGGACTGCCAGTGTGGGAAAAAGCAGCACCCGTGATGCGGTGAAGTTCTCGCCATTTGTCACTGATGACTCCCTTTATGCAGTCGATCAAAATGGCAAGCTGACAGCATTTGATGTGCAGTCAGGTAAGGCGTCGTGGACAACAGAACTGAACAAAAATATTACCGCTGGTGTTAGCGGCGACAAAGATAACCTTTATGTTGCCACCGCCAACGGTGAGGTATTGGCGATTAGCCAGGTGCATGGCGGTGTGTTGTGGACAAGCACGGTATCCTCTGAGGTGATTGCTGCTCCAGTTGCTGGCAGCGACTACGTGGTGGTTCGAAGCATTGATGGCAAAGTCTACGCACTGGAGAAAAGCACTGGTGAGCGCCGATGGATCTATTCCTATAGTGTTCCAGCACTCAGCATTCACGGCAATGGTCGGCCGTTGGTAGTCGCAGATGGAGTGCTTGCCGGTCTTGATAATGGCAAATTGGTAGCACTTCGTGCCGCCGATGGACAGGTGTTCTGGGAAATAAGTCTAGGCGACAGCAGCGGTCGGTCTGAGGTTGAAAAGCTGAATGATCTTGATGCCGATATCCAGATTTTTGAACCGTATATTTATGCCGTGAATTATCAAGGCAAACTTGCGCAGGTAGATGCTGCACAAGGTCGTGCAGTATGGTCAACCGATGTCTCTTCGGTCGCGGGTCTTGCCGTCACCGCCACGCAGGTTTTTGTGACTGATGAGTTTGATACTCTGTGGGCTTTTCGCCGTAACGATGGTGAGCTCATGTGGAAGCAGGAAGGTTTGGGCAATCGACGTTTAACCGGCCCTGTTGCGACTGAATCAGGCTCAATTCTGGTCGGTGATTTTGAAGGCTATCTGCATATATTGTCTGCAGAAGATGGCAGTATGCTCGGTCGTGTCAAGTTGGGGGTCGGTGCAATAGCCGGTCGTCCTGTGCTGCGCGATAATAGCCTTTTTGTACAAGGGCGCGCTGGTAAAGTGGCTGCTGTGCAATTGTAGGCACTAACAGCCGCGTCTTGCAGTGTCCATATTTGCATTAAAGATGACCTTTAACACTGCCTGAGCTTGTCTAACCGGTTACACTTGGCAGATGAAACCCGTTATCTCTCTCGTCGGCCGACCGAATGTTGGCAAATCGACTTTATTCAATAAACTCACTAGATCCAGAGACGCGCTGGTCGCCGATTTTGCCGGACTTACCCGTGATCGCAAATACGGTGATGGTAAACTCGGTGAGATAGACTATCTGGTGATCGATACCGGCGGCCTGAACGGCGAGTCCGAAGTGCTCGATGTCAGGATGCAGGACCAGGCGTGGCAAGCGATAGGTGAATCAGACGTTGTCGTTTTCATGGTGGATGGCAGAGATGGATTGACCACCATTGATCAGGAAATTGCAGATGCCCTGCGTCGTACCGGACAGACGGTGTGTTTGGTTGTCAACAAAACCGACCAGATGGATGAAGATCTGATTGCCTCTGAGTTTTTTCAGCTTGGGCTAGGTCAGCCGCATTGTATCGCCGCCGCGCACAGCCGCGGTTTGCTGAAAATGATGGTGGTGGTGCAGGGTATGCTGCCCGCGCCAAATGCTGACGATGCCGATTTAGAAGATGAAGGTATGCGGCTCGCCGTAGTCGGGCGTCCCAATGTGGGCAAATCTACTTTGATTAATCGCATTCTGGGCGAAGAGCGCGTTGTTGCTTTTGATCTGCCGGGTACCACCCGTGACAGCATTGAAGTACCGTTTGAAAAAGACGAGCAAAAATATACTTTGATCGACACAGCCGGGGTCAGACGTCGCGGTAAAATATCTGAAACGGTCGAGAAGTTCAGTGTGATCAAAACACTTAGAGCAATCGATGAATGCAATGTGTGTGTTTTGTTACTTGATGCCTCAGAGAAAATTACCGATCAAGACATGAACCTGATGGGTTATGTGATTGATAAGGGGCGAGCGCTGATAGTGGCAGTGAATAAGTGGGATGGTCTGAGCCGCGATCAACGTGAATCAATTAAGACTGATATTTCCAGACGACTCGATTTTTTAAGTTTTACCAGCATCGAATTTATTTCTGCTTTGCACGGCACTGGAGTGGGCAATCTCTTCAAGCTTGCCAATCGCGCATACGAGTCTGCGATGATCGACATGCCCACGCCGCAACTTACTCGCATGCTTGAATACGCTATAGAACAGCATCAACCGCCGCTCGTGCGGGGACGGCGAATCAAGATGCGCTACGCGCACCAGGGCGGTTCGAATCCACCGATTATTGTTGTGCACGGCAATCAGACAGAGCGCGTGCCGGATACCTACAAACGTTATCTGAGTAACTATTTTCAACGCGAGTTAAAGTTGTTTGGTACGCCGGTAAGAATTGACTTCAAGAAGTCAGATAACCCTTTTGGTCATATCAGAAATGTACGTACGCCGCATCAGGAGCGAAAGCGTAATCGCTTGATGAGACACCATAAGAAATAGCAACCAGTATATAACCTGGTGAATTGCTTGGTTCTGGAGTGACCGTGAGTAAGAGCTACACAATTGAAGAAGTAAATAACCTGAGTGACGGCGAATTTGCCGATTTGTTGGGCGGTGTGTATGAGCACTCAAGATGGGTGGCAGAGCATGCGCTAAGTATGCGGCCTTTTCAAAGCCGGGATGCGCTAGAAGCGGCGATGAAATCTTGCGTGGTTAACGCTACAAAAGATGCTCGGCTCGGCATTCTAAAGGCTCACCCGGAATTTGCAGGTGTTGCGACGGTCGAGCTCACCGATAGCTCAACTGCAGAGCAAAGCAGTTTAAGTCTGAATAAGCTGCCTCCCGAACAGCATGCAAAAATGCAAGAGTTCAACAAGCGGTTTATGGCGAAATTTGGTTTTCCGGGTATCGTTGCAGTTCGCCTGCAAAAATCGGTAGATGATATCTTTGCTGCTTTTGAACGTCGCCTGGATAATGATGTAGATACCGAACAGAATGAAGCAATGGAGCAGGTGTACGCTATTGTTCGATTTCGTTTGCATGATTTAATTGTTGAGAGTGAGTTGCTGTAACTTTAGTCGCTGAAAATGTGAAACACTATTTTCAAATGCATTTGAATAAGCTGTGATATCGCTATTCAACGGTGAATTATTAAGCTTGGGATTTAATCATGTCAGATAAGAGCTACCCTCGTGATCTTGTGGGCTATGCCGATCAACCGCCTGTCGCTGCCTGGCCTGGTGGTGCAAAGCTCGCTGTTCAATTTGTGATTAACTACGAAGAGGGAGGGGAAAACTGCGTGCTGCATGGTGATCCGGCTTCTGAGAAGTTTTTATCAGAGATCGTGGGGGCTGATGCGATACCCGATATGCGCCATATGAACATGGAGTCTATCTATGAGTATGGTTCACGGGTTGGGTTCTGGCGTTTGCATCGGCTATTTACCGAACGGGATATCCCGGTCACTGTTTATGGTGTGGCCATGGCGCTTGCCAGAAACCCAAAGGTTGTGAATGCCATGCAGCAAGCCGATTGGGAGATCGCTTCCCATGGTTATCGGTGGATTGACTATCAGCACATGTCGATCGATGAAGAGCGTGAACACTTACAGCGGGCGATAGAGATTCACACTGATGTTACCGGGAAAAGACCTACCGGGGTTTATATCGGGCGTACCAGTCCTAATAGCATTCAGCTTGTTGCAGAGGAGGGTGGCTTTACCTATTGTGCTGACACCTATGCCGATGACCTGCCGTATTGGTGTAATGATTACGCGAAGCCTCAACTGATGGTGCCTTACACACTCGATGTCAACGACATGCGATTCGCCACGCCTCAGGGCTTTAACTCGGGTGATCAGTTTTACACCTATCTCAAAGACAGCTTTGATATGCTGCTAGAAGAAGGTGAAAGCACGCCGCGAATGATGTCAGTTGGTTTGCATTGTCGGCTTGCGGGTCGGCCCGGCCGGGCACAGGCGGTGAAGCGTTTTCTGGACTATGTTAAGTCACAGCCAGGTGTGTGGCTCGCTACAAGAATTGCAATTGCAGAGCATTGGCAAACGGTGCATCCCAATACCTCAACATAGAGATACTAAAGTAGATCGATAACTTGCCGATATACGCGCAGCAGGGCGCGTTTGGCCAGAACGTGAGTAACACACGACAAAATAACTACAATATTCGAGTGATGACTAATTGAATAATCAAAAAACTTTGCAGCTGTCTGCAGAGAGTCCGGAGCAGCCGATCGTATTGCAGGCTACTTCAGCGCAGAATTCTATGCAGCAGTGGTTGGATGCAGCGCTTAGCAGTAGTGATGCACGAGACAGGATCGCGGTGACTGCCGGTATTAGTAGAGGGGTGTTTGGTTACCTGCACCTTGGAGGTTCTGACGAGCTAAGCCCAATCGCTTCGAACGATTCAGATTACTCAGATGAGATACGCAGCGCTTAACAATTACTATAGCTTGCGTAAATGTACTCGATCAATGGCGTGATCTGCGCTTTTGTGCAGTATCAAATCTGCGCGTAACTTTGTCGGGTATATATTGTCCCGCAGGTTGACAGAATTTATCGTATCCCATATTTCTGATGCAGTCTCTATGGCTTGAGCTTCATTGAGCTTTGCAAAGTGTGAGAAGTAAGCGCCGGGTTGTTTAAAGACGCTATTACGAAAATGCAGAAATCGTGTGATATACCACTCTTTAACATCGCGCTCGTCTACATCTACATAGACCGCGAAGTCAAAGAAATCTGAGACAAACAATCTGGATTCTCCACTTTTAGTGGCACTCGCTTGTAGCACATTGAGACCTTCGACTATCAGTACGTCCGGTTGATCTACTTCTACGTACTCACCCGGCACAATGTCGTATCGCAGGTGTGAGTACACTGGTGCCTTTACGTTGCGCCTGCCGCTTTTTATATCCGACAAAAAGGTTAATAGAGCCGCCCGGTCATAACTCTCGGGAAAACCCTTTCGCTTCATGAGATCGCGGCGTTCCAGCTCAGCGGTTGGAAGCAGAAAGCCATCTGTGTTGACCAGATCTACCCTGGGATGTCCCGGCCATCTTTTCAGCAGTGTTTGAAGTATTCGGGATGATGTGCTTTTTCCGACAGCAACACTTCCAGCGACGCCGATAATAAACGGCACCTTCGGAGTTGAATCCTGCATGAAGCGGGCGGTTTTTGCATTGAGTGACTGTACCGATTCTACGTAGTAGCTGAGTAGTCGTGAAAGAGGCAGGTAGACATTTTCAACTTCGCTAATAGAGGCGCGTTCATTGATGCCGCGCAGCGTCTCTAGTTCTGTTTCCGTCAAGGGAAGTGGCGTGTTGTCTTTGAGCTTGGCCCATTGTTGAACGCTGAACTCACGGTACGGTGAAAATTGCAAAAAGACAGTCCTGGAAAACAATCAATGCGGCAAGGTAGCAGAACCGACGCTGATTGAGCAAATGCTATGTGGCGGTTTCAAGGTCTTGCCGGTGTTAATCGTGATTTATCACGCAAGTACCACTGGCAAAGGCAGTGACGTATTAGAAGAGCTCGTAATAAATGCGGTAAGGAAATCAAGGTTCTGCGGCGAAGCTGGTAGGTTAATCAGTAAAGATAGACAATCGGCGTCTACGGGCACAAGAAAAATGCAAAAAAAAAGGCGGGGTAAAACCCCGCCTTCGTTACTGCGTCACAGCTGAGTCCTACATGAAGCTTTTCAGCTTCTCCATAATAGGCTCAAGGATAGCGCCAACACCCGGGATCGCACTTGCTTTTTCAAGCAATGGTGTAAGGTTACCTAACAAGCCGCTAAGTGGGCCACGTGCGCCTTCAGGGACTTTGTCCAAAACACCGGTTAAGCCATCAAGTGATGGAAGTGCAGCTTTTGCAGATTCGACATCAGTGATGCTACCTACAGCGCTGGTAGCGCCTGAGAAGGCATCGCTAAGCTCGCCCTGCATGCCATCTGGCAAGCCAGGCATTTCCGGCATTTCAATTGAAGGCATCTCAACTGAAGGCACATTAACGTCTGGCATTTCCGGCTTGTTGCCGCTCAGGAATTTCCACGCCAATAGGCCGATAGCAACTATTGCTGCAATAGGAAGTAGTTTTTTCAAGAGGCCACCGCCGCTTGATGCAGCATTTCCGGCGGCATCACCGATGTTACCTGCAGCATTACCAGCAGCACCTGCGACGTTGCTGGCAGCATTGCCAACACCACCCGCTACATTGCTGGCTGCGTCACCAACGTTTCCTGCGATATTGCTGGCAGCATCGCCGACGTTACCGGCCACATTGCCTACCGCACCAGCGGCGCTTGATGCAGCTCCGGTAACAGCACCGGCAGCTCCCGAGCCGAAGTTAGACATCTGATCCATAAAACCAGACGACTGCAGTTGGTTTTCGAATCCGCTTGGCATAGCTGCCTGGATGTTGTCTTTTTGCCCGTTCAGTAGGCTCATCAGTCCACCGGCGTTCTGAGAAAAACCACCGCCGCCACCGAAAATCTTGCGCTTGATCATGCCAAGAACGATTGGCATCAACATACCCATCAGACCTGAAGATGACTTGCCGCCAATGCCCGTAAGACCAGCTACTGCGCTTGCCAGTCCGCCAGCTGCGCCATTGCCAAGTAATGATCCAAGGATATTTGAGCCTTGATTCATCATGTTGCTGCTGTTACCGCCAGTGAGCATGCCGCCGATGTTGTCAAGAAAGCTGTCATCTTGTTTATTTACTGCATCAAAAAGTGATGCGCCACCATCGGCATTTGCAGCGGTGGTTAAGCCACTGAGCAAGCCGGGAACTGCTGCGCCAAGCGCTGCTTCTGTTTTGTTGTTGTCTTCGCCAAGTAGAGTACCGAGCTGACCAAGTGCTGGTCCTCCTAATTGACCTTTGACTAGATCTACCAGATTGAATGACATATGCGTCTCCTTTTAATTAATGTATTGCTTAATTAATGTATTGCGTTAAAACGGTGCCGGAACTCCGGCGAACTTCTGTTAAGTCAATGATATGAACTGCAGCAGGTTAAAGCACTACCAGTTAGGTGAAAAATTGCAAGCATACTTCTGGCTTTGCGTAACCTGTGTTCTTTATGTACGAACCGTCTGTTGGGTTCTGTATAAGCTGATCGTATAATGGTGGGGTCAGTGTTGTGTAAATCATCTGTACGCCTGCGACACTTAACAAAATTATACCATTGTAAGTGTTGCTAAAAAGCATCTTATGCAAATTTAACGGATTCCTATTGCTTGGATAACTCTCTTCCTGCCAACGAGTGTAAAACATCGTTCTCTGTAGCTCCTATGATGGATATTACGGATCGTTATTGTCGTAGCTTCCATCGTGTGTTGTCGAAGCGCGCGGTGCTGTACACCGAGATGATTACCAGTGCGGCTATTGTCCACGGTAACCGAGACAACCTGTTGGGCTTTGATAACGCTGAACATCCTGTGGTATTGCAACTCGGTGGTAGTGATCCACTACAGATGGCAGAAAGTGCAGCTATTGGTGAGCAATTCGGTTACGACGAAGTGAACATTAATGTCGGGTGTCCCAGCGACCGGGTTAAAAGTGGTCGGTTTGGAGCCTGTCTAATGGCTGAGCCTTCAGTGGTGGCTGCCTGTGTTGAACAAATGCAAGCTCGTGTGAGTGTTCCGGTTACCGTAAAGTGCCGGATAGGCATTGATAGAGATGATTCATTTGAACCATTTGAAAAGTTTATTCGTGTTGTGGCGGAAGCAGGGTGTGAAACGTTTATAGTGCATGCACGTAAGGCATGGTTAGATGGACTCAGTCCAAAAGAAAATAGAAATATACCGCCATTGCGGTATGAATTTGTTGATCAAATAAAGAGCCTTTATCCGGATAAACAGTTTATTTTAAATGGCGGCTTGCTCAATCATAACCAGGCTTTGAATGTGAGTCAGTCTTTGGACGGCGTAATGCTGGGACGTGAGGTGTGCAGCAATCCCTGGTTATTAAGCCAGGTTGATCACCTTTACTATGGAGACGCAGAAGATCTCCGTACAAGATTCCAGATTGTTGAAGATACGTATCCTTACGTTGAGGCTCAATTAGCTCAGGGTGTATCGCTGGGTAGAATCGTTAAGCCGATGCTTGGTCTTTTTCATGCCGAAGTCGGGGGCAGGTTATGGCGCAGGTCGTTAAGTGAAACGATGTGGCTGGACAGCGCCGGTTTGCATACGTTACAGCGTGCACTCGGGGTGGTGAAAAAAACCGCAGAGCAGGTGCAAGTTCGTCACGATGATCCCGGTACTACTTTTGATGTAGTGAACGGCTAGCTCTATGTTCATTCAATTGGTCAACAGGCGGTCATTCTCAAGTGGATAGTAAATTTCTTACCACAAAAGAGGTCGCTGAATTGCTGCGTATCAAGGAACGTAAAGTTTATGATATGGCAGCGGAACAGTTGATTCCCTGCACACGTGCGACGGGAAAATTGTTGTTTTCACGCATTGCGATTGATCAATGGTTGTTGTCTCACTCGACAGGCGTTGACTCAAATAAAAACGTTGTGCCAATGCTTTTTGCCGGATCACATGATCCATTACTTGAATGGGCAATCAGAGAATCTCAGTGCGGTATCCCGACTCTCTTCGATGGCAGTGTTGACGGGTTGCAGCGTGTGTTAGCGGGTAATGCTACGGTCACGGCTATGCATATTTATTCAGCCGATCATGGCCAGTGGAATATACCTGCGGTGAGTTCCGCTATTCAGGAGGCATCGCTGAACCCGTCAGTGGTATTGCTTAGTTGGGTGATCAGAAAGCGAGGCCTCATGATGAAGCCCGGGATCGCGTTGTCAGGTATTAAAGATTTGCCACGGTATAAAGTGGTGATGAGGCAGACAACCGCTGGGAGTCATTTGTTGTTAGAGCACTTGCTGGCCAGTGATTCTTTGTCTGTTGGCAGCTTGGATAGTGCGCTGACTGCACGTAGTGAGGCAGATGTAGCACTTGCGATTGCTCAAGGTAAAGCTGATTGCGGCCTGGGCCTTGAGTCAGTTGCACTGCAGCATCAGTTGGAATTTTTACCGTTGGTAGATGAATCTTTTGATCTTCTGGTCGATAGGAGATTCTGGTTTGAGCCGCCAATGCAACAATTCATCAAATTTTGTCAAAGTCGTGCGTTTAGTAACAAGCTGCACGAAGTGCCGGGCTACTCCGCTGATCACCTTTTTGACATCCGTCTGAATAGCTAGCTCTAGCGATTAGCACAGAGTAACTATCTGGCGTTCGGGTAAAACAGTTGTTGGTCATTAAGGCGATAGTTGGCAATTTCAGACTGGCCTTCATCACCTACCAGCCAATCGATAAATTGCGTGCCTTGCGTAACGTTGGCGTGTGGGCAGTTATCGGCGCTAATCAGTGTTACACCGTACTGGTTGAATAAGCGATCATCTCCCTGCACCAGTATCTTGTGATCACCGCGGTTTTTAAAATTGATCCAAGTGGCGCGATCGGTCATTGCATAGGCACCCATTCCTACCGCAATATTTAACGTAGCGCCCATACCGCTGCCTGTTTCCCGATACCATTTACCACTGTCGCTGGTCGGATCAATTGCGCTTTCTTTCCATAGTTGCATTTCTGTTTTGTGAGTGCCCGAATTATCACCTCGCGATGCAAATACCGCGCTTTTACCGGCAATTTTATGCAATGCACTAATCGCATTGTCGAGCCCTTCTATTTTTGCCTGATCTTGCGCAGGACCGACAATAACAAAGTCGTTGTACATCAGATCATGGCGTTGGGTGCCGTATCCGTCACGAACGAACTTCTCTTCAGCGCTTTTGGCGTGTACTAACAATACATCTGCATCGCAGTTGCTGGCGTTTCTTATTGCCTGACCAGTGCCAACGGCCACGATATTCACTTTGATCCCGGTCTTTGATTCAAAGAGCGGTAGTAGATAGTCATATAGACCGGAGTTTGCAGTCGATGTGGTCGATTGAACAAGAATCGATCTATCTTTCGAGAATGCGCTATAGGCAGCAGTGAGCGCGATAATAGCGGTGGCGAGTGCGGTTAGTGTTTGCTTCTTCAAAACCATTTTCCTGCTAATTTAGATAGGCGGACAGATAATCTCTGGCAGCTTCTGAGCGTGGCTGAGTAAAAAATTGTCTGGCATCGGTGTGCTCAGTGACACTACCGGCCTGCATAAATACGATCTCATCTGCGAGTCGTTTTGCTTGTGCAATATCATGACTAACCATAATTACTTTTATGGATTGATGCATGGCATCGAGAATTTGCGATTCGATCTGCCGTGTCGCTTGTGGATCAAGGTTAGCGGTTGGCTCGTCCAGAAATAACACGGCGGGCTCAGTCGCGATTGCTCGGGCAATGGCCAGGCGTTGCTGTTCACCACCAGATAAAGATCGGGCTGCTTGTTTGCCCTTGGTTTCCAGGTTGGCAGATTTTAAATAATGTTCACACAGGGTAAGCGGTTGGCCACGCTGCTTTAGCACATAGTGAATGTTAGCTGCCACACTACGGTTGAGCATGAGTGGTTTTTGAAACACCATGGCTTGTTTCTGTCGCGTTGCCAGGAGACCCGCAGCCGCGTTATTCCACATAACGGTTCCTGAGCCAGGTTTTAACAGACCATGCATGCATCGCAGTAACAGGCTCTTCCCGGCACCGTTATGGCCCATAATGAGACAAATGCCGTTGTTAACTAATTGCAAGTCAATGGCATTCAATAACTGACGTTGTTCGATGTTGAAGTGCAGCTGACTAATTTTGAGTGGCAGCAGGCAATTCATGCGAAACGCATTCTTGTACTGTACACAGTGGCATTCACAATCAAGGCGATGACCAGCAATATAAAACCCAACGCAAGCGCTAATGCCAGATCTCCCTTCGATGTTTCAAGTGCGATGGCGGTAGTCATCACCCTGGTGAGGTGATCAATGTTTCCACCAACCACAATCACCGCGCCTACCTCTGATATGGCACGTGAGAATCCAGCCAGTGAAATAGTCATTAGACTGAATCGGTTATCCCACAGCAGTGTTTGCACACAACCTCGTGGGGACACACAAAGAGATTGCAGCGGTTCACGATAATCTTTCCAGCTATCTTCGATAAGCTGGCGGGTTAGGGCGGTGACAATGGGCAGCACCAAGACCGTTTGAGCAATGATCATTGCTGTCGGTGTGTAAAGCAGTTGCAGAAATCCCATTGGGCCCGAGCGAGACAGCATCAAATAGACAATTAAACCCAGTACCACCGGGGGCATTCCCATCAGTGTATTCACCAGAACCGTCACCAGCCATTTGCCAGGAAAGTCCCGCATGCCCAAAAGCGCCCCCAGTGGCAATCCAGCGAGGCAGGCCAGCACAGTCGCCGTCAGGCTAACCTGCATCGACAAAAACACAATTTCCAGTAAGTCTGGATCAGGTCCAGCCAA
>CALGJU010000100.1 GCA_937928685.1 uncultured Granulosicoccaceae bacterium
TAGATGGCGTCCCCTAGGGGATTCGAACCCCTGTTACCGCCGTGAAAGGGCGGTGTCCTAGGCCTCTAGACGAAGGGGACATTTCGGACAGCAAGCCCCTAAGAATAGTGCCGAGCGGGATGCTTGTCAACAGACAATACAATCAAAATTCTTGTTGCGGAATTTGTTTGTGGTTCGATCACCTGTTTGTGCTTACTTGATAACGGCCCTGTTCGCCAAAAACCGTCTGCCGGAATACCCTTCAGCCTCAATACATGTAAAAATGGTTAGATAGGTCGTTGTGTTAGCCCCCGCTGACATTTCCCTGGAGGGAGAGATCTGGAAGCGCATGATATGTGGTCGAAGGTCTCTCGTAGGCGAATTTCAAACTGAGAGCATTCTTAATGAAAAAACTACTAATTTCAGCTGCGGTAGCCGCTGGTATCGGCGCAAGCAGCGTTGCATCGGCTGAAGATATCAAACTTGGCGTATTCTTGGGTCTGACCGGACCCATTGAATCACTTGTTGCGCATATGGCACCGGCTGCGGAAGCGGCGATAGCCGAAGTGTCGGAATCAGGCAAATTGCTTGATGGAACTAAAGTTACTGCGGTACGGGCT
This sequence comes from uncultured Granulosicoccaceae bacterium, assembly GCA_937928685.1. Taxonomy (GTDB): domain Bacteria; phylum Pseudomonadota; class Gammaproteobacteria; order Granulosicoccales; family Granulosicoccaceae. Next base: position 600 of record CALGJU010000100.1, read on the forward strand.
GATACCACATGTGTTGATGCGGCAGCGGCGACTGCAGCAATCGAGCGTCTTATCACATCTGAAAAAGTATCTGGCGTCATTGGTGGAGATTGCTCCGGTGTGACCACAGCAGCTCTGACTAATGTTGCTGTGCCAAACGGCATGGTCATGGTTTCACCATCAGCCACTTCACCGGCACTTTCAACGGTTGAAGACAACAATCTGTTCTTCAGAACAGCGCCTTCTGATGCCCGCCAGGGTGTTGTGATGACTGAGATCATCATGGACCGTGGTATTAAGGAAGTTGCGGTTACCTATACCAACAACGATTACGGTAAGGGATTGTCAGATGCGTTCCAGACTGCTTTCGAGAAAGCAGGTGGCACTGTCACTATTTCTGCTTCACATGAAGATGGCAAAGCGGACTACTCTGCTGAAGTCGGCGCACTGGCTTCTGCCGGTGGTGAAGTACTGGTCGTTGCTGGATACCTGGATCAAGGTGGTAAGGGCATCATTCAGGGCTCACTGGACAGTGGCGCGTTTGACACTTTCGTACTTCCTGATGGCATGGTCGGCGACAGCCTTCCTGAAGCCATCGGTAGTGATTTGGATGGATCTTTCGGCCAGGCGCCAGGCAGTGACGGCGAAGGTGCCGGACTACTGGTAGAAATGGCCGGAGACGGATTTGATGCCAGCTCGCCGTTCGCTCCAGAGAGCTACGATGCTGCAGCACTTATTATGCTCGCGATGCAGGCTGCCGGTTCTACAGATCCTGAGAAGTACAAAGAAAAAGTCATGGACGTAGCAAATGCACCAGGTGAGCAAATTCTCCCCGGCCAACTTGCAAAAGGCCTAGAGATACTCGCCGCTGGTGGCGAAATCGATTACGTTGGTGCATCTAACGTTGAATTGATCGGTGCCGGTGAAAGTGCTGGTAACTATCGAGAAATCGAAATCAAAGACGGCGCGCTATCTACAGTAGGCTACCGTTAGTCACACCCTTTCAAGTGGCCCGTTCAGGGCCACTTGATTTCAGGTTTTGGCGATTAATGATCGGCGGGCCCTGAACGGATCATCTTTCCCCATCCTGTGGCCGAATTAAATGGTCAACACTCCTATGACAAAAATCTATGATTAGAGTCGAGCACCTGACGAAGCGATTTGGCGGCATTGCCGCGGTGAATGATGCTTCGTTAGATATAGCAAAAGGGTCCATCACCGGGTTGATAGGCCCTAATGGTGCGGGCAAGACAACGCTGTTTAATGTGATAGCCGGAGTGCATGCGCCTACGTCAGGCAAAGTCTGGCTTGATGGTGAAGATATTACCGGTTTGCCGCCGCATGAGCTGTTTCATAAAGGCATGCTGCGAACATTCCAAATTGCACATGAGTTTTCATCGTTAACAGTGCGTGAAAATTTAATGATGGTGCCACCGGATCAATCAGGTGAGACGTTGTGGGATGTCTGGTTTCGGGGTTCAGAAGTAAAGCGAAGAGAATCAGAAGTAGTGGCGAAGGCCAATGAGGTTATAGAATTTTTAGAGATTGACCATGTCGCGGATGAGCTGGCGGGCAATCTGTCTGGTGGGCAGAAGAAACTGCTTGAGCTTGGCAGAACAATGATGGCTGATGCCAAAATTGTGTTTCTTGATGAAGTGGGCGCGGGGGTAAACAGAACTCTGCTAAACACTATTGGTGATGCGATCATTCGGCTTAACCAGGAACGTGGCTACACGTTTTGTGTTATCGAACACGATATGGACTTCATCGATAAATTGTGTGATCCGGTCATTGTAATGGCTGAAGGCACCGTGCTTGCGGAAGGCACATTGACCGAAATAAAAGCCAATGAACAGGTGATAGAAGCCTACCTTGGAACCGGGCTCAAGAATAAGGCAACCTCATGAGTTACTTAATCGGTGATCAGATGACCGGTGGTTATGGCGGTGCCGATATTCTGCACGATTGCACTATTGCTGCGGAAAAAGGTGAAATTGCAGTCATTGTCGGACCCAACGGTGCCGGAAAATCAACGGCGATGAAAGCCGTATTTGGTATGTTGAATTTGCGCAAAGGTCGCATCGTGCTTGATGGTGAAGACATCACCGCGCTTAGTCCGCAGGATCGCGTGGCCAAGGGCATGGCGTTTGTGCCGCAAACCAATAATGTTTTTCCGTCGATGTCGGTGCAGGAGAATCTTGAAATGGGGGCCTTTCTTAGACGCGATAATATCAACACCACTATGGAGCAGGTGTTTGAGTTGTTCCCGATACTAAAAGAAAAGCGTCGCCAGAATGCCGGTGAGTTATCCGGTGGACAACGTCAGCAGGTGGCAGTCGGGCGTTCATTAATGACTCAACCCAAGTTGTTGATGCTGGACGAACCGACGGCAGGGGTGTCTCCGATTGTTATGGATGAATTGTTTGATCGCATCATCGAAGTGGCACGAACCGGTATTTCTATTTTGATGGTTGAACAAAATGCCAGGCAGGCGCTGAATATTGCAGATAAGGGCTATGTGCTGGTGCAAGGGAAGAATCGATACACAGATACCGGTGAGGCCTTGTTGAATAATCCGGAAGTGCGCAAGAGTTTCTTAGGTGGATAACTTACAGAGAAGTATAAATAGGCCTGTATGGTTAACGAAAGCAGGGTTGTCAAATGTCTGATCCTTTAAACGCAGCGGCACTGCTCGCGAACTTTGTCGTCGTGCCGGCGGTGGCGTATGGCAGTCAGCTCGCGCTTGGCGCTTTAGGTGTCACGCTGATCTACGGCATATTGCGATTTTCAAATTTTGCCCATGGTGACACGATGGCCTTCGGTACCATGTTCACCATTCTTTTTACCTGGTGGTTTCAGTCAATGGGTATCAGTCTGGGTCCACTTCCGACGGCGCTGTTGGCATTGCCGTTTGCCATTGCGTCGTGCGCAATATTTGTTCTGTTAAGCGACCGATTGGTTTATCGTTTTTACAGACAGCAACGTGCTGACCCGGTGATCTTTGTCATTGCGTCGGTGGGCGTTATGTTTGTGATGAATGGAGTGGTGCGATTTATTATCGGGCCGGATGATCAGAATTTTAACGACGGTGAGCGCTTTATTATTAAGGCGCGAGAGTTCAAACAAATGACCGGGCTCGCGGAAGGGATATCAATAAAGGTAAGCCAGGGCATAACAGTTGTTACAATGATCATTGTGGTCGCTGCTTTATTTTGGTTTTTAAATAAAACCAGAACGGGTAAGTCAATGCGCGCCTATTCTGACAACGAAGATCTGGCGCTGCTGTCTGGTATTAATCCCGATAGAGTCGTTATGGTGACCTGGATTTTGGCTGCGGCACTCGCCACTATTGCCGGTACTCTTTATGGCTTGGATAAATCGTTTAAGCCGTTTACCTATTTTCAGTTGTTACTGCCGATCTTCGCCGCGGCGATTGTCGGCGGGTTGGGGAATCCCCTGGGCGCTATTGCGGGCGGATTCGTTATTGCGTTTTCAGAGATTACGGTGACCTACGCTTATAAAAAGTTTGCGAACTACATTGTGCCAGGTGACTGGAAGGCAGATGGGTTAATGCAATTGCTTTCAACCAACTACAAGTTTGCGGTGAGTTTCTTAATATTGCTGCTGGTGTTGTTGTTCAGGCCAACGGGTATCTTTAAGGGGAAGTCAGTATGAACGGCGCCCTTCGCAATGTAGTTTACTTTTTAATCATGGCGGGCCTGATCGTCGCGGTCGGGCAAATGCAGAGCTGGAACGTGGCTTTGTCCATCGTCAACCTGTGTCTGATCTCGTCAATCATGGCCCTCGGTGTGAATATCCAATGGGGCTATGCAGGCTTGTTTAATGTCGGTGTGATGGGCTTTGCCGCGCTCGGCGGAATGGCTGCCATGTTGATTTCAATGCCACCGGTGAAAGAAGCATGGGCTGTGGCCGGCGGCGGTACTGCTATAGGGTTGTTGATCTTCGTCTCGACAGCGGTGGCGGCAGTTTTGGTGTATAGAAAGCTACCTAAAGGCACGCTGCGCACCACAATTGTGATGGCCATAGTGATTCTTGGTTATGTTTTATTACGAATCTTTTTTGATCCCACCACTAATACCATTGAAAAAGTCAATCCGGCTGCCAGTGGTTATCTTGGTGGGTTCGGTTTGCCGATCTTATTATCGTGGCCTGTCGGTGGCTTGCTCGCAGGTGCTGTGGCTTGGGTGGTGGGCAAAATTACTCTGGGGCTGCGATCGGATTATCTTGCCATTGCAACGCTTGGCATTTCGGAAATCATTGTTGCAGTGCTGAAGCATGAAGATTGGCTGACCCGTGGTGTGAAGAACGTTAACGGGCTGCCTCGTCCTGTGCCGTATGAGATCAATCTGCAAAAAGCCGAATGGTTTTTATCTCTCTGTGAGCGTCTTGGTGTTGATCATGTGACGTTTTCAAGCATCTTCGTCAAGCTATGTTATTCACTACTTTTTCTGACCGTGTTGCTGTTGATACTTTGGTTGTCTGAGAGAGCGTTGCGTTCACCTTGGGGGCGGATGATGCGCGCCATTCGTGATAACGAAGTGTCGGCCAATGCGATGGGTAAAAATATTACTGCAAGACACCTGCAGGTGTTCGTATTGGGTTCTGTCGTGGTGGGTATTGCCGGTGCAATGCTGACAACGCTTGATGGCCAGTTGACGCCTTCAAGTTACCAACCATTGCGATTTACCTTTCTGATCTGGGTCATGGTGATAGTAGGTGGTTCCGGAAATAACTGGGGTGCGGTGCTCGGCGGGTTTGTCATCTGGTTCTTTTGGATTGAAGCTGAACCGATGGGTATCTGGCTAATGAATTTCATCACCTCTGGAATGGCCATCGACAATCCGCTTCGACTGCATCTGATTGAGTCGGCAGCTCACATGAGGTTAATGACCATGGGCTTGATCTTATTGCTGGCGTTGCGTTTTAGTCCGAGAGGGCTTATCCCTGAGCGCACGCAACAAAAGTAGCTCACTCGTATTAGATTTTTCTGTTTGTTTTAAGTTAGGCTCTGCGTAACGCTTGTTACGCAGAGCAGTTCCAATGTCTGGAATACTCGTGCCTGAGCAAGCTGAGTTCGAATACTGCACGGGGTGCTAAAAATTATGTCTTTGATCAAAGGGTCCGCACTGCATCAATCGCGTGAGAGTTCGCTCAGATCCCGCAGAGATTCAATGGTACTGGTGAACCAGGCGTTGGATGAAAACCCCGAAGACACGTTGGCACATGCTACACGCGGGTTTTATTATTACGGTGAGCGTCATCAACGTAATGCGGTGACGATCCAGGAATGTGTTGATAGTTGTAGCAAGTTGGTATCTGGCGCCGATCAACAGGCAAAGCATTATTTCAACGCGCTCACTGCTGCCAATGACGGCAATGCCACAGGTATGGTTTATCACCTTGAGCAACAGTTGCTGGACGATCCGACAGATATCATCGCCCTTAAGCTGTGTCAGTCAGAGTTGTTCTGGTTGGGTGAAATGAAATGGTCTGCGTCTATCTCTGCTAGTGTCGCACCGCATTGGAATAGCAAGTCTGACTATTACTCCGACTATCTGGCTATTCGTGCTTTTGATCTTGAAGAAACGGGTAGTCACGAACTTGCCGAAAAGCTTGGGCGTGAATCGGTTGCAATCAATCCGGCTGATGTGTGGGGTGCGCATGCGGTAACCCATGTTATGTACATGCAGGGGCGAGGAAAAGACGGTGCGCAGTGGTTGGACAAGCTGCATGCCGGTGGCCACTGGAATGGCTTAGGGCAAATGGTGTTGCATTTGTGGTGGCATCGAGCCTTGTTTCATTTGATCAATGCAGAGCCCGATGCAGCGCTTGCGGTATATGATGACTATTTGCGCAACTTTGAAATAGACATGGTGGCAGCTCTGCCTGATCTCTATCTTGATCTTCAAAATGCCACCTCATTACTGTTAAGGCTTGAGCTGCTTGGGATTGATGTTGGCAGTCGCTGGACGGCACTTGCTGATCTTTGCAGTGAAAGAACAAAGGATCAATCCAATGCCTTTAGTTGTGCACATTATGCGGCGGTGCTTGCGGCTGACGGTCGCTTTGGCAAGGCGCAAGAGTTGATTGATAATATGCGGGCGGTAACGCAGACACCAAACGCGGTGGTGGGTGGTTATGTGAACGCGGCCTTGCCCGCCGCGGTCGCATCGATAGCGCATAGAAAAAATGACTATCGCCAGGTTATTGATCTGTTAATGCCTGCCAGATATCAATTGGTGCAAATGGGTGGTAGCCATGCCCAGCGTGAAGTGTTTTTACTACTACTTGCTGATGCTCTGCTGCGTGAAGGTGAGATGGAAATGCTGACATTGCTATCAAGTGATCTGCAGGAAACGGGCTTTAGTGACATCATGGCAAACCGGATCATTAACTGAGCATCGGTCTCAAGGCAGTGCCCTATGGAGCAGACAAATATCAACTCGGTGCAGGCGGATCCAGATGATGAACCGATTGCTTACAGGTCAAGAGTTCGTGAGTACTACCTGGCGTTAGGGTATGAGAAGCCCTACCAGTGGGCGCATTATGACGATGTCCCGTTTACCCCGTTGCCGCGACCATTATCTCAGTGCAAAGTGGCACTGGTTACCACTGCTGCTCCGTTCAAACCCGAGGCAGGTGATCAGGGGCCGGGTGCCGGGTATAACGGTGCCGCGAAGTTTTTTTCTGTGTACGAGTTTGATGCAAACGGTTCGCCGGATCTGCGTATTTCGCACATCGCCTATGATCGCCAGCACACGCATGCTAAAGACATCAACACCTGGCTGCCACTTGCGCAATTGCAAGCCGCAAGAGACGAAGGGTTTATTGGAAGTCTGGCGGAGCGCGGGTATGGCTTGCCCACCAATCGCAGTCAGCGTGCGACAAATGAAAAGGACTGTCCTGACTTGGCCGCCCGGCTGAAGGCCAGTGACGTAGACGCCGTAGTGCTAGCGCCGAATTGCCCTGTGTGCCATCAATCAGTAAGTCTTGCGGCGAGATACCTTGAAGCGTCTGGTATTTCAACGGTAGTAATGGGCTGTGCGAAAGATATTGTTGAGTATGTCGGTGTGCCAAGATTTCTCTTCAGCGATTTCCCGCTGGGCAATGCGGCCGGTTTGCCAGATAACGTTGAATCGCAACGTAAAACTTTGCACATGGCCCTGAATCTTCTTGAGAGTGCTCGTATCGGCCGCACAACGGTGCAATCACCGCAACGTTTCGCCACGGACAGTGACTGGAAGAATGATTTCTATAACATCGCTCGAATCAGCGATGACAGGCTCAAGCAGCTACGTGAAGAGTTTGATCGGCAAAAGCGTGCTGCCAAGAAGCTGTGAGCCGTCAGAAATGGCTCGTGCTTATACTAACCTTGAGGGCGATGTTACGAATTATCGAGTGTTGCGACGAGCTGCTCGTAGTCGAGCTCACAATGTTGAACCACAGATCTGAACGGCAAATGATAATTGGTCATTAGTGAGCGATACATTTTGCACTGTGAGTCGAGCCAATCCTGATCGTCGCCACCTTCGCGAGCAGCAGCGCATGCCAGGCGTGCCATGGCGCGGGTTTCAAAGATTTCACGCAGGTCATCACGGGCGGTAAGACAGCTATTGGTGTCAGTTGCTTGTGGCTCTGTGTAGTCCCAGCCAGGTACGCTGGGCTTTGCAAATCCACAGCTTTCAACGCGTTGCCCCAATGATCCCAGGAGGAGATCGTAGTGGATAGCTGCTGCTTGACTGCATTTTTGCCAGGCGAAGGAATCACAGCCGTTAATGTTCTCAACCAGGCTTTGCATATTGGTGTGCCAGTAGGCAGTGACCCGGCCACAATTGTCTGCCGCCGCTGTGTTTACAAACGTAAAGCACGCCAGCACTGCGGCGAGCGCGTTGCGTTTGAGAGTACGTGTTGTGGGGTGAGCAGGGTTTGCGTGATACATGCGTATTGCCGGTTGTTATACTGATTGTGTGCTATATCGTCAGACATCGCTAAAACATTCGTGCCAGATGAGGGCTACCTAACGATTCTGTCATGTTGCGGACTATATCACCCAAAAACTTTCAGTTTATTACATCTGATCCCATGGTGGGATCGGTGTAAATTTATCGATCAAAAAGTCAATGAACGCGCGGACTCTGGTGCTTAGATGTCTTCTGTGCGGATAGACTGCCAGGATGTTTGAAGTATCGTGCGTATGTTCAGTCAACAAGGGCACCAGTTCGCCGGATGCCAGTGATGGTTGAGTTACGAACGTAGCGAGTCGTGCAATACCGATGCCTGCCTTCACTGCTTCGTGCAGGGCAGATGCGCTATTTGTGCGGAAGTTACCAGTTATGCTGTAAACCTTGATCTCACCATTCTCCCGAAACTGCCAATCATTAAAGTGGTGGATCGAAGAGTGGGTCAGGCAGTTGTGCTTAAGAAGATCAGCGGGTGTTTCTGGCGCCCCGTATTTTTCTATATATTCCGGAGAGGCGCAAATCACTCGTCTGTTAGTGGCAAGCTTGCGACTGATCAAGGATTGATCAAGCACCTCTTCACTGATGAGAATGGCCAGATCTACTCGTTCGTTGATCAGGTCAACCTGGCGTTCAGTGAGTGACAATTCGACTCTGAGCTCAGGGTGCTGTGCCATGAATTCCGGCATCAGCTGACATAGCTGGGTACGTGCAAATGCGGATATTGCTGTGATGTCGAGCGTGCCGGTAACGCTGCTCTGTAAGGCGGAAACCTGCATTTCAGCGTCATCGATGTCGACTAATATCTCACGACTTCGATCGAAGAACATATTCCCTTCATCGGTCAGATTGAGTCTGCGGGTTGTGCGCTGAAAGAGCCGGGCGGAGAGTCGATCTTCGAGTCGAGAGATCAGTTTGCTGACAGCGGAAGGAGTGAGATCCAGTTCACGTGCAGCGGCCGAAAAGCTCCCCAGGGTAGCAACCCGGCAGAAAACCGCCATTTCATTGTAACGATCTTGCATCAGTATTGGCCGAATATGTGAAAACAATTCACAAGAATTGGTACGATAACCGGATTGTTAGAATTCTGCAATTGAATACAATAGGACACGTCACTGAGGCACTGTACCTCCTCCAGCATTGTCTAGTGACATAGAGCTTGTATAGCTCGAAGGTCGGTGCAAACGGGGCAAGTAGTTCTCTCGATTATTCGCCCCAGCCGGCCTGGTAGTTAGAGTGTATTGAAGTAGTAGCGTGTATTAAACCGGCAGACCTTGTCTGTCGGTTGTTTTAAATTCCTCCAGCTTCCTGTGGCAGGGTACAGAATTCTATCTGCCTGTCACAGGTTTTTTAATCTCTCTCTCTCTCTCTCTCTCTCTCTGTTTATATTTATTCGCTGGCTTTGCGTGGCTTATGCTTTGTATTTGCTTGAGCGGTTATCGTAAGTGGCATACCTGCCGGCGGCCTTTAGTTCAAAAAGATCAAAAACGAAGCAACAAGTCTTCTTGCGGCCAGATCTGCGCTGCGAGTGCCTGCGGCATTTTGAATCTCATCGGGCGCTTGTGCCTCTCAGATGGCACATCTATGTGCCCGTTTCTCTAACACGCATCCATGGCGCTTTTACCTTTCTCCACGATCAGATTCAAAAGTAATCAAGCGCGCGGTAAAGCAAGATACAGCAACTGCCTTTGGCACTTTGCTTTTGTTGGTGATGTCCGAATAGTTAGTCCTTAAGGGTCCACAGACTACTTAGGGGGATAAGCTCGAAGCTGGGCAGGAATACAAATGCGGTAGGTGTCTCCGAATAACTACCGCCAACTACAGCCCCAGGACAAACCCGCCAGCGTTAGCGAGGGATACCCAGTACGTAAAGTCACTCATGCACGCTCAAGAGAGCGCAATCTAAATCAATGCAGGGGGCATAACTGAGTGGCTTGACGAGCAGACATCCCTCGCTCACGCTGGCGGGTTTGTTGACCGGGAACTGCGAGCAAACATTCCGCATGAAACCCGACGCGTGTGCGGGTGGCATGTCAGGTAGAACTTTTACGAAGCTTATTTGCGTGTGGTCTGCATATCGCGGCGCTTGCTTATGTATTCCTGCCCAGCCGCCTTGCGCACCCACCACAGAATTCAAAATGCCACCTTGAAGGGCTGCACGTGGACCTGATCAGCAGCGATATTGTTAGTGTATTACTGTGATAATAACGATAATAACTCCAGCAGCGTCTACTGATTCAGCCTCGCTAAGCTGCATTGCTGGCGTTGCTCACACAGGCTGAGTCTGTTGTGCTACTTCAGCCTTTGGTTTTCTTTTAAATGCCGTATCGCCAATCACAAGCAGGCAAGGTGTGAGTACCAAAGTTAAAATTGTTGCGAACGCGAGCCCACCAGCGATAGCGCTGGCCAGTTGTGTCCACCACATAGTGGAGGGTGCGCCAACTTCCAGTATGCGTCGGAAGATATCAATGTTCAGTGACAGTACCATCGGCATGAGGCCAAGTATCGTGGTGATGGCGGTCAGGAATACCGGACGTAATCTCAAGATACCTGTTTGCAACGCGGCTATGCGCGGTGCCTGGCCTTCACTTCTGAAGCGATTGTAGGTATCGATTAATACGATATTGTTATTCACCACAATGCCAGCCAGTGCGATGATGCCAAGGCCGACCATCACAATGCCGAAGGTTTGCTTGGCAACGATCAAGCCCAGTAATACGCCGGAGGTAGAAAATACTATCGCGCTCAACACCACCAGTGCCTGGTAAAGACTGTTGAATTGAATCACCAGAAACAGGCCCATCAGAAAGATGGCGGCACCAAAAGCCGCCATAAGAAACTTACCTGTTTCGGCCTGGTCTTCGTTTTCACCGGTAAATTGAATTGATATGTCAGGATCAATTGGGCCATCTGCCAAAGCCTCGCTTAATTCCTTGAGCTTTGCCGTCGGGTTGGCATCAGCGGCGACGTTGGCCTGAACCGTAATTGCTCTTTGGGTGTCAACGCGGTTGACGATACCGGTTTTAGGCGCGGCCTCAAGCGTGACAAAGTTGGAGATGGGTACCATGCCGTTGCGAGTAGGCACACGCAGTTGGTCAAGTTGATCAAGTTTGCGTTCGGCCAAGGGGTATCTGACTCGTATATCCAGTTCTTCGTCTGAGTCATCAGGTCGGTAACCAGCCACTCTTATGCCGTTGGTCACCATTTGTACTGCGTTACCGAGTAGCGCCACATCAGCACCATAACGAGCCGCCTCTTCGCGGTTGACGTTCAAGCGCCATTCAATGCCAGGTAACGGCAAGTTATTTTCTACATCGACGAAGCCGCCCAGATCTCTCATTACCCCTTCCACGTACATGGCCGCGGCGGGCAGTTTTTCAGCTCTGATGGAAGTGATTTCCATGTTGATCGGTTTGCCGCCGGCAGGGCCTCCTTCCTGTTCTTTAAATTCCAAAATAATTCCCGGTATATCTGCAGTAAGCTCTGCCATCTCATCGAGAATAACCTTTGCTTTTCGCCGCTTGTTCCATTCAATCAGCTCAATCTGAATAACACCGATCACATCAGCAGACATGCCGGGTTCACCTACTACCGCCCCCATAGATTTCGCGTAAACCGATTTCAGCTCATTCATCGGGTAGAGTCTTTCTTCAACACGCCTAACGATGCGATCTTTTTCAATCATAGATAAGTCGCCACGTGCATGCACCTGTACCAACACGTTGTCTGGTTCTGTCTTTGGAAAGAACACAACGCCGCGCCCCATGACTGCATACAGTGCATACGAACCTACCAGTGCGACGATAGCGGCCAGTAAGGTCAAAGAAGGGCGCTTTAACAGACTTGAAAGCATACGTGCATAGCCGCGAGTGATAGTTCCCAGTTGCAATGCTTCATCTGTTTGCGGGGCGATAACTTTTGATCCACCAAAGCTGCCACCGAGAACCGGGATGAAAATAAGCGCCATAAACAATGAGGCGATCAGGCAGATGATTACCGTCATTGGCAGGTATTTCATGAACTGTCCGACCAGGCCCGGCCAGAAGATCACAGGAAAAAACACGGCCAGAGTGGTGGCAGTGGAGGCGATCACCGGCCAGCTCATGCGCTGTGATGCAGCCATGTAAGCATTGCGTCTGGTCATGCCGCTTTTTATATTTCTGTCGGCGAGTTCGGTGACCACAATGGCCCCGTCTACCAGCATACCCACCACAAGAATAAGACTGAATAACACCACCACATTCATGGTGAAGCTAAGGCTGTGCAACACCATAATTCCCGCCAGGAAAGAGCCGGGAATAGCCAGGCCTACCAACAAAGCGCTGCGAAAGCCCAGCGCTGCAATGATAACCACCATGACTAAAATGACGCCTGACAATATATTGTTTTGCAAATCACTTAGCATGGTAATGATCTGTTTGGATTTATCCTGGTGAAATCCGACTTGCACTGAAGCGGGCCATAGAGCCTGTTGTTCTGCTACGAGGTCTCGTATCGCCTGATTGGTTTCAATGATATTTGCGCCAATGCGTTTAGAGATCTCAAGTGCCAGTGCTGGCTGGCCATCCACTCTTGCATAGCCGTTTGCATCTTTAAAGGTGCGGTTGATAGTGGCGACGTCTTGAAAGGTAATCACCGTGTTGCCGTCAACTTTGACCGGCATTGATAAGATATCTGTGATGTCTTCAACAACGCCTGGTACTTTTAGTACCATGCGGCCAGCTCCGGTATCAATAGCGCCCGCGGCCACCAGCAGGTTGTTAGTTCGAATTAAATTAAACAGTTCATCGAAGCGGATGTTGTACGTTTCCATTACCACTGGATCAACTAGTATCTCAAGTACTTCTGCACGTTCACCACCAATGGATACTTCCAGTACACCTGACTGAGCTTCGATTTTTTCTTTCAGGTTTTTTGCAATTTTCAGCAGGCTGCGTTCGGGAATTGGCCCAGCCAGGGACACGGTCAGTACAGGAAAAAGGGCAACGTTAATTTCGTTGACGGTGGGCTCGTCGGTATCGCCTGGTAAGTTGGATTTTGCGACATCCACTTTTTCACGAACATCGGCAAGCGCCGTGCCCGGGTCAAAGCCTGCATCAAATTCAAGTAACACTGAGCCATGGCTTTCAGATCCGGTGCTGGTGATCTTTTTAACCCCTGGTATATTTTGTAGCTCGGCCTCCATCGGGCGCAGCAACAGACGTTCGCTGTCTTCGGGTGAGATCCCCTCGTGACTCATAGATACATAGATAATCGGTATCGCGACATCGGGCTCAGCTTCTTTCGGAATCGCCCGATAAGCCATGACGCCACTAAGTATGAAGAATATCAATACCAATAAGACCGCTCGGCTGCGATTGAATGCCGCTTCTATAATTGCATTCATAGGGTGGAATTACCCGTGTTGGCTGCATTGTTTGAGTCACTTATTTGTGGGGTTGAAACAGGTTCAACTTGCTCTCCGGGGTTAACAAAGCCCTGACCTAACGTAATGACGGTGACAGTATCGGGCAGTCCGGTAACCCATGCGCCATTGCTCTCGGTTTTCACCACATCTATAGCGTGAAAGACGACGATGTTGTCTTCACCGATGGCTTTGATTCCCAGTGCGCCGTTGTCATCCAGTGCGAGGATGGCGGGTGATACACGATGTGCCAGCAGGGTTTCAACAGGAATGCTGATCTGCGCACTGATGCCGGTCAGTGTGCCAGCAGGCGCTGAGTCTATTAACACTTCAATTTTGAAGCTCCGGGTGGTGTCGTCTGCCATAGAGGATATGTACTTCACCTGACCCTCAAGTGTTTCACCCGTGACAAGTTTTATGCTCGCTTTCTGACCTTGTTTTACGTCGCCAATAAGTTGTTGCGGCACATTGCCTGTCACCAGGAGCTGGCTGTTATCAACCAGTGTTGCCAGCGCATCGCCGCGCTGAATAAAGTCGCCTTCCTTCACCATGACGTCTTCAATTAATGCGTCTATAGGCGCTGAGACACTGGTGTTTGAGAATTCCAGTTCGGCCGCTTGTACATGTGCTCGGGCTGCTTCGCGTTTTGCACTTGTAGCTTCCAGGCTGAGGGTGGACTGCAGACCCTGTCTTTGTAATTTGCGTGCAGCCTGGTACTCGTTGTTAGCCTGGGCCAGGTTAGCTTGCGCTACCGCGAGGTCTGCAGCACGATTGTCAACCGAGAGTCTGGCGAGTTCTTGGCCGCGACCAATGCGTTGTCCTTTTTTGCCGGGCAGTGATTCGATATTACCGGCAGTCTCTGCGCGCAGCGTGAGTATCTGTAGCGGTTCCAGTTGACCTTGAACAACAACTTCACGCGTAGTGCTTTCCGCACTTTGGATCCGCGTTTGTACTTTCATTTTTACCGCAGGCTTGTCTTCCATGACCGGTTTCGACGCGACTGACTCGGTGCGCTGGTCTGATTCATTCTGGCTTGCGCTTTTTTGGTCAGAACCAATCTGGCCGCTCGCCATCCATAGTACTAGCGCTACTACCACTAGTGCAGCAATTAAAGCAGATCTGCCCATTTTATGTTTCCAAAGCCTGGTCGAGGGTGAATTTCAAGGAGTCGGTTACTGTTTTTGATTTTTTACCGGGACCGACACTTGAGAGTATATAGTCTGTGATTGAGTTGATCAGTGGTATCTGGCTCTCTTGATCAGTGTTTTTATTGCAACAGAACTGAGAAAGTGCGCCTTTTATTGTGTAGGTAATACCGGGCATCTTGTTGATCGCGTCCGCACCCCAGCTACCGTCTTTTATGCCGTCACAAAGAAGCGCTGTGATAACAGACTGAAACCGGTATTCGATATTTGCCAGTGATTGTGCGAGCTCAGGGTTCAGGTTTTTTATAAAATCTTCGCGTTGGCAATATTGTGTGACGCGACGATATTCCTGTTTTTCCTGATGGTGTTTGAATACGGTAGAAATAAACAAGACCAACCGGCTGCGACTGTCTGTGCCGGAAAGGCTCTGGCACTCTGCTAACAGGGTGTTGTAGAACTGCAATGTCAGTTGCGCGTAAATTTCGTGCTTGCTAGTGAAGTGCAGGTAGACAGTGCCTTTGGCCACACCTGCTCTGTCAGCAATTTCAGCCACACTCACGTTCTCCCACTGATCCGTGTTGAAGCAGGCGAGCGCGTGATCAAGCAGTGATTGTTCTCTGTAAGTCCGTTCTTTTTTATTCACGATGTTTTGTCATGAGGTGGTGGATCGTTTGTGAAATGGCGTGTATGACCAACAGTCATGAATAGAGGATAGGGGTAATTCCAGCGTATGCAACGTTGATTACAAAAACAGCATCACAGCAGTCAGCGGTGGTGGACTACAATGAGGGGATGTTTGTGAATACTGCCTCGTTAAAAATTATCCGCATCGCCGCGCTGTTTATGCGTGCCGGGAAAGGTGTTGTCATTGTTGTGATTGCAGCAATGACGGCGTCTTGTAGCACAGCTGCTTACCAACAGGTGGACGCAAGGGCAGAACAGTTGGGTTTTAGTCGATCAACTCAGCACAGTGAAAAATTCAGGCATGTGGTGTATGCGCCGAGACGCGATGTAGTGGGAGACACGGTGCACGTATACATTGAGGGTGATGGCGTCGCCTGGCAATGGCGTTATTTTGTGAAGTCTGATCCGACGCCTCGAAAAGCCCTGATGCTTAACCTTATGAGCAAAGACAAGGGTAATACCTTATACATAGGTCGGCCGTGTTACTTCGGTATGGTGTTGGATGATCAATGCAACGCAGACTACTGGACCTTTTCGCGTTTCTCAGAGAAAGTCGTCTTGAGCATGGTTGAGGTGATTGCGCAACGTACACAGCAATTTAGAAACATTGTATTAATGGGGCACAGCGGCGGAGGTGCGTTGGCGTTGCTGGTGGCAGAGAAGTTACCGAAGGTCACGGCAGTGGTGACTCTGGCGGGTAACATCGACACAGATGCCTGGACATCGCACCATCGATATACAAAGCTTTATGGATCGATAAATCCGGCTACTCGCGCACCCTTGCCTGCCTCTATCAGGCAGCTGCATTTGGTGGGTGGTAATGACACAGTTATTCCGCCAAAACTTGTTAAGCAATGGATGCTTAAGCAACCTTCGGCCTCGTTGTGGGAGGTGCCGGAAAATACTCATTTGTGTTGTTGGGCTGACCAATGGCCAGAGGTACTACATTGGGTGCAGCAACTTGAAGGCAAGCGCTTGTCCTCTTTGGTGGGTCGCAGGTAGGCTGAGGGGTCAGTCTAGCTAAGCCCGAAAAATCGCATACACGGCATGCCTGCTACTGTACTGGAACAAATAGAGTGTGCATATGTGCAATCTATTTGTTTCAGTACAAACTAGGTGCCGAATTGCTCAAGAAGCTCTTTCGGGTAGTTGGTAAACACACCATCAACGCCGATATCAAACAACGCCCGGGCTTCGTCGCTGGTATTAACGGTGTAGCAATACACACCCAGCCCGTTGTTTTTAAAGTCCGTTACCATCTCCGCGGTGAGTATCGAATTACCATGCAAATGAATATTAGATGCGCCGACTTGGGTTAACAAAGAGTGCCAATCGGGTGGAGCAACTAAAAACAAAGACGAGCGTGGCAGCTCGGGCAAGTTGATTGCAGCACGTTGCATGACAAGATGGCTGAAGCTCGACACAACAATGGGGGGAAGTGTCTTTTTGCTGTTGAGAAGTTGAGAGATCGCATCGATGGTGGGTAACTCCCAACCGCTGCAGGGCTTGATCTCTAGATTGATGCCGAGATTGCATTCCGTGGCAAGCTCCAGGCATTCGTCAAAAGTGGCGATTTTTTCTCCGGCAAACTCCGCTGCGAACCAGCTGCCACAATCAAGTGACTTGAGTGTGTTGAGCGAATGCTCAATCACCAGTCCGTGACCGTTGCTGCATCGGCTCAGCCCGTCGTCATGAAATAGCACTGGAATGCCGTCAGCTGAGATGTTGACGTCTATCTCGATCCAGCGTGCGCCGTGTTCTGCGGCCAGGCGGATGGCTGCCAGGGTATTTTCCGGTGCGCTGCCGCTGGCGCCGCGATGAGCGATTATCGCTGGCATTTTAGTGTCTGACATATTCGGCTGCTCTTAAACGGTGAGAATGTTGTGGGACTGGTGTAGGCTTTATGTTTACTGGAAAGTGAGCGTGGATTAAACTCAGAAGTCGTTTAGCTGTCTATTGCCTCATTCTGCCTGCCTCGCAAGCTTTACACAAAACAGCAAATGCGGGCACTTTTGAATTTGTTTAATCGCACCATCACTTTGTGAGACCACATTGGGCTCTGAACCAGACCGCAAACAAAAGACCAGTCAGCCCATGTGGCGGCAGCTCATCCGGTTGTCCAGTGATCGTGGTGACAGTTTGCAAAGTCAGCTTCGGCGGGCACTGGTGACTGCCATCCTTGACGGCCACATTCCGCATCATCGGCCTTTGCCTTCGTCGCGAGAATTGGCGAGGCAGCTTGGGGTGGCAAGAAATACTGTGGTGCATGCGTATCAGCACCTGATGGATGAAGGCTATTTGCTGGCAGAAGAGCGGCGTGGATATTTTGTCAATTCTGAACTGGTAAACAGCCGATTGGCGCGTGCGCCGCAACCGGTCACAAGCGATGCCGAATCACCCGATTGGGAAAAGCGCTTCTTAACCCGGCCCTCAAAGCAGCGCAATCTGGACAGTTTACTCGGCCGTTGGCGTGACTACGAATTTCCGTTTACTGCAGGCCAGACTGATCCTGCAATGTTTCCCATCAATGAGTGGCGTGAGTGTTGTCGCCAGTCTTTGGCAGTTCAGGCCATCACCAACTGGATGCCGGACTCAGTAGATAACGATGATCCACTGCTGCTTGAGCAGATTCAAAACCGCGTTCTACCGCCACGCGGTCTGTGGGTGTCCACCGATCAGGTGCTGGTCACTATGGGGGCTCAAAATGCGCTGTACATACTGGCCCGCCTGTTAATAAATGAAGGCGATAAAGTCGGTTTTGAAAACCCTGGTTACCCTGATGCGCGAAATATATTTGAGCTTAGAAACTGCGAGTTGATACCGCTTGATGTTGATGAAAACGGATTGGTTGTCGATGATCGAATCAATGAGTGCAATGTGGTGTTCTGTACCCCCAGCCATCAATCTCCTACCACAGCAACGATGTCACTTGAGCGCCGACAGGAACTATTGAGGCGTGCCTCAGAGCACGACATCTTAATCATTGAAGATGATTATGAAAGTGAGCTTAACTTTGCAGGAACTCCGACCCCTGCGCTGAAAAGTCTTGATGGCAATGACCGGGTAATCTATGTAGGCAGCCTTTCAAAGACGTTGGCACCGGGTCTAAGACTAGGCTACATGGTTGGTCCGGAAGAACTGATCAGTGAAGCGCGCGCGCTCCGCAGATTGATGCTTCGGCACCCGCCATCGAATAATCAAAACGCTGTGGCGCACTTTCTTGCCCTGGGTCACCATGATTCACTGGTGCACAGGATCGCGTCCAGTTACAAGCAGCGCTGGCAGGCACTGGATGATGCATTAACAGAGTTTATGCCGGATTCAAGTCGTGCGCCCGCGTTTGGTGGCAGTGCGTTCTGGGTGCAGCTCCCTGATGGTGCAGATGCGGATGAAGTGCAACAAGAAGCCAGTGAAAATGGCATATTGGTTGTCTCGGGCAATCCGTACTACATGGATCCTGTGCCCGACGAAGCTTTTTTAAGAATCGGTTTTTCGTCAATACCCGCAGCCAATATTCGCGCAGGGATTGAGAAGCTGGCGGGCCTGATAAAGTAAAGCGACAGTAAAGTAAAGCGACAGTAAAGCGACGACATCGCGTATAAAATGGCGCATCACAATCAACGTAACGCATCCAAAGTAGAGACAGATATGACTAAAAAAGTAGCATTTATTGGTTTGGGTGTTATGGGCTCTCCAATGGCCGGGCATCTTGCCAGCGCGGGCCATGAAGTATCGGTCTATAACCGCACTAAAGCCAAGGCAGAGCAGTGGGCCAAGGATCATTCAGGGACTGCGTGCGATACGCCGAAGCAGGCTGCGAGTGGTGCAGAA